>CADEGN010000211.1 GCA_902826865.1 uncultured Myxococcales bacterium
CGTCGGCAGGGACCAGGCGAGGGACCTCGGGCAGGTTGGCCTCGAGCATGTTGCATGCCCACAGGGTGTAGATCACCTGCGCAGCCCGGTGGGAACTCGCGCCAGGTAGCCGTTCGAGCGCTTCGAGATCCGCCGCCCCACTACCAACAACGGCGAGCATCGAGGCGTCATCGCCCCGGAATCGGAACTGGTCGAGGTAGCGGCCAGCTGCAGGTGTCACACTGAAGACTGCAGCGGCGTCCGCCCCAAGCTCGCGACGGACGCGCGCGACATCGTACGCCGCAGTGACCCCGCGATGGACCAACTCGAGGACGTTGACTTGGAGGAGATCGGCATTGTCAACATCCGGCAGATTGGCGAGGCTGGCGGGGCCATGTTCGAGCACGAACATGTCGAGCATGCGACGGACACACTGCGTGCGCAGTGCGTTGGCCACCTGGCTCGACTCAACGCCGGCGGCGATGAGCCGCTTACCGAGTCGCTCACCCCGTTCTCCGAGCAATGCAGCGAGTTTCGCCGGGTCGAGCAACTCCTGTGCTGCGACGATCTCACCGAGGCGAGTCCCCGCCACTTCCCAATCCGTCGCGATCGGCATGCCTCCGCGGAAGCGCACGATTCGCGGCGTGCCGGCAGGGGGTTGCCCCACCGTGAGCGTTCCGGTGAAGCGTTTCGAGAGCAGGCGGAACAGCAGGCGGGGCAGCGGGTAGTCCGCCAGCTCGACGAACTGCTGGGAGTCGATGGCTGCGTCGGTCACCGGAAGCGCGCCCCCAGGCTACCAGCTCGCGCCCGACGATGCGCGGACTCGCGAGCACGGGCGCTGCATGCCTCTCGACCGGCCCGGCCAGGGACGGGGGTGCCGTGCAGCGGCACCCAGGTGCCGCGGATTGTCACTCGCGCGCGCGCTAGCGGACGAACGCGATCGCGCAGCGCCACAGATCATTGTCGAAACGGGTCGACACGTGTGGCCGGCGAGGCCGCTGCACGTCATCCTATCTCAAGGCCGATGTACGAACCCCCCCAGGCGGTGGCGCGCGCCATCGAACCCATGGCAGTGCGCACTCGAACCCGCCGAGTAGCAGGCTTCACGTTGGTCGAGGTTCTCGTCGTCGTCGCGATCCTCGGAATCCTCGCATCCGCTGCGATCCCTGCCGTCTCGGGATACATGCGCCGGACCAAGACCGCCGAGGCACGCGTGAACCTGGCCAAGATGTACGACTCGACCGCAGCCTACTTCGCGGGCGAGCACGTCGATCGTGGGCAGGTCGAGACGATCGGCACGGGCTCAACAACCGCCCGGGCAACCCACCTGTGCCCGACTCCCCTGGCCACACCGGCCGGTGGCGAAGCGGGTTTCACCCCGAGCATTGATTGCAGCGTCGGGCCCGGTGGACGCTGCGTGCCTTCGGGCGCACCGGCCGGCGCGGGCTACTACGACATCGCCGAGTGGACCGACAACTCCGTGTGGGCAGCCTTGAACTTCGCCCAGGAGCAGGGCCACTACTTCCACTACAACTTCCGCTCGACCAACACGCTGACGGGATTCGGCGACTGCCAGTTCACCGCCTCCGCGTACGGCAACCTCGACGGTGACGCCGTGTTCTCAACCTTCGAACGCTCTGGCGCCGCCGACATCCACGGCGTCAACGCGGCCAGCGGCTTGTATATCGACCTCGTCATCGAGTGACGCGAGCCCGCGCCGTGGCGCACCGCTGAGATCTCCACCCGGCACGCCCCTCCCGGCCTCGGCCCGCGCCCACGCCCCGCCCCCGCGTTCCTTGGTACGCTTCGCGGCGATGGACCTTTCGTTTTCCGCCGAGGACAACGCTTTCCGCCACGAAGTCCGCGCGTGGATCCGCGAGTCAATGCCGACGGATATCGCCGCGAAAGCCGAGATCGACGCTCACTTCGACATGGCCGACGTGATGCGCTGGCACAAGATTCTCTTTGCCCGCGGCTGGGTCGCACCGCACTGGCCGAAGCGGTTCGGCGGCCCGGGGCTGACCGCGACGCAGCGATTCGTCCTGACCGAGGAGCTCGAGCTCGCGGGCGCACCGGCCCTGAGTCCGTTCGGCCTGTCGATGGTCGGACCGGCCATCATGCAATTTGGCACGCCGGAGCAGCAAGAGCGATTCTTGCCGCCGATCCTGCGCGGCGACGAAGTCTGGTGCCAAGGATACTCGGAGCCAGGCTCCGGCAGTGACCTGGCCTCGTTGCGGACGACGGCACGAATCGACGGCGACGACTTGATCGTCGACGGCCAGAAGACGTGGACCACCTACGCGCAGTATGCCGACTGGATCTTCTGCCTCGTTCGTACCAACCCGGGCGCCAAGAAACAGGCGGGCATTTCGTTTCTGCTCGTCGACATGAAAACCCCGGGAGTGGAGGCTCGGCCGATGCTGACGATCGGCAACACGCCAGCCTTTTGTGACACGTTTTTCGCCAACGTCCGGGTCCCACGCGCAAACCTGATCGGCCCGCTCGATGGCGGATGGACCGTGGCCAAGGCGCTCCTTGGCCACGAGCGTACGTTGATCGCCGCCGTGGGGCCGTCACAGCGGATGATTCGGCGCATCAAGCGGATCGCCACCGATACCACCGACGGTGGCCAAGCGCTGATCGACGACCCTGCCTGGCGCAGCCGAATCGCGCGACTGGAGGTGAAGCTGCAGGCGCTGCAGATGGCGAACTACCGCGCCCTAGCCGGGGCCGCGCTTGGCCACGCGCCGGGCCCAGAGTCCTCGATCCTGAAGCTGCGCGGCTCCGAGATCTACCAACAGACTTTCGAGCTCGCGTTCGACCTCATGGGCAGCCATGCGTTGGCATGGTTCAACGAACCGGGCGTCATTCCCGAGCTCGAGCAATGGGTCGCCTCGGGCTACTGCTACAACCGCGCCACCACGATCTACGGTGGCTCGAACGAGATCCAGAAGAACATCATCGCCAAGATGCTCCTCGGCCTGCCTGGGGCGTAGCGGATCCGCCATGAACTTCGAGCTATCGGAAGAACAGCAACTCCTACAACAGAACGCGCGCGCGTTCGTGAAACAGCGCTCCCCGCTCTCCCGCGCCCGCAAACTTCGCGACGGCGCGCTCGATCGCGCGTTGTGGCGCGAGATGGGTGATCTCGGATGGCTGTCACTCCCGTTCGCGGAGGATGTCGGGGGCTTTGGCGGCAACTTCGTGGATGTTGCCGTGCTGCTCGAGGTATTCGGCAGCACCCTGGTGCCCGAGCCTTACCTGGCGTCGATCGTGCTAGCGGGCACCGTACTCGCTCGCGCGGGTACGCCCGACCAGCACCAGCGCTGGCTGAGCGCGATGATGGAGGGACGCACGATTGTGGCGCTTGCCCACGACGAGCCCGGCCATCGCTTCTCCCCTCGACCGCACTCCGCGGTCGCCGTCGCGGTCGCTGACGGCTACCGCCTGCGAGGGCGCAAGGAGTTCGTCCTCGGCGGCCAGCATGCCGATGTCTTCGTGATCTCGGCCCTCGTTGGCGGCGAGCCCGCATTGTTCGTGGTGCCCTGTGGCACCGAAGGACTCACAGTGCGCTCCATCCGCACCATCGACGGCCAGGGGGCGGCGATGCTCGAGTTCGACTCCCACGTCCCGAGCGACCAGCGATTGACCGGCGGCGACCCCGGCGACGCCCTCGACCGCGGACTTGATGCGGCGGCCGCGATGACTGTGGCCGAGGGGCTCGGCGTCTGTCGTTCCGCGCTCGAGCTCACGCTTTCACACCTCAAGACGCGCGAGCAGTTTGGGGTGCCGATCGGGTCATTTCAAGCCCTCCAGCACCGCGCTGTCGAGATGTTCGTCGAAGTCGAACTCGTGCGTTCGATCCTCGCCCTGGCCGCGGCGCGCGCCGACCACGACAACCCCGACGTACGCCACCACGCGACTAGCTCGGCCAAGGTCCAGTTGGCGATGAGCGGTCGATTCGTCGCTCAACAAGCCGTTCAGCTCCACGGCGGGATCGGTATCACGGACGAGCACGACATCGGCCTGTACTTCAAACGCATGCACGCGCTCACGTTGGCTTTTGGGGACGAAGAGCACCATGTTCGACGGTTTGGAGCTCGCCCAGCTTTCACGGACTTACGGGCCAATTCGTGAGCGCCGGGGTCGATCGCTGCCGCACGGAAGGCTGTCCCGCGCGGCTGTTCTGCGCACGATCGCCCGACCAGCGGCGCGGCCGCGTCAACTCGCGAGATCGACGCAGGTGTCGCACGTCACGCAACCGCACGCGTCACGCGGCGCTATCGGAGCGATTTCGCGGCGCGCTCCGGACGTAGTGCGACGAACGCAACACACACGACCAGCGTTGTGGTCGCACATCCGCTGGGAAACCGCGGAAAAACGCCGCCCCGTGTCATGGGGAACACGCCTCAGAACTTGAAGAGGTGCTAGCGTCGGATCATGGTGTCGCGGCTCGCCCCCCCTAGCCTCGCGCTGCTGTCGATCATCGCATGTCACCGCGGCCAAGCTTCGGCCGAACCGGATCCCTGTGCCGACGGTACGTGCGCCGCGGCTGTCGACTGCGAACTCGGTTCGTGCATGGACGGAGAGATCGCCGAGATGCGTCGTGAGCACAGCCCGCAGGCGGGTACGCTCGTCGAGGCGGGCGCGGCGTGTCCGTACGTCGATGGCAAGCTTCCGCCGAAGGAGTCGGTTGCCGACGACACCGGGATCCCGCAGTTCAAGCGCAGCCGCACGCGCACCACCAACATGGACTCCGGGCATGCACGCCCGCAGGACGTCGATCTGCACGCCCACTTGCTCGGGGTCCAGCCGCGGATCTTCGAATGCATCGACTTGGCCGCCTGCTACAGCGATATCGATCCATTCGTCGAGGGCGAGCTCGAGTTTCAATTCGAACTCGAACCGAACGGGAAGGTTAGCGCCGTGTCGGTCAAGCCGTCGCCCAGCCTCGCGCATCCGGTGGTGCAGGCCTGTGCTCGCCGGTCGCTCTACGAGTTTGGGTTCCCGGCCTGGAATGGCGCACGGATGATCGTGAGCTACCGGGTCGAGATCGGTGAATCCGTGTAGGCCATCCCGGGAGGGAATGGCTTCGTGTTGCGCAAATTTCGCGGGCCGCCCTAGACTCGCCGAGACGTGCCCAACGAGCCCGACGTTGGCGAGGGCCTGACGCCGAGCGCCCGTGCGCTCGTCCTCGGGGCGTTACTCGGCGCGCTGTTTGGGCTCTCCAATCTCTACGTTGCCTTGCGCCTGGGCTGGAGCAGCGGCGTGGTGGTGACCGCCGCCCTGCTGGGCGCAGCCGGGTTGAGCTGGGCCGCGCGCCTGCAACGAAATGGGCGTCCGCCGACGCGGGCCGAGCTCGCGGCCCTCGCCGCCATGACCTCGGCGGCGGGATACTCGACGGGCATTAACCTCGCCACCGCCGTAGCGGCTTGGGCGATGATCGATGGTCGGCACCTGCCGACGATGGTGCTGGTGGGTTGGACCGCGCTCGTCGCCCTGCTCGGGGTCGCGATCGCATGGTCGATGCGGTGGCGCTTCGTGGACGACGCAAGCCTCAACTTCCCGAGCGCGCGCGCAACCGCGGAGGTGCTCGCGCGCCTCGGCGATGGCGCCACCGAACTTGCGAAATCAAGCCTGCGTCCCCTCCTCGTCGCGTTTGCGTGCGCGGGTATTTGGGAGGCCGCAACTGGCGTGATCCCGCGACTTTGGGCTGCCCACGGCAGCGTCATCGCAGCGCGAAGTCTGCCGTCGCCGACATGGTCGTCATGGCACCCAGCGGTGGCGTGGTTGGTCGATCACGGGTTCGTGATCGAGCTGTCGGCCGTGGCCCTCGCCGGGGGTGCGTTGGCGGGTCGCCGGGCCGCGGCCAGCGTCGCCGGTGGCACCCTGGCCTGCTGGACCGTGTTGATCCCGATGCTTGCCGCCTGTGGTGTGATCGCGTCCACCGACTACAACGTAGCGATCGGCTGGGCGCTTTGGTTCGCCGTGCCACTTTTGGTGGTCGCGTCGCTGGTCGACATGGCTGCGGCGGTGCGCCCGGCTGCACGCTCGGTGGCGAAGGGCCAGCAGCGGCATCCCCGGCTGGTCGGCCTCGCCGCGCTCGCCGTACTGCTGTGGGCCGTCGCGGCCGTGGAAGTGCCTGTTGGGCTCGCGATCGCTGGGATCGCGGCCGCGTTCGCGCTCGCCTTGGTGTGTACCCGCATCGCCGGCGAGACCGACGTGGTTCCGACCGGCGCATGCGGGAAACTGGTCCAACTCGGAGTGGGCGTTGCCCAACCTCAGGCCTTGTTTGGCAACCTCATGGCCACCTCGATCGCCACCGGCGCTGCTGCCAGCTGCGCCGACGCCACGACCGATCTGCGCTGCGCAGCGCTGCTCGGCCTCCCGCTGCACCGCCAGGCGGTGGCGCAGGTCATCGGTGTGCTCGTCGGCGCCGCGACCGTGGTGCCGGCGTTCGTCCTCCTCGTCGATCCGGCAGAGATCGGCACCACGCTGTGGCCGGCACCGGCGGCCCAGGCGTGGCGTGCGGTGGCCCTTTCGCTGTCAAGCGGCTGGCAACCCGCCGCTGGCGTACCCACCGCGATGGTCGTCGGCGCCGTCCTCGGTGTCCTGCTCCCCCTCGCCGCGAGACGCGGACCCAAGTCCGTTCGTCGTTGGGTTCCGTCGGCGCCGGCAGTCGCCCTCGGCGTCCTGTTTCCACCGGCGATGGGCTGGGCCTTCGCCTTCGGCGGATTCGCGGCGGCCGCTTGGCAGGCGCGCCACCGCGATCACGGTCCAGCGATCGCATTTGTCTGTGCGGGAGCGATCGCCGGCGAGTCGATCATTGCGATGCTCGGTCGAATCATCGAATCGGCGCCGTAGCGTGATCCCTGACCGGTTTCATTCGGCCTCGAACGGCCAACCAATAGGCTGCGTGACGAAGAGCCGACCTGGCGCGCGATCGAACCACCACGCCCCCCAACCGGACACCAGAGCTCCGATCACGACCAACGCCGCGAACGCACGGCGCCGCGCAGCTCCGCCGAACGCGAGAGACACCAACACGAGCGGCAACCAGTCGGCAGCAAAGCGGTAACTGTACTGCACCTGCCCGCTATTTTGGTACAGCAGCGACGGCACGGCCGAACCTACTGCGGCCAGAGCGAGGGCGCCGCGGCCCGAAAACCGATCGCGCGCCCATGTGAACGCAACGATCCAGGGCGAGCTCAACCAAATCGCCATGCCGTGGATCGAGACGTGGACCCACGGCAGCCCCGGCTGCAGCTGCGGAAGCAGCGTGAGCAGACACTGCAGATTGCGACCGAGGTATGCAGGCGCAAACAGACCGGTCTCTTGGATCCGCGCCTGCCAGCGAATGTCGAGGTAGCGATGTCCAAACTCCAGCGGATCAGCGAACCGCAGCCAGTTCAACGTCATCATCGCGGCCGCAGCCATGACCAGCGGCATCGCAAACCGCAGCGCTGCGCCGAGACGCCTGCCGTTGGTCCACCACATCCACGCGAATACGGCGATCGCCGGCAAGTGGTTGATCGGACGGCAGGCGATCGCCAGCGCGAGGCAAACGCCCGCGAGGGCCGGTCGGCGGGCGTTCCAAGCCGCGTCGAGATACGCCACGAGCGCGAGCGCGCCGCAGATCTGCGCCGTGAACCAAACCCGGCCATGGGCGCCCAGCCAAATCGCCGGCGACGCGAGCGCCCAGGCCGCGACGATCCACAGGTTTTCGCGACTCCGACCGCGCTCGCGATCGAGAAACGCCAACAACAGCGCGGGAATCAACGCCGCAAAAACGCAAGTCAGCAATACGTCGGGCGTGCGGCCGTGAAACAGCGCCACCGCCGGCAACATCATGAGCGCCGGTCCCGGCGGGAAGCTCACGTACCACGTCTCGTGCGTGGCGACGATCTCGCGCGGTTCGAACTCACGCCATCGGTCGCCGAGGACCCACCAGGTCTGCACGCGCGCGGCTCGGAGGCGGGAGTCACACGCGGGCGTGCGGCAGCGCGAGGCTTGCAGCGACGTCCCGTCAGCAAGTTCGAGCGTGTGAACCACCGCCCAGTCGTCGTAGCGATGCTCCTTGCACCGGCCTTGCGCACGATCGTCTTTGCCGCACCAACCCGGGGGCTTACCCGACAGCGCGAGGCTTCCGTCCAGCCACCCGTCCGCCATGACGACGAAATGCGGGTGTTGGCTCGGTTGGCCCAGGCGCCGCCCCACGAACAACATGGAGACTGTTAAGGCGATGAAGAACACGACGATCGCGCGCGCGTGCGTCGCGACGAACGCACGCACGCGAGATCTAGCCCCCACACGCATCCGGTAGGTTACCCGTCACCGAGACGGTCCCGCCGACCATCGTCCCGGCGAGCAGCTCCAGCGCGGTACACGTCGGCAACGCGGGGTTGGTCCTGATTGTGAAGTCGCCGTCGACCGTAGCGAGCGAGCCGAACCCCGCTATGTTGCTGAGGCTTGGATTGTTGCGGATGGTGAAGTCGCCGCCCACCGAGACGAGTGCATCTGCGACCGAAATACTGGCGAGCGCGGTGTTCTCTGACACGTGGAAATACTCGGCGGTCTCGACCAACGCGCCCAGCCCGGTCCAGCTGACCAGCGCCGGACATTCGCGGATCTGCAGCCCACCGCCGACCGTCGCGAGCGCCGGGAGGTTAGCCCTGGTCAGCGTCTCGTTGGCGAGAATGACGACATCGTCACCGACATCGGTTAGCTCGGCAAGACCATCGAGATTGTCGAGGCTGGCGTTGTCGCGGATCACGAGGTGACGCCCAACAGAGGCGAGATGCGCCACACCCCGCGCAGTCGGCAAGCGACGCGTTGTTCTGGATCCGCAAGCCATCGGGTAGCGACTGTAGACCGATCAGGCCATCGATGGTGACCAAGGAGGGATTGAAAATCACCCGCACGAGCTCACCGACGACGCCCAGGTTGGCGAGACCGTCGATCGTCACAAGCGAGGCGTTGTCCGTGATCGAAAGGATCCCGCCGACGACCGTGACGCTGGCGAGACCATCGACGTCAACGAGCGCAGGGTTGTGCTGGATCCACAACCCGTTGCCAACAATCGTCACGCCGTCGAGACCATCGAGATCGGGCAGGGTATCGTTGTTCTCGATCAACAAGAAGTTGCCGACAGTCTCTAGCCCGATCAGCCCCTCGATCGACGTCAGGGACGCGTTCCCCGAGATGACGACGTTCCCCGAGACCACATCGAGGGACTGCAGACCGTCCAAGCTGTCGATTCCCGGGTTGGCGAGGATGTTCAAGTTGCTTCCAACCACGGCGACATTGCCAAGGCCGGCGAGCGAGTCGAGCGCGACATTGCCTTCGATGCGTAGTTCGGTGCCGACGGATGTGATACCGGACAGCGGCTGTAGGGAGCCAAGCGTCCCGTCTCGAACGATCCAAAGCCGCTCCACTGGGCCGGAGAGGTTGCCGAGCCCAGATATATCCGCCAGCTGTGCGTTGTCGCGGATGTCGATCCCGCCGCTGGCACCGGTGACGCCGGCGAAGGCATCGAGATCCGTGATCAGGGGATTCTCGCCGATCTCGATCCCCCCGACCGCGCCCGACAGCGCCCCAAGCGGGGCGAGGGATGACAATACCGGCATGTTCCAGATGCGCACGCGACCGGCGACATGGCTGAGTGACTCGACGCCCGACAGAGTGGTGAGCGACGGCGAATTGGTCACGAAGAAGAAATCACCCACCGACGCGAGCTGACCGAGCCCGGTGAGCGACTTAAGCCCCGGATTGGCGGTGATGTAGACGTACCCGCCGGTGGACTCGAGGTTGTCGAGGCCGCTGAGATCGCCGAGGTCGGGATTGTTGCGCACGTCCAGCACGCCGCCGATCTCCCGGAGGCAGTGCAACTGCGACAGGTCGCTGCCGCTGAACTCTTGAATGTACAGAGAGCCGGCGATGCGATCGAATCCCGCCAGTGAGTCGGCATCCTCGGCGCTGCGAACGATGGCCTCGAACGGGTACTCGCCCATCCCGCATTCCACCGTCGTCGTCGTCGACGACTCACCGGAGCTCGAGCTGTCGCTTGAGCTGCCGCTCGAGCTCCCGCTCGAGCTCGATGTAACGTCAGCGCTGGTCGTATCCGCCCCGAAGGAGGTGGTGCTGGTCTCCTCCGGGCCATCGTCGGACCCGAGCGTGCCGGGCGAGCCGCTGCTTTCGATCGAGAAACCCGTGCTGCTCTCCGCGGCGCTCGTGCTGCCGATTTGCGCGACGAGGTCGAAATCGCTGCGTCCGCAGCTGGCCGCGACGAGCATGCCGAGCCATCCGGCGCGTCGCAGGGAGCGGCCGATCTCGATGCTGGGTCGAGCCATGGCGGCGAGTGTCGCCGATCGGCCGAGACTGTCAATTCGAACGTCGAGCGCCGCAGACCGCGCCCGCTGTCGCGCCGGCGGTCCACGGCGGCCCCGTCTGACGCGACGGTTACACGCGCTCGCGCACGCACACGACCCGGCCGCCATCCCATTTCACGGGGATGGGGCTGATCCGCTCGCGCTTGATCACCAGGACGAGTCGCAGATCCCCGTGGCTGTCCCCCTTGGTTCCGCTCCACACCGAACCCTTGCGCAGGAACCTCGCGCGGGACATCGAGATGAGTTCGCCGATCTCCGGCAAGCGCCAACCAGAGACTCCGGCGACTTCCAGGGCCGCACAATACGACATGGCGGCGGCGAACCCCATCGGCTTCTTCGCCTCGGGTGCGATCACGAGTAGATCTAGCGCTCGAATCTCGCGCTTCTTGAGGGCGGCGGCGAGCTCGGGTGCATCTTCCACCGGGGGCAAGGCGGGTACTGCGACGGTCGGTGCCGCAGCAAGCGCTGCTACGTCCGCCGCGGCAGCGGGTGCCTCGCGCACCGTGCGATCCGCCGCTGCGGTCGCAGGGCTCACCGTTACGTCGCGCGGATGATCGGGCCCTGGCTGTGTCGCAACCCAAGACGCGAGCCCGAGGGCCGCGACGCCGAGCGCGAGTGCCACGCCCGCGAGGATCCGACCTCGAGGAGCGTCGTGCTTGGCCGCTGCTTCGGCGAGGGGCAAGGCGAGTGCGCTGCCCGTCGGCATGGGGGCCCGGGGTGGAACTGTCGATTGCGATCGGGCGCTGATCGACGGTGGCGGCGGGGGTGGCACCGCGCTCGTGTCTGCCGGCCCCATTCGCGCCGCAATCGCACCGATCCGCTCGAGGGCGCGGGCGACGTCGTCGACCCCGAGGACATCGACGACCAGCGCGCGGGACAAGGGCACGCCTAGGCCGCCGAGACTCGAGCGCAATCGATCGACCCGCGCGCGATCCATGACCCCACCGCGCACGAGGGCGAAGAGCGCGCGTCCGTGCAGTCGGGCACACGCGTCGAGCGCAGGGCCGTCGTCCGTCACCAACCGCACGACCTCCGTCGGGTATCCGAGCCGCGCGACTCCGGCCGCCAACGTTTCGAGAACGGCGCCGTCGCCGATCACGACCACATGCGTCCGGCCACGCGCATCTTGCGAGCTCACCCTGGGTTGCACCATCGCGTCTAACGGTCAGCGACCCACCGCGGGTCGCATGCCGGTCCTCATCAACCAATATGCTGCCATGCCTGGCGTCCGCGCAACACGACGACCGTTGTCAGCACACCGAAAACGTCACACGACCGGTTCTCGACCGGTTCTCGACCGGTGCGTTACGGGCGACGGCGCAACATCACGAAGTGGCCAACCGCGCCGCGCACAACCCGAACGCGCACGCCGGCATCGAGGTTGGCCTTGTCCAGCAATCGCGAGGCTTCCGTCGCCGATCGCACCGGCTTTCCCGCAACGTCGACCAGCACATCGCCGGGCGCGAGTTCGAGTGCCGCGATCGAATTCTGGGCGACCTCGGTAACAATCGCGCCCTTGGACGATGGCCCAAGATTGAACCGCTTGCGCAGCTCCGCATCGAGATCGGCCAGGGTAAGCCCGAGCTCCTGGCGCGCCTTCGGCTTGGGCTTGTGCGCCTTGGATCGGCTGGGCGGGCGGCTCTCCGCCTGGCCTGGAAGCGCTCCGAGCTCGAGCGTGACGCTCTTGGCGGCATCGGCGCGCCAGATCGAAAGCTCGACCCGCGTCCCCGGCCGCTTGCCCGCGACCCGGTTGCGCAACATGCCCATGTCCTTGAGCCGCCTGCCGTCGATCGCCAGCACGATATCGCCGGCGCGCAGTCCCGCCGCCGCCGCCGGGCCCTTGGGGTCGACGTCGTCGACCAGAACCCCGTCGTGGTCCTTGCGACCGAAGGACGCCGCCATCTCCGGCGTCAGCCGCCCCATCACGATCCCGAGCCAACCCCGTTCGACCGAGCCGTGGTCGATGAGCTGGCGCATGATGCCTTTGGCCAGGTCGATCGGGATCGCGAAACCGACACCGTTGCTCCCACCGCTTTGCGAGGCAATCGCCGTATTGATCCCGATCACACGCCCGCGCAGATCGATGAGGGGGCCACCGGAGTTCCCCTGGTTGACCGCCGCGTCGGTCTGGAGGAAGTCCCCGTAGTCAGCGATACCCATGGCGCCGCGCCCAACAGCGGAGACGATCCCCGCGCTGACCGATTTCGCCAACCCGAATGGGCTCCCGGCCGCCATCACCCACTGACCGACGCGGACGCCCTCGGAACTGGTCGTGGTCGCGGCGACGAGGCGGTCTGCCTCGATGCGGATCACCGCGACATCGGTCTTCGCGTCGGTGCCCACGACCTCCGCCTCGAACTCGCGATCGTCTTGGAGGCGCACGCGCAGGCGTTGGGCCCCTTCGACGACGTGGTTGTTGGTGAGGATGTAGCCCGACGCGTCGATGATGACGCCGCTGCCGAGGCCACGGATCGTTCCATCGGGCGGCCCAAACGGGCGCAGGAACGCGGGGATCTGGGCCGTGCCCGCCTCCCGCTCGGAAGTGATCGCGACGACCGAAGGTCCGATAACTAGGGCTGCGCGTTCGAAGCTCCGCTCTAGTTGGGCGATGCTGGCGTCGTCATCGCCGCCGACGCGGTGTTCCACCGTCGCGACCAACGGGGGCGCAGTTGCGGCGCCGGCATGGGCGCAGCCGGCCCCGATGGCCAGGGAAACAACGAGTGGACCGAGGACACAGGGCAGCGATGCAACAGTGGGCATGGCTTCGTCGGCTTGGGTTTGGGCGGCGCCGAACGCCGGCGCTGCTGGTCGGTTCACCAGTAAAGCGCAGCATCGCGGCGCAACCACAGCTAGCCCCCGACGCTACGAACAAACACCGGGAC
>CADEGN010000212.1 GCA_902826865.1 uncultured Myxococcales bacterium
AGCTCAACCTCAACCTGGCCGGCGGCACCGGAGGTCAACGTCAGCACGAAGTCCAACTCGCCGCCGCGAATCGCGGCGGAACCGTCGCGGACAAGCGACGGGTCGTCGACCGCGGCAAACGATGGATCGTCCGCCAACGCGTCCACGAGTTGCGGGGCAAGCGCAGGCTCAACGATGGCGTAACGCAGCGTTGCACCGCTCTCGCGCTCGGCAACGTCACTCATCCACGACGAAACGGCACCGGCCAAGACCGGCATGATAAGGATCGGAAGAAGAATCATGAAGACGAGCGTCCGCCGATCGCGAACCACCTCGCGCAGCTCCTTCGCATAAATCACCCAGATGTCACGCAGCACGGGTCACCTCGGCATGGCGGAGAAGCGTTGCAAGCAGCGCATCATCGAGCCGCCCCTTTTCACTGCGCTCGCGCAATTGGGATGCCGTCCCCGTGAAGCAAACCTCACCGCCTTGGAGCACCACGAGACGGTCACACAGCTGCTCGACCTCGTGAATATGATGCGTCGCCAGCAGCACCGTTTTCCCCTGCTCGCGATAGCGGGCGATGAGTTCGACGATCACCTGCGCAGATAGGATATCGAGCCCGGTCGTCGGCTCGTCGAGGATGAGCACGTCTGGGTCGTGCACAAGCGTCCGCGCGATCGACACCTTCTGCTTCATGCCGGTCGAAAGCGTGTCACACCGACGATCAGCCGCACTCCCGATGCGTAGCAAGGCAAACAACTCGTCGATACGACGCGCGAGCACCGGCTCCGCGACCCGATGGAGGCGGCCGAAGTACTGCACCATCTCGCGCCCGGTCAGGCGGCCGTACACGCCGGTGCTGCCCGACAGAAACCCCATTCGTCGCCGCGCCTCGCGTGGATCGGCCACCAAGTCGACGCCGTCGAGCATTGCGGTACCCGACGACGGTCGCAACGCCGTGGATAGCAGTCGGAGCAACGTGGTCTTGCCGGCGCCGTTGGGGCCCAGCACGCCGACGATCCCGCCTTGGGGTGCGGTGAAGCTGACCGGGCGCAGGGCATGAAAGAGGCCCGCCCGCTGGCGCGGATCTGGATCCCCATGGCGTTTGCCGTCGACACGAAACGTCTTGCTGAGCGCACGAACGTCGAGCATGGACACCATGTACCGCGAGGGGACCCAAGAGATTGCGGCCCCGTTCGGGGGCCACCGCACATCCGACAAGGGTGCGATTCCCCGGCAAGCTGGTAGATTGGGGCCGTGGCTACCGGCTTGGACGATCAGGGGCTACTCGACGCCTGGCGTGCCGGGGATCAAGCTTCTGGCGGGGCCCTATTTGACAGGTACTTCGAAGTCGTGGCGCGCTTCTTCTCGAACAAGGTGGCCGACGGGCTCGATGACCTCGTTCAGCAGACGTTCCTCGCCGCCGTCGAGGCCCGCGATCGGTACCGGGGGGACGCGCCATTTCGCAACTTTCTGCTCCGAATCGCCCATCATATCCTGTGCAAACACTATCGCCACGGACGGGTGCGGCAGGTCGTCCCCGACTTCTCTGTGACGGCAATCGCCGATCTTGATCCGTCGCCGAGCGTCTTGGTCGCGCAGCGAGGCGAACAGCAGGTGCTCCTCCGCGCCCTGCGGCGGATCCCGCTCGAACTGCAAGTCGTGCTCGAGCTTGCGTTTTGGGAGCAGCTCACCGCCCAAGAGATTGCCGACGTGGTTGAGATCCCGCTCGGCACCGCCAAAACCAGGATTCGCCGGGCGAAGGAATTGGTCCGAATGCAGATCGAGCAAATCGCCAGCTCACCACGAGAGCTCGAAGGATCTCTGGAGGACCTCGATGCCTGGGCGCGGGCGATGCGGGCCGTGGTTGACGCGAAAGACTCCCTGCCGGCCGAGGGTTGAGAGCGGCCGTGAAAGTACGACACCTCGCACTCGCCGGCGTGCTCGCGCTCTTTGGCGCTGTCGCAGCCGCGTGGTGGTGGTGGTTTCGCCCCACCGCGCCACGCGAGGTCGCCGAGGTGTCCGCGCACGCCAGCGATGATCCGTTGCTTCGCGATCGGTGGGAGGCCAGGCGCGGCGCCGGCGATGCCCAGGCCCCCTGCAGCGCCCGCGGTCGCGTGTCACGGGCCAGCGATCGCACCGGTGTGGCGGGCGCTGCTGTTGCCTTGACGCGTCCGCACATCATCTCGAGCGCCGGGCCTGTGGTTGTCACCACCGACGCGAGCGGACACTGGTCTGCCGAGGGCCTGCCGCCTGGGCGTTACGACGTCACCGTCACCAGTGCCGACTTTGGGGCGGCTGCGCTGCGCGGGGTCGTGCTCTCGGCCGGCAGGGACCACGCGGGTATTGACCAAGCGCTCGAGCGGGACGGAACTCCAGTGGTCGGCGTCGTCGCCGATCCCACGGGTGCTCCCATCGTCGGCGCGCGCGTGGAGGTGATCCGCTGGCTCGATCAAGGGCTCCAGTTGCCGGCGGTGTTTGCCGCGATCACCGATCCTCGTGGACGCTACGCCTTGCGACTCGCTGTGGGGCGCTACGCTGTCGGGGTCGTTCATCGGGATCACGTACGTGTTCGCTCCAGCCTCCTCGTCACCGAGGCGCCGCGGGCCCGCGACTTCCGGCTCGTGCCCGGAGGGTCGATGCGCGGGCGGGTGATCGCACGCGGGGACGGGCGACCGATCGCGGGTGCGAGCCTGCGCCTGCACGGACGGGACACGCTCTCCTTCAACATGGACTCCAGCGGCTTCGAGCCCCTCGCCACCACGGACGCCGAGGGTGGGTTCGAACTGCGCGGACTCCCCTCCGGCGCCGTCTCGCTGATTGCGACCGCCCCGGGGTGGACGAATGTCGAAGCGACCGCGGTGCCACTGGGCGTGGCGGAGCACGTCGAGAACGTCGAGATCCTCGTCGATCCCGCTCGCCGACTTGCGGGGTACGTCGTGGCTGCCGAGGACGAGACGGCGGGGGTCGCGGACGTGATCGTCAGCGCCTTCGACTTCGCCAACCCGGCGAAAACCAGGTTCGCGAACCCGACCAAATCCGACGGGTACTTCGCGGTCGAAGGGCTCGCACCGGGTACGTACCAGCTGATCGCGTGGGGGACCACGACGATCCCTTCGTTCGACGCTCCGGTGGAGATCGGCGATCGTGACATCGAGGATCACCTGATCCGGACCGGCCGCGGGTATCAGGTGAGAGGGCGTGTCGAGCCCCAGGCGGACGCGACGTTGACCGCGTGGATCGATCTGCGCCACGCCTCCCAACGCGGTGTGCAGCCTATGATGAGCTCCCTGATGAGCACGTTTCGCCCGGCGCACACACGCGAAGACGGGGCGTTCGAGCTCGGCCCGCTCGCGCAGGGCGAATATGTCATCGAGGCACGCACGGTGGAGGGCCTGCGCGGATCGATCGTGGTTGACGTAGGCGACAGCGATCTCAACCCGGCGCCGATCCAGCTCGTTCCCGGGCATCGTGTCTCGGGACGCGTAAGAGATCCTACGGGGCGACCGGTGGTCGGGGTCAACGTATCCCTCGAGCCCAAAGAGCAAAAACTCCTTTCGATGACCGGCATGCTATCGGGGAGCGGGTTCGACTCGGTCACCGACGATGCGGGTCGCTTTGAGATCGCGGGGCTGCAGCCCGGCAAGTACAACTACCGAGTGCAGGATGATCTCCGCCTCAGCGTTCCGTGGGCAAATCCAGACGATCAGGGACCGCTTGCCCGCACCCGTATCGCGGACGTTCGCGCCGACCTCGAGCTCGATCTCGTCGTGGCCACCGAGCTCGCGCTCGTGGGTCGCGCTGTAGATGATGTGGGCAACCCGGTCGCGGGGGCGTGGGTTGTCGCGTGGCCGGAGCTGAGCATGGCGGAGCTCACGTTCGGGCAAGGGATGGTCGGCGGCGGTCGATCGCCGGCCAATCTACCGGACGAGCTTGCGCGCGGGATGTCGCGGCAGCTGTCGCCGGTGTACGCGCTGCCGGCCGTGGTTTCCGGCGCCGATGGCAGTTTCCGCCTCGAAGGCCTGCGGCGGCCGCGATATACGGTCACAACCCACGCGCAGCGGGGACAACTGATCGCGCGCGTCGAGAATGTGCGCCCGACCGAGCCTATCGAGGTGACTCTGCAACCGGTGGGCGCGCTGCACGGTCGGTTGGTGGGATCGCCCCCGGGCGGCGACCTCGAGATCCGACTCGACGGCCCCGATATCCGAAGGCTGCTTGTACGCGAGAGCGACGAATTCTCCCTCGAACGACTCAACCCTGGGCGATGGCGTGTGGTTGTCCAAGCACCCGGAGGCGTCGCCGCGGGCGATGTCGACGTGAAGTCGGGCACAACCACGGAAGTGGAGCTCCAACTCACCGCCTGGTCGTCGCTTACCGGGACCCTGGTCGATGCGACAAGTGGAGGCCCGGTCACGGGCCTCCACGCCATGGTCGAGCGCAACGTTGCGTCGTCGGACGAGGCGATGGCCCAGGCGATGCAGTACGTCGGGCTCATGCAGGGGGGTAGACCCGGCGATGTGGATACCAACGGACGATTCACCATCGACCATCTGCCGGCAGGGCCGGTCACCGTTCGCTTCCTCGCGATGCCCCAGCTGCACCTTCGCGCAGAGCTCCACGTCGCGGACCTTCGCGCCGCCGAAGCGCGCGATCTTGGCACGGTTCGAGTGCTCTCGCTCGAAGTGATTCCCGCCGACAAGCGTGGGTCGCTGGGCCTAAGCACCGATCGAGCGCGCGCCCCAGGGGTCAATGCATCGTTGACTGTCCGTGCCGTCGCGAAGGGGTCACCCGCCGATCGAGCCGGTGTCGCGGAAGGCGATGTGGTGGTGAGCATCGACGATTTCGCGGTCTCCGAGTTCGGCGCCGATGTGATCGCCGAGCTGCTGGCCTTGCGTCACGTGCGCGCGGGGCAAGAGCGTCGCGTTTCGGTTCGTCGCGCCGACGGCTCACAACACTCCTTCACCTTGCGCGCCACACCACACCGATGAGCCCCAACGATCGCGACGAGATCGCTCTCGAGACCACGATGCAACCGGCCGCCGAGCCGGGTGACACCGCGGGAACAAAGGCGATGTTCGCGGCCGTCATGCGCTCGCCCGAAATCCTGCGTGCCCGTGCGAGCGCCAGATCGCAGCTGTTCGGCGGTGCGCAAGAGCTGGTGCGCGTCGATCGCTTCATGCTCCTGCGGCGGCTTGGCAGCGGCGGCATGGGCGTGGTGTATGCCGCCTACGATCCCGAGCTCGACCGCAAAGTGGCGGTGAAGCTGCTACGACGCGATGGGTCAGGCGGACACACGGAGCAGATGCATACGCGACTGCTGCGCGAGGCCCAGGCGATGGCGAAGGTCTCGCACCCCAACGTCGTCACCGTGCACCAGGTCGGAACGTTCGATGGTCAGGTGTACATCGCGATGGAGTTCATCGACGGCGTCACCCTCACCCGCTGGTTGAGGGCCCAGCAACGGAGTTGGGCAGACATTCGGCGCGCGTTCCTTGCGGTTGGCCAGGGATTGGCGGCCGCCCATGCCGCGGGGCTGGTGCATCGCGACTTCAAGCTCGACAACGTGATGATCAGCGAGAACGCCCGGGCCGCCGGCCAGCCGACCGCACCGGAGCGAATCGTCGTGCTTGATTTTGGCCTCGCCCTGCAGGGCGCTCGCTCGCACGACGCCGATCACGACGCAATCCGTGCGGATGTCGAACGCACCCACGCGGATCTCGAGTCGAACATGACGGAGACCGGGGCGCTACTCGGCACACCTGCTTATATGGCGCCGGAGCAACATCGCTCTGCCCGGGTCGACGCCCGCGCGGATCAGTTCAGCTACTGCGTGGCGCTGTTCGAGGCCGTCTACGGTCGACGACCGTTTCCTGCCCGGACCATGACCGAGCTGGTCAACGCCGTCGCGACCGGTCGCATTGACGCCCCAAGCGACCGTGGCGAGCTGCCGCGCCGGGCCTATCGTGCGCTCCTGCGTGGGCTCGACAGGGACCCCGCACGTCGCTTCGCGTCCATGGCTGACCTACTCGCCGAGATTGCCCACGATCCCGCGATCGCGCGCCGCAGGTGGATCACGGCCGCGACCATCGGGGCAGCCGCGCTCGTTGGCGCCGCCGCGTTCGATCGCTTGGGGGAGGAGCCCGCCTGTGACGCTGCCGCCGGCAAGCTCGCTGCGGCTTGGTCGAGTGATATTCGCGCGGGCGGCCGCGCGGCGTTTCTCGCCTCGAACAAGCGCTACGCGACCGAGACCTGGACCGCTGTAGAGCATGCCATCGACGGCCAAGTGCAGCGTTGGCGCGACGTTCACTCCACTGTGTGTTCTGCCGATCAAGCCCCCGAGGCCGACCGGCTCGGTCGCCTCCTGTGCCTCGAGTGGCGTGCGCAGGAGATCCATGCCATTGCCGAGCTGTTTGCCCAGGCGGACGGAGAAATCGTCGAACGGGCGCTCGACGCGGTCGCAGAGATCGCAGCACCCGAGGCTTGTGCAAGCGACCGAGCAATCCATGCGTCGGCACGTTTGCCCGATGACCCACAGCTTCGCCGCGCAGTGCTTGACGCGCGCACCGAGCTCGCACGCGTCAAGGGCCTGGGCGATGCCGGCAAGATCCGTGACGCCATCGATCACGTCACGCGATTGCGCGAAACAGCGGTGGCCCGCGAGCATCTACCGCTTTCGGCCGAGATCGACGAACGACTCGGACGGCTGCGACGGCAGGCGGGCGACGTCGTAGGTGCCGAAGCGGAGCTCACTTCAGCGGTATACACCGCGCTCGCGGCCGAGCAAGACGACCTCGCCCTGCGGAGTATCGTGCAGCTGGTTGGGGTGATCGGCTCGGATCGCGTCGATCTCGAGCAAGCTGTCCCATGGGTTCGCCTGGGTGAAGCGCTTGAACAAAGGGTCGGAAACGTCGCCGGGAGTGATCTTCGCGTCGCCGTGGGCTCGATGCTCGCGCTTTCAGGTCGCCATGATGAAGCCCGCGCGGCGTTTCGTGAGGCCCTGACCCGCCAGGAGAGCATCACCGGGCCGCATTCAAGCGAGCTGGTGCCTGCGCTCCTCGTGCTCGCGAACGCGGTTGCCAGCGGCGGCGAGCCTGACGAGGGGATTGCGATCATGGAGCGCGCTCTGCAGGTCGCCACCGCGACAAGCGGCGCCGAGACCCCGGAAGCC
The DNA here is from genome assembly GCA_902826865.1 of uncultured Myxococcales bacterium. Lineage (GTDB taxonomy): Bacteria > Myxococcota_A > Polyangia > Nannocystales > Nannocystaceae > Xiheibacterium. The sequence continues at coordinate 7,154 of CADEGN010000212.1, forward strand.
GCGGCGGTCCGCGTCGCCTATGGGGAGATGGCGTGGAAGCTCGGGCGCTATGACGTCGCCCGCGAGCAGTTCACCGAGTCGTTGCGGGTCGAAGAGCTTGTCCGTGGCCCCGACCACCCGGCGACGGCGCAGGCGCTCGTTGGACTCGCGCGCATCGCTTGGTCGACGGGCGCAGACGAGGATGCACTTTCGCGCCTCGATCGCGTGGAGCGTGTCGCCGAAGAAGGTCGCATCGACGACGCGGTGCGGGTCGCCGCGCTGGAGGTACGCGGGCAGATCCTCGCGCGTCTAGGACGCGCACCAGAGGCCAACAAGGCCATCGATCGCGCGCTTGCCGTCGCACGTCGGCTCGGCGTAGAGCACCCGTTGCAGGCGTTTCCGCTGGTCGCCCGGGCCGAAGTGAAGCTGGCGGCTGGGCAAGCAGTCGAGGCGCTGCGAACCCTCGAAGGGGCGCGCAAGATCCTCGCGGCGAGCCTAGATCCTCGAGATCCGCGGCGGCAGGAGATCTCGGTCGGGCTCGGCCGAGCGCTCCTCATCTCGGGTGACCATACGCGCGGGCTTGAGGTGCTCCAACGCGCGACAGATGCCCTGCGATCGTGCTGTCCTGGCCACGCAAGCATCCGCGAGGCCGAGGCAGCGATCGCCGGTGCACGCGGTGGGTCGAAACCCTCACCCATCACCGAGCGTGGATCAGAGACCGCAGATCTCGAGACGGTTGGCGGCGGCGCGCCGTGATCGTTTGCGGCTGCCGCGAACCATGGGTAGGCGTTCCTACTGCCCCGGGGTCTGTCCGCGTTCCATCATCCGCACCGTCTTGAGCATCGCTTCAAGCCTGGCTTTGCGTTCCTTGGCCCGATCATGGACGCTGACAAACTCGGGATCCTTGAGGCCGAGCGATGCGGCCTTGTCGTACTCACGCAGCGCCTGCTCCGTGAGCTCCAGGCACTCCTGCACCGTGTCACCCGAGAGCGCAGCCGGTTGGGTGCTGGACTGGTAGTGTAGCCGGCACGGTCCCCGCTCGGCGGCACCTTCGATCTCGAGGCCTTTCAAGAACACGTCGCGCTTGTTCTCGCCGCAGCCGACGGCAAACAGGGCGAGCACGGCGAGGAAGCGAGGTGCACGCACCATTTCAGCAGGGTAGCAGCCTGCGGGACGCAACGCGATGGGCACGCGACGCGCCCGCGGCCGCGGCTGACTAACGACGATCGCCGCGCTCGGCCTCGCCCCGGGCGGCGGCCGCCGCGTCGTGTTGTCCCTGGGCGGCAAGCACGTCCGCCAAACGAAGCCAGCCATCCCGACGCCACGGCCGGAGCTCGATCGCCCGCTGGCATAGCGCGATCGCCTCGCCCCATCCGGCGGGTTCGCGCGAAAGATAGAGCGCCAAGTTGAGCAACGCCGCCGGACGATCGGGTTCGAGCTCGAGGCTGCGGCGCGTCCAAGCGATGGCGGCCGCGCGATCACCCATGCGATCGTGGAGTCCGCCCAGCGTGACCATCGCGCTGCCGTGGTCGGCATCGAGTCGCGCCAGCGTATCCTCAAGTGCGAGTGCGGCCTCGCGCACGTCGCCGCCTTGGCGCACGTACCCCCGTGCCCACTCCGCGATCGCCACCGCAAGCCGACGGCGGTCGTCGACCAACTCGAGCTCGGGCAACCACCGGTCGATCTCGCTGGCGATGGCGGCGGCCGAGTCGACGCGCGGGCCCCCGGACGGTGCCACAGACAGCGGCAATCGCCCCGCACCCACCCGGAAGTCAACCTGCACGTACACGCCGGCGCCTGCGTTCTCGAGCGCCACGGGCCCGCCGGCCGCGGCGATTGCCGCAGCAACACGCGCGCTCTCCGTTGCGCGCGTGGCCACGGCATCCCAGATCCGTGCCTCATCTTCGCGCATGCGATCGGGCGCCGGGCGGTGGAGATGTTGGCCGACCGCGACGATCACGTCGGGGCGCGCGCCCTCGACCGTTCGCGCCCACAGCACGCCGGCCGCGAGATCGTCTGACTGCGGGAGTAGGAGCGTACGTGGTGGCAGCTGATCCAATGCCGCGCGGCTCCAGGCATGGGGCGCCCATGAACGAGTGACCGCCGCATCTGGAAGCGAGACCCAAGCCGATGGGACGACGAGCACCGTCCACGCCAGCGGCAGGACGGCCCAACCCAATCGGGGCCACGCGGCGAACCCCTGCCCTGCCACGAGGCTCACGATCCAGATCGCCACCACGTCGAGCACCAGTCCGGTCTGGCGGTCGGGGCCACCCATCGGGTTGATCCCAACGGAGTACACCAGCGACCCCAGCAAGAGCCACGTGAGGGTTGCGATCGCCCGGCGTTCAGGCAGGCGCAGCGGTCCGACCCACGCGGCAACCATTGCGATGCCGACCACCGCCGGCGCGGCCGCGCCGAGGTCCTCCACGAAACGACGCAGTGCTCCCCCGGCGTGCACCATCCACATCGCGACGGATCGCGGCAGCATTTCATCGGCGTAGGCGACACGGATCGAGCGGGCGAGAACGTGATCGACGAGTCGCGTGAGCGTCTGCGGATCGCCCCAGTCGACTTCGGGTCCGCGCGCCGATGCTAGCGGCAGCAGCACCAGGGGAAGTGATCCCCACAGCACCACGAGCGGAGCCCACGGCGCGAAGCGACGGCGGCGCCGCAATGCGTTGAGCCAAGCGACGGCAAGAATCGGTGCCAGCAGCAAGCGAAGCTCCGCGAAACCCCAGATCGCCCACGCCCCGACGAAGACCCCGACAAGACGCAGGGGAAGCGCGCGCTCGCGATCGATCACCGGATCGAAACACGCGAGCACCACCGACAGTGCGGCGATCTGTGGGGCGTAGATCTCCACCTGCCGGGCGTGATGCGCAAACGTCAACCCGGCCAACATCCACACGACGGCGCCACCTATCACGAGCGGATGGGTACGTCGGCGCTCGAGCACGATCACGAGCGCGAATGCTGCGACGGCCGCCATCAGCGCGGACACGAGGGCCATGCGAAAGCCGATTCCGCCAACCGGCAGTAACCGGGCCAGCACAAGCAGCGGCGCAAGGCCGGGCATCCCAGGCGGGTGCATGACGCCGAACTGGACCCCGGCGGCCCCGAGTTCCCCCGCGTCCAGCCACGCGTGCGCCGGCGTTACGCCGAAAACGGCGATGACGAAGGCGAACCAGCCAGCAGCGAGCCCTGCGCGCACCCAAAGAAGGATCGCAAAGGCATCCACCCAGACGCAAGCACGGGACGTCACGGCGCTACCGCGATCACCAACGGGCTGCTACGGTTGGCGCACCCACCCCGCCGCCGGAACGACAGAGACGCCGCGATGTACATCCTTGATCCGCGCGCCGCCGTGGGGCAGGCCCCGTGGAAACTCGGGCCAGGCACCGCTGCGTGCCTCGGTGCCTTCGACGGCTTCCACATCGGCCACCGCGCGCTGCTCGAGCGCGCCCGCGCCCTGGCCGAGCGCGTCGCTGTGGTGACATTCGACCCTCACCCGCAACGCGTGCTCGCCCCCGAGCGAGCGCCCAAGCTGCTGCTCGCCCCCGCACAGCGCGAGCACGTCGCGCGCAGCCTGGGCGTCGATGCCTTGGTGCTGCTCCCGTTCGACCGTACGACCGCCCAACTCGAACCCGCTCAGTTCGTCGACCGTCACCTCCGCCCACTCGAACCGGTGGCCGTGGTGGTTGGATCGGATTTTCGCTTCGGCGCAGCCCGCCGGGGTGACGCCGCGATGCTCGGGGAACTGCTTTCGCTGGCGGGGATCTCCCTGGGGGTTGTTCCGCCGATTCCCGTTCCGCTCGAGCTCGCCCGATTTGGCGGCACCGCCGGCCCCTCTGGCGGCACCGCCGGCCCTTCGGACGGCAAGATCGGCAGCACGCTGATCCGCGAGCGACTCGCCGAGGGCGACGTGGCCTCGGCGGCGGACCTCCTTGGCCGCGCCCACGCGGTTCTCGGCGACGTCGTCCGCGGCGATGGCCGCGGGCGCACGCTCGGCATCCCTACCGCCAACGTCGCTGCGGAGGCCGCGTGCATGCCCGGCGCCGGGGTCTACGCGGCGTTTCTCTCGTGTTGGTCACCCGACCTCGGTCTGTTCGAGCCGATGCCAGCCGTCGCCAACATCGGGCAAAGCCCCACGTTCACCTCCGGAAACGTGGAACGCCGGCTCGAGGTCCACATCCTCGATCGCGATCTCGGCGAAAGGCTCTACGGCGCGAAGGTTGAGGTTGCCTTTGTCGCCCGGTTGCGCGACGAAATGCGATTCAGCTCGGCAGCGGCGCTGGTCGAGCAGATCCATGCCGACATCGCACGGACGAAGACGTTGCTCGACGCGCACGCCCGGGCGTTGGTGATGGAACCCCCGAGGCCCCGATGAGCGCGCGCAAAAGGTCCTGGCAATGACGGGACCCACGAGCGATCCGCTCGCGACCATGACCCTGGCGCGCCTCTACCTCGGTCAGGGTCACTTCGCCAAAGCCAAGGCTGTGCTGGATGAGTGCCTGCGGCGCGATCCCCTCGACGGCGCGGCGCTCGTATTGCGCGCGCGCTTGGCCACACGTAGCGAGGCGACGCTCGCGCTTGGTGAAAGCGAAGGGCACCTGCAGGCGCGCTGGTCCGCCGTACCGACCGATCCTACCTATCACGTCGTGGTGACGGTCTTCGCGCCGGCCGCACCGGCCACGTGGGTGAGCTCCCAGCCGTGCGGGGAGCCGTTCGGGCAAGCGCGACTCGCTCTGCCGCTGGCGCGTGGCTCGGTGTGCGGTTGCATCGCTCGGGTGGGCGCCCATGGATTCGAGGTGCTGGCCGTCGCGCGTCCTATCCCGTGGCCGCCGGGAACCGCCGCGCGCTCACCCGGTCCCTAACGCGGAGAGAATTCCGGCGAGCCGGGCGTGGTACGGTTGCCGCGCCTCCAACGAAAGTGGACGACCACGATGTTCCGCGGCGTGTACACGGCCCTCGTGACCCCGATGCGGGATGGCCGCATCGACAACGACGCGCTGGTGCGTCTGGTCGAAGACCAGATCGCCGCCGGCATCTCTGGACTCGTGCCCTGCGGCACAACGGGTGAGTCGCCGTGTCTGTCGTACGCCGAGCACATCGGCGTAATCGAGACGGTTGTCCGCGCGACGAAGGGGCGCGTGCCGGTACTCGCCGGGGCCGGGTCGAACTGCACGCGTGAAGCGGTGGAGCTCGCACGTGCGTGCAAGGAGCTCGGTGTCGCGGGGACGCTCCAGATCACGCCGTACTACAACAAACCGACGCAAGACGGCCTCATCGCCCACTTCACGCACATCGCCGACGCCGTCGGCCTTCCGATGGTGCTCTACAACGTGCCGTCACGCACTGGCTGCGATCTGCTGCCGGAGACACTCGCCAAGATCGCCACCCACCCGCTGGTGGTGGGCGTGAAGGAAGCGACCGGCGACATGGCTCGCGCGGCGCGAATCCGCGAGCTCTGTGGCCCACGGTTCGACCTGCTGTCCGGCGACGATTTCACGTTCTTGCCGATCCTGGCCGCTGGCGGTGACGGCCTCATCTCGGTGGGGACGAATATCGCGCCGCAACTGTTTGTCCGCCTGCACGAGGCGTTCCTTGCCGGGCGGATCGAGGAGGCCCGCGAGCTCAACGGCCGCCAACTCGCGCTTACGCGCGCGCTGTTTTCTGTGACAAGTCCGATCCCGATCAAACACGCGATGGCGCTGGCTGGTAAGATGCCGGCCGAAATGCGACTCCCGCTCGTCCCACTCGCCGAGGATCGGCCGGAATACCTGCAGCTCGTCCGCGAACTGCGCAACCTCGGGCTTATCCGCGCGGAGCAAGCATGATGACTGATCGCGTGGTTTCGGTTGTGATCGTGGGTGCGCGCGGGCGCATGGGGCAGGCACTCATCGGCGAGGTGCTTGAAAGCGACGACCTGTCGCTGGTTGGTGCGGTCGACCGCTCGGACTCCGCCGGGCTCGGACAGGACGCGGGACGGATGTGCGGGCTACCCGATTGCGGGGTCGTGCTCACGGACGAACTCGCCCCACCGCGCGGCGCGGTCGTCGTCGACTTTTCCCTGCCGGCGGTCGCCG
>CADEGN010000213.1:0-3311 GCA_902826865.1 uncultured Myxococcales bacterium
CCCTCGACCCAAAGACCGGGGCCGAGATGGGCGATTGGGTCTATCCGCCGGGCGCGCCGTGGCATCCCATCATGATCGCGGACCAGGAGAAGCAGAACGCGGAGCTGGCGGCGAAGGCCTCCGGGACGAAGGTCCCGCAGAAGTAGCCGCGGTACCCGCGTCCGGCGGTCGATCGAGCCCGCGCAGGTTGGCCTCGGGCGATACACAGCGGACGAACCCCTCGTGGGTGCGGCCGGCGATCGTTCCGCCAGCGCGGCGGGCTGAGCCCTGCTCGCTCAGCACGAGGTAGTCACCGTCGCAGGCCTGGAGGGCCGCACGTCGCCATCGCTTGCCGAGCGCGGTGGGCGTCACCCCACCCTCGGAGGTGATGGCCACGTACTGCGCCCCGTCCCCGGTGGGAACCACCGCAACCGCGTCGGACTTCGGACGCAACAGCTCCCGCGCCACCAGCGGTGCCACCGGGTTGCAGCCCGCCAACGCCAGCGAACTCGCGAGTCGGAGCCAGCGCGCGTTCATCCGCAGACGGTGCCAGAGCGGTGCGCAGCCGCGCAAGAAGGCGGCGATGCCCGGCCGCAGCTCGCTGGTCCCGAGCCCGCTTGGCTACGGCTCGTCCTCGACGGGCTCCGGCCCCAAGGCGAACCACCACGACTCCCCCTCGATTTGGGCCCACGCCCCGCCAACCCGCAGCCAATAGGGCTCGCCCGCGCGCGGCTGTACGCGCAGGCGAACGTGGGGAGTTCGCGGGGGTGAACCGCTGCGCAGTCCAGCCATCCGCAACGCGGCGAGCCGGTTGAGCTCGGTGCGGAGATCGTCATCCACCGGATCGCCATCCTCGCGGACCCAGCGGCCATCGGCGCGACGCAGCGCCACCGGATCACCGTCGCGTTCCATCGTCAACGCGACCGCGTCCTCGACGACGTGCTCGAGCGGAGCGACGAACAACAGCTCGTCATCGAGCACGTCGCACGTGGCCTCGCTCACCCTGGCCGCGCGACCGTCATCGACCCGCACGATGCAGCCCGGCCACAGCGCGAGCTCGACCGCGTCCGGTGCCCCGCGCATGGGCACGCGTTCGACCCGCAGCACCCGCGTGGGCTCGACGTGCGGTGTCGCCACCCAATCAAGCGCGCGCGCCCCCGCGATAGCCGCGAGCACGCCCTCGACGCGCTCGTCGTCGAGCATCGCGTCGCCCTCGGGATGCGTCGGCGCGTCCAGCCGCCAGACCCCGAGATCGAGATGCGCAGCCTGTCGCGCGAGACCTGGCCCGACGATCTCGATCGCGCGGGCAAGCCCGGGCGGGAGCTCGACGAGCTTGCGGTCGTGGAACGTCTCGGGCGCAAGGGCGAGCGCGACCGGGATTTCAACCACCAACGCCTCGTCTTCGTCGCGGGCACAGACCCAGCGCGTGTCGGCCTCGGCCTGGCAGCGCAGACGGAGTTCCGCCGTGCTGTCGGTCCGAACCGTCCAGTCGACGTCGATACGGCCCAGTTGCACAGCCGGCGCGTCCGTCTGGAGTCGAGCGTCATGCAACGCTTGGTACCAGCGCGCGACCTCGGGCTCTGGCACCGAGGTGACCTCTGCGCCCGCGGGCCCGACGGTCTCGAGGACCCAGTCGCCAGCGACCCGACGCAGCGCCGTGGTCCCGGCGACAATCGCGAGAACGCGGCCGTAGTCGTGGGGAGCGAGTCGCGGCTCGATCCAAGACGGCCCGGCGCTCGCGGCTGCGCGCCCGGGCAGTGGCCAGGGCTCCCCGAGACGCGCGTCGACGCAACCTGCCTTGCCGGCCCCACGATCGAGCACCACCTTGCCCGCGGCACCTGGACATTCCTCGCCCTTCCACAGGGGGAAGGACTCGCCGCTCGCTGTCTCGATGCGGACCCAGGGATCACCGCTGCGATCGAGCGCGGGGGCCCACGGTTCGAGCCGCGCCGACAACAAGCGGCCGAGCCGCGCGTCGACGGCCACGCGATCGAGAAGCGCCGACGTCGTGCCGACCTCGGAACGCCACATGCCGTCGGGACCGCGCACGAGCTCGGCGTCGGCAAAGCGCACCGCGGCCACGTCGGTGGGTTCGAGCACGAGCGGACGGCGGGTCACCCACGCGTCGGCACGCTGGCGGACCAAGTCCCCGAGTTCGTGCTCGACCACCCAAACGTCGGTGTCATCCGAGCGACGGCCGTAGATCCCCACCCCGTCGGGGGTGGCTGCCCCGAGCTCCACGGTCGCCTCGCTGCCGGCGAAGCGGATGCGGATCCGTCCGGCGCTGCCGAGCCGTGCGTCGCGTTGCTCGCCACCGGCGCGCAACGTGGTGGCGGCGCGGAGCGAACCCCACAGACCATCGATCGCGTCGGGGTCGGCCGGGCCCACGCCGACGGACCCCTCCTCCACCCACAGCATCCCGCGCTCGCCGGCAGAGATCCGCGCGGTCGTGCCATCGGCGGCGACGAGCTCGATCGCGACGTCGCCGGGCACGCCCTCGGGCAACTCCGGCAACAGCCGGGTGGCCGCGCTGCGACTCGACACGTACTGCAGTGGGTGATCCCGGCGCGCCCACGGATCGGCGTGCACGAGCGCGATCGCTCCGGCAGCGATCACGCAAGCGGCCATGGTGCCCCGACGTACGCTCACGCCCTCCGCCTCCACCACGCCCCGATTCCCAGAACCACCGCGAAGCCGGGCAACCCCAACAAGCACACCCAGGTCATTCGATCGAGTTGTTCGGGCCGTAGCACCAGCTTCACGTGCTCGCGCGGGCGGGCTGCGATGCCGAGCAACTCGTCGCGTGCACTCAACCAGCCGAGCAGATTCACCACCAGATCGCGGTCGTGATCATAGGCGACGTCCTCGCGCAAGAACGCATTGAGGGCGAACTGATCCGATCCGACCACCGCCAGACGAGATCCTCCGCGTTCGCCCGCGACAACGACGGGAATCGGACCTGGGCGATCGACACCAGCGTCGAATACCGGCGGGTCGCCGCGCGCGAGACCGGTGAGCTCCGACTCGGCGAACCCGTCTTCGCCGACCGACAAGAGCGGCACCGCCTCCGCGCCCTCGGCCGGGACGATCTCCAACTCGCGCGCGAGCACCAGGCTAACGGCGCGTCCGACCAGACTCCGTACCGCCGGGTGATCGCCCCACCCTTCGACGAGCGTGAACGCGAGCATCGGGGTGCCGCCGGGCATGGTGTGCGGATCCACGACGACGCGTCCGCCCTGGCCGATCCCGTAGCGCGAAAGCAGGGGCTCGAGGCCGTGCTCGGCCAGCCGCGTCGATCCGGGCAAGAGCACCGCGCCGCTCAGCACCAGCAG
>CADEGN010000213.1:3321-13130 GCA_902826865.1 uncultured Myxococcales bacterium
ATAACGCTCGATCGCCCCGACATGCGCCGGTGGCAAGCGCCCCGACGGTCCTGCCACGGCGACGACATCGCAGCCGTCGAGGCCCTCGGGCGTGTCGAGCTGCGCCGTTTCGACGGTAAACCCGGCGGATTCGATCAGCTCTTCGAGGTGAACGTAGCCGGCGAACGGTTCGAAGCTGTCGCGCGCGGGCTCGCCGTGGCCCTGGGTCATGCAGAGTCGAAGCTCGCGCGGGTGGCTAACGCGGATGAACGCCCCGAGCAGGGCTTCCTCGCCGCGAAACTCCTTCACGCGCGGCCCGGTGTGTTGCACATCCGCACCCGTCGCGTAGACGACGAGTTCGTCGGGGCGCAGGCTGGCGCGGCGCTCGAGCGCGCCCACGCCGGCGCGCACGAGCACCACCCCATCGGCGAGGTCGCGGCCTGCCAGACCGAACTGTGCGAGCTGGGCCTCGGCCTGTTGGCGATCGCGGTCGGGGTCGATCTCCGCCACGCGAAGGTTCGGAGCCGCATCCGCCATGCGCGTCAACACCTCGCGCAGCTCGCCGTGGACGGGGTTCGGTCGCCCGCCGCCCAGGGTCGCAGGGACCATGAGGCGGACGTCGATGGGCCCGGGCAGCGCACTCAGGACGTCGCGCGCGCGCTCCGACAACGCGTAGATCTCCCCGCCCGTCCAGTCGTTGCGGGTGCTGTGCCGCGTCCCCCACCAGGCCGCGTGCACGGCCACCACCGCAACCGCGGCGAGCTGGATCCACGACTGGCGATCGCGCCGCGGATCGACCAGCACCGCGGCCGCCCACAGGCAGGTCGTCACGAACGCGAGGTGGATCCACGCCCAACGCCCGTCGACGATCCCCTGCGCGAGCTCCTGCATCATCGCGAGCAGGCTGGTCTTCTCCACCAGCGCGGCGACCGTGGGCGAGTCGAGCTCGGGCGCGAGCAGGCCCGCGAGCACAAGCATGGTGGATCCGACCATCGACGTGATCGCCGCCCCGAGTTGCGAGCGACTGGCCGCGCTGGCCACCAACCCAAGCGCAAGGAAACTGGCCCCCACCGCCAAGGTGCCGAGGTAACCGGAAGCCACTGGACCTGGATCCGGCACCACGCGAGCCCCGCGGAGCAGCACGTAGAAAATCCCGGTCGGCAGCCACAGCAGGACGTAGAAGCCCAGGGCGCCGACGTACTTGCCGAGCACGATCTGACTCGGCTGCACCGGCGCGGTGAGCATGGCTTCGAGCGTGCCCTGCCGCCGCTCCTCGGCAATGAGCCGCATCGACACGAGCGCGCACAGGGCGATGACGGGCAACCAGAAGATGAAGAAGCTGCCGCCAAAGTAGTACTGCATGACCGGCCCCGGGGCGGCGAGCGGGTCGTTGAGAACCCGCAGCAGCAGCGCGAAGTCGTAGCCCTGCTGGAGCAGAAACAGCGTGCCCACCACGTAGCCCAGCGGCGTCACAAACAACGCGAGCAGCTCGCGTGCGGCGATCGCGAATGTCTGGGCCAGCCAGTCGCGCCCCGCAGCGATCCGATCACCCATCGCCGATATCCTCGCGTCCACCGGTGACCGCGGCGAACCGCTCCTCGAGCTGCGTCCGACCGGGCCCGAGCGCGCGGATCTCCACGCGCGCGGACATAGCTGCGGCTCCGATCGCGCGGCGTAGCGCGACGACGTCGCCGCTGGTGTTCGCTTCGAGCTTGAGCACGCAGCGAACTTGATCGCCGTCGGTCGTCATCTCGCTGCGCACGCGCTCCGATGCCCACTGCAGGCGGGTCAGTGCCGCATCGACAACGGCCTGTGCCTGCCCGCGATCGCCACCGAACTCGACCTCGATGCGCCGGGTCGCCAGGGCCTCGTCGAGCCTGGCATCGAGAACCACGCGCCCCGACGCGAGGACCACCACGCGATCGCACAGCGCTTCGACCTCCGGGAGGATGTGCGAGCTAAACAGCAACGTCTGGCGGCCCCCGAGCTCGCGCAGCATCGCCCGGATCTCCCGTACCTGATTGGGATCGAGGCCAACCGTCGGCTCATCGAGCACCACCAGCGGAGGCGCGCCGAGCAGAGCATCGGCGAGGCCGACGCGTTGGCGATAGCCGCGCGAGAGCCGGCCGATTGGGCTGTCGATCACGGAGGTGAGCCCGGTCGCCGCGGCCACCCGGTCGAGCTCGCGCGGGGGTGGGCGCACGGCCTTGACGCGCGCGCGAAATGCCAGATGTTCTCGCACGCGCAGCTCCGGATAGAGCGGAACGAGCTCCGGCATGTATCCGACCGTGCGTCGAACCGCCAGCGATTGTCGGCGCACGTCGAGCCCCGCCACCTCCACCACGGCACCATTGTCGGCGAGCGGGAGAAATCCGCAGATTATCCGCATGAGCGTGCTCTTACCCGCCCCGTTGGGCCCGAGCAGGCCAACGCGCTCGCCCGGGACGACCACAAACCCCACGTCGTGGAGCGCACGGCGATCGCTGCCGGGGTAACGGTGTCCGAGGTGGCGGACGACAAGGGAGGCTGGCGCGCGCGCACTCATCGATCGGGCGGCGGCGGATCGGTACCACCGGCGCCGCCGGCTGTCGCTGTCGACGCGCGATCGGCCGCCGGGGCCTTGGGGTCGACGTCCTTTGCCGGCGCCACGTCCCCGGGGGCGCCTGCGGCCGGCGCCGCGGGTGCCTGGGCGGGGATCTCCTGTTCGATGTGGACGGGATCCCGATCGATCTCGGCAAGCGCCCAGCCTAGGGCCTCGCGCACCTTCGGGTCGCTCTCCTCGGCGAGCTCCTTCACCAGCCGCGGCTTGTACCCATCGAGCCGCTGGACGCCCATCGCGTGGGCCACCGCCTCGCGCACGCGCGGCTCGGGATCGGTGTGGAGGGCATACAGCAGCGCGTACGCGGTCCCGACGTCGGCCGCGGCCGCGAGCGCGACGGCACAATCGACGCGCTCGTCCACCGACACGCGGTAGTCCGCGCCGCGCTTGAGAGTGAGGCCGTCGATGAGACCCTTGCGGCGGATCTCGTACTGGGCGTAGGCGTCGGTGCTGCCTTGCTTGTCGCCGAGGCGCAGGCGCAGCTCGCCGAGCGCGAGGTACTGCTCGAGGTTGTCGGGATCGAGCTCGAGCGCCCGCTGCTGCGCCGCCACAGCGGCCGGCAGATCCCCCGCCTGCGCGAGGGCCCGGGCCAGCGCTATGTGGGGTCCCGCGTCGTCGTCCACCAGCTCGGCGGCGCGCCGGTAGGCGCCGGCGGCATCGGCCCAACTCCCGCGCTCCTGGTGCAGCGCCCCCAGAAGCAGCGCCGCGTTGGCCCGCAGGAACCGGTCCTTCGCCGCGTTCGTCATCGATCGCAACTCCGAGGCCACCTGGGAAAACGCCGCGGTGTCCGCGATCATCGCCTTCGGGTCGGCGTCATATCGATCGCGCAACTCCGCTAGACGTGACGCCATGGCGTCGTCGGTGATCGCCCCGGCCGCCGCGCCATCCGCAGTCGCGACGGTGGGCGACTCTGCCTTTGCCGGCGCGGGTGTGGGCGTCATTGCAGGCCCGTCGCTTGGCGCCGAACAGCCCGCGCCGATCACCACGCCGATTGTCAGCGCGATGCCGCGCCGACCGAAGCGCCAGACGCGACCGAAGCGCCAGACGCGACCGAAGCGCCAGACGCGACCGTTCCACGCGTCGCGGTGAACAGCTGATGTGCTTGCCGCCCCCATGGCGCCACGGCGCGGTTCGCTCGACACGCTGCCGAGATTGCCACAGCGCTCGGGCTGTGTGTACGCTGCCATCGTAGGGGTTGTGCCGCGTCGTCTGTCCATTGCGCCGGTCGTTCTCGGTTCGCTGCTTGGCTGTGGACAAGCGAGCGACCCGTCGGTTCCCTGCGAGGCCCTGCGATTTGAACCGGCGGCACCTGGTGTGCTCGCATCGGTGGCGCGCGCGCCCTTGGTCGCGGTCTCCGACGGGCCGCCCGTGGTCGTGGCCGAGCGCTGCGCCGCGGACGACGCCGAGACGTGCGAGCTCCGGCGCTACGTGCTCTCCGAGTTGAGTGCAGGGAGCGCGATGATGGTCACATCGACCGGTCGCTTCGTCGTGGCGATCGACCACAAGGACAGCACGATGTACGCGTGGGACGTCGCGCGCCTCGACGATCCCGATCGCGGGCGATCGACCTTCGACGGATCCGACGAAGATAGCCCACGGATCCTGCTGGCGAGCCTTCGCGGCAGCGACTGGCTCGTCGTGCGCGATACCGAAGGCGACCTCATGCGCGTCCATCCGCAGCGGTCGAGCGCGGAACCGATCGCGCCAGGCGAGTCCGGTCTCAAGCTTGTCGCGGTCGGCCACGGTTACGCAGCCGCACGGCGCATGCTCGACGGCAGCCGCGAGGAATTGGTCTTGCTCCCCGTCGACCCGGAGCTCGACTACGAAGGTGTCGGACCGGTGCCGCTCCTGCGCGCAGACGCGTTCACCCAGGTGGAGCTGACCGCGGACGACGGCTTCGTCATCGCCACGAGCGGCTCCGGTGACGACGCCGAGACGTTCGTGTTCGCCGTGCCCGAGGGCAACCTCGTCGACCGCTTCCTCGGCGCCGCCGTCCCAGGCGTGACCAGCCTCGAAAATGTCCCGGGCCTACGGGCGAGTTCACCCGACGGAACGCAGCTCGCGTACCGCACCGCGAGCGGAGCGCTCGCGCTGCGCGGGCTCGAGGATCAGAGCGCGTGTTTGGTCCGCAGTCGCTCCGGCGGTGACCACACGGTCGCGGGCTTTGCCGCGGACGGCACGATGTACATGCAAGCTGATTTGGCCGTCGGTGAGTCGCGGCTGTTCGCCTTCGACAGCGCGGCGCGCCGCCTCACCGCCCTCGATCGCGATTCCGCAGGCCACCATTTGGCAGCGGTGCCCGAGCGATTGCCGGCGGGCGGGCGGCCGTGGGCGATCGGCGTCCGCGATGGGCGCTTCGCAGCCGTGCAAGGCGGCGCGGCGCCGGTCGGCCTCGACCTCGACGATGCCGTGTTCGCCCCGCGCCAAGGTGACGACATCTGGGTCGCGAAGTTGGCGATCGGTCGCGACGCCCGCCGCTGGCTGTCGATCCGCCGGGTCTCGCCGCGCCGAGACGGCAACCGCTATCGGTTCGCCGCCGACGACACCGAGGCCGCGCAGCCGACCGTGTTCGAGACCGACGGGGAAGTGCGGGATGCGATCGCGAAGTTCTCGAGCGGCGAGCGCCCGTGTCTGACCACGGGCACGCCGGGCGCATGGGCCTATACCTGCGGGAGCGCGAGTAGCCGCGGCGAGTACTTCTCCGTGGGTGGATTGCCGGGCTCCGAGGATCCCGCGCTGCCCCAGGCCGATCAGCCCGAGGTGCCGCAGACGGAACCCGAGGGCACGACGACCGACGGCGACCCTGAGGGTGGTTCGTCGTCGAGCACGGGCGGCTGAGTTGGGGCGCACGCCGGTGCGACGTCGGATCCGTGCGCATCAGCGCGCCGATTCGGCGGGATCGCACGCGACCTGCGCCGGGTAGCTCTCAAGCACTTGGCACTGCGCTCGCGGGCACTTGGCGGCGGCACAGGCCGCCTCAGCGTCGTCGTAGCAGCACCCGGCGTGCTCGTACGTGCAACCGGTCGGGCGTCCATCCCAAGGGCGCCCGACGTCGGCACACGTCTCGCCTGGGGACGACGGGCCAGCGGGGGGCGTGGACACGCCGGCCGGTCCGTCGCCAGGCGAACGACCACGGCCGGGCCCGCTCCCCTGGGGCTCCGGACGCGTCGCGGTGGTCCGACAGGCACACGCCAGGACGACCACCGAGAGCACGCCGAGGATCCGGACCATCGCGCGCCGATTGTACGCAGGCCGGGGTCGACGCGCGACCCTGTTCGCCACGCCGCTATTTGCTGAGGATCTCGACCCGCTCGATGATCGCCGGAGGATCGGGGCGATCGGACGAGTCGCCGGTCTGGGCGATCGCCTCGGCGAGCTCGACGCTGGCATCGGTGCACTCGCCGAAGATCGTGTGCTTGCCGTCGAGGTGGGGCGTGGGCGCAAGCGTGATGAAGAACTGCGCCGACCCGGTGGTAGGCCCGCGATTGGCCATGCTGAGGATCCCTGGACGGTCGTGCCGCAGGTCGGGCACAAACTCGTCTGGGATCACGTAGCCGGCGTTGCCGGTCCCCGTTCCGCTCGGGTCTCCGCCTTGGATCATGAACCCGGCGATCACGCGGTGAAACCCGGTGCCGTCGTAATACGGGCGCTTCACCCACGTGCCGGTTTCGCTGTCGCGCACCGGCCGGATCCCCCGGGCAAGCCCGACAAAGTTGGCCACGGTAACCGGCGCGGCGTCGGACAGCAGCCGACAGTCGAGCGTGCCGTTTTTCACGACGAAGCGGGCCCACAGCTCCGGTTTGCGCTCGAGATCAGCGAGCGCCTCCTCCAACGTGAAGACGCCGCCCTCCGGGTCACCCTGGGCGATTGCGTAGGCGCGGCGCTCGTCCTCCGACATTCCGAGCTCGGGCTCGTCCCCGGGCGAGAACCGCGGCGCCTCCCCATCCGCCTTCGCGCCGCCGCCCTCCTCCTTTTCCTTGGCCCCGCGCGCCGCCGCCAACCGGGCTTCTTCCGCGGCCTGTTTGGCCGCGATCTCCTCCGGCAGCGCGGGCGGGGGCACGAAGACGCACGCGGACGCGAGCGCCAGGGCCAACGCGACCGCGGCCCGCCGCGGGTGCCCGCGCACGGGCTCTGTTGCGGACGGCATTTGGGGCCCCAGGGTGCCGCGGGGCGCCCCCGCTTGACAAGCCCGCCCGCCCCGGCGCTAAAGTCCGCGCCTCGACAGCCGGATTTACGCCTGCGTGGCCAATCACAAGCAAGCAGAGAAGCGCAACCGCCAGCGGCTCAAGCGCCGTGAGCGCAACCTTTCCCACCTCTCGGCGATGCGCACCTTCGTGAAGAAGGTCCGCCGCGCGCTCGATGCCAACAACCTCGCGGAGGCGAAAGCCGCGCTTCCCGGTGCGCTGTCGGCCATCGCCAAGGCCGCAAGCAAGGGCGTCGTCCATCGCAACACCGCGAGCCGCTTCGTTTCGCGTCTCACCCTTGCGGTCACGCGCGCCTCGGCGTAACGCGAAATTTCCGCGGTGCGGTGCGGCGCGTGGCGACAACGATCACGCGCGCCGAGCCACACCAACTGTGACGCCGCAGGCGTCGAGGATCCAGCGCTGCACCGCCAGCAGTGGTTCGCGGCCTGCGACGAACGAGCCACCCTTGAGATCGGCGTCGAGCCGAACCAGCGCCGTGAAGGCACGACGCAGGCGCGCGGGCGAAAAGCTGCGGGCCTGATCGATGAGCTTGCGGGCAACGAACGCCGGGACCCCGGCGCGCGCCTCGAGATCGCCGGCTCGCAGACCAACGCCGTGGGCGAGCATCAGGAGCCGCAACTGCCGGGCCAGCATCGACTGCAGCGGCAGAACCTCCGACATCGCGCCATCGGCCTGGGCAACGATCCGGGCCAGCACCGCGAGCGCGCGCTCGTGCTTGCCCATGCCAACCGCGTCCGTGAGATCAAAGACCACCGCTTCCCGTGCGTCGGCCACGACCGCAGCGACATCCGCCGCGCGTACCGGCGCCCCACCGGCATGCAGCGACGCCTGTTCGAGCCCTGAGATCAGGGCCGACACGCTCGTCCCGATCCGCTCGACGAGCACGGAAATCGCCGCCCGCTCGATCGCGATACCGGCTTGCCGCGCGTGCTCCGCCACGAACCCTGCCGCGTCCTCCGCTCGGCGCAGGCCCTCAAACTTCTCGACCACCCCGGTCTTCTTCGCCGCCGTCACGAAGCGGGAGCGTGCGTCGATCCCCACCGACGTGATCACCAGCACGCAGCTGGGCAACGGACTGGCCAGATAGGCGATGAGCCCATCGATCAACTTGGGGTTGGCGGCTCCCCGGCCCTTGCCGATCGCCTCCGGTTCGTCGAGCTCAACGAGGCGGTGCGCGGCAAGCATCGGCACCTGCATGCAGGCCTCGAGCACCCTGCCGGGCCCCTCAAGCTCGCGCCCGACGAAGCGCTCGTGGTTGAACGCAGCCGTGGCCGGGTCGAGCACGGCGCGACGCAGCGCCTCGACGACCGCGCGCATGGGTGTATGTTCGCTGCCGTAGAGCACGTAGACCGGCGCGATGCGACCGTCGGCGATCTCCGCGATGAGACTCACCGCCCGCCCCCGGGCCGCAGGGTGGCCACGAGCTCCACCTCGGGCGTCATGGGCATCAGGTCGAACACTGCCACTTCGTCGATCCGCCACCCCGCCTTCACGAAGGCCGAGAGATCGCGGGCCGTGGTCGCCGCGTCGCAGCTGACGAGGACAATGCGCTCGGTCGCGACCTGGGCGATGGCACGGGCCAGCGGCGCGCCGAGGCCCGTGCGCGGTGGGTCGGCGACGACGACCTCGTAACGGGTGGGACCCGCGGCGATCTTCGGCACCAGGGCGGCACAGTCCCCGTGTTTGGCGTTGATCGGGAGATTCTCGCGTTCGGCCAGGCGGCGCAGTGATCCGACGGCTTCGCGGTCGTCGTCACAGGTCCAGACCCGACGGGCCACGCGGGCGAGCGCCCGTGTGAAATTCCCGGCACCCGCGTAGAGCTCGAGCACCCGCAGTCCCTCCGCCCGCGCGCGCCCCACGACGTGGCGCACCAACGCACGATTGCCCGCCGCCTGGGCCTGGAGAAACACGAAGGGCGAGACCTCGAGGGCCGGCAGGCCGACGCCACCGTCCACCCCGATCCGCGCCTCGCCCACGATCGCCTGCTTGCGACCCCCACGGACTTCGATCCCGACCAGGGTCCGGTCGAGGCACGCTCCCAAGGCCGCGACCACCGCACTCGAGGGACGTACCCCCGGCAGCCCAAGCACCACGTGGCGGCCGTCCGAGGTGGCGACCACTTCGCCCTCGGCCGGTAACGCGGCAGCCGCTCGCCGCAGGCGCGCCAGGGCGTGCCGCAGGCTGGGGTGGAGCACCGGGCAGCTTGGCGCGTCGACCACCTCGTGGCTGCGGCGGCGGTGGAAGCCGAGGGCGAGGGCGTCGCCCTGGCGTCGGTAGTGCAACCGGGCCCGGCGGCGATAGCCCAGCCCATCGCCGAGCTTCGGATCAGCCATCGCCACCGGCGTGACCCCCAGATCCCGCAGCGCGGCCGCGACCATCTCGGCCTTGCGGGTGAGCTGAATCGAGGGGGCAACATGCTGCCAGCCGCATCCGCCGCACGTTCCGGCCAGCGGACAGGGTGGCGGCACGCGATCGACGCTCGCCTCGACGACCTCGACGACCTCGCCGACGATGTGGTTCCGGGCACGCCGGAGCGTGCCCGCGCGGATCAGCTCACCGGGCAAGGCGTCCGCCACAAACCAGGTCGCGGGACCGTCGACGTCGGGCCCAACGGGGTGAGCAACGGCGTCGCCGCCGGTCGCAAGGGTGCGCACGCGGAGGAGCTCGGGGTCGTTCAAGACGCGAACCATACCCAACGCCGCTGGTTTTCGCTGGCGAGGACGGGTGTGCCCGCGCATGCTGCCCCGGCGCGCCCTATGGCTCCCACGACCCTCAGCCGGGCGGAGGTCGTTGCGCTCCGTCATCTTGTCGACGAAGCGTTCGCCCTCCTCGACGGGGCCGATCCCACGGCGGCACGGGCCAGCATCGCCGAGGCGGTTGCGCTCGGCGAGCCGCTGTGCCGCCGCCGTCGGCGCATGCGTCGCGGCGACGAATCCGTCCCACCGCCACAGGTCGCCCTCGAGCGACACCAGCCGCTGCCCCGGCTTCAGCGCCGATTGTAGCCGCTTGCCGTCGGCATGCGCCAC
>CADEGN010000214.1 GCA_902826865.1 uncultured Myxococcales bacterium
GGCCGGCGGCGAGATAGCCGGTCAGCCGCGGCAAGCGAAGTGAGTTGGCGATCGAGCCGGCGAAGTACGCCGAAAGCAACAGGAACCCGACGGAGAGCGCGGCACCCGAGCCCAGCTCCTGCCCCGCAACCTCGAAGCTACGGACGGCGAGCATGAGGCCAACGACTGCGAAGAGGAGGATCCCGCGCATCAGCCGCCTCCTTTGGAGTCCTGGATGCGCCACAGCGCTTGGAGCAGCAACTCCGTGAGGATCGTGCCGCCGATCGCCGCGGTCAAGAACACTGACACGTGCCCGTCGGGGTAGAACAGCGCGGCGTTGACGGCGATCGCGATCGGCAGCGACCCCATCGGTGCGAGCACGAGCGACCGCCTTGTCTCGGCGGGGAGCGCATCCTCGGGCCCACGGTAGGCGATCCGCCCCGCCACCCAGCGCCCGGCGAAGCGACCGAGCAGGAGGATCCCCATGGTTGCGACCCCCAGCAGGGATGGGGACCAAAGCGCACCTGCCACCAACAGAAACAAGAAGTAGATCGATGACTCGAGTCGCCCGAGCACTTCGCGGAGTCGGCGCTGATATGAACCCGGAAAATTGGCCAGGAGCACACCGACGACGAAGCACACGACGATGGGTGAGAGGTGCAGTTCGCTCGCGAGCCCGGCCGTGAACGCGACCGAACCCAGCAAGAGCGCCACCGACTCGGCGCTGGTTGTATTCGGTAGGCGTAACGTCGCATAGACCACAAGGCCAACCAGCAACGCTAGGCCAAACGTGATGAACAACCAGGCCGTGTTCGGCAGCTGCCAGCTCACCAACGCCCCGGTAGGCCTGAAGTAGGCGCCGAGCAACGCAAGCCCGACGATGCCGGCTAGTTCATCGATGCTGGCGATGGCGAGCAGACGCGCGCGAGCGAACTCAGATGCTTTGCGTGCGCCATAGCGTAGGGTCTCGTTGTCGGCAGCCATCGACCCCGCAACGCCCAATATCAACGCGTCACGAACCACCACGGGGTCGATCAGCTGCTGGCCGGCCGCCACGCGCTCGCCCAGCAACACGAGCGAGGTGCTGACAGCGATCAGTGCCGCAGGGAGCCCCGTGCCGATCGTAACAATGGAGAAGATGCCGCGCGGCAGGTCGTTCATCCGCCCGAACTCGACGCGGAGTCCAAGGGTGAGACCGATCCAGCCCAGACCCAGATGGAGTAGCGGTCGCAGGTGGTCAAGCACCGGTCCGCTCAAGATGCCGACACGGCTCGACGCCGCTAACAGGCCGAGCGCAAGAAACGGGAAGCCTGTCGCGACCACGCGCGAGATGCCGAGCCGAGCCTCAATCCGTCGGATCCACGGATGACCCCCGAGAAACGCCAGCACGAGCAGGGCGATGATTCCGAGCAAAGCCTTGACGACGATGATCGGCCGCTCGGCTACCGGCTCGGATGCCGACGGGGTCTGCTCGACCGGCACGGCATCTTCCGCGGCGGCGGGCAGCATCGATTCAACGTCGGGTGCGGATCGTGCCCGGTCCGGTGGCGCTAGTGGAACCGGAGTCCCGATCGGCGTTTCCTTGGCGTCGTCAGGTCCAGGCTCAGCGGCGACGACGATCCCGTCGGTCGTGGGCGCAGCGGATGGGGTTTCCTGCGCGGCCGTACTCGACGCGGATCCCGGCACCGCACCCGGATCGTCGATCGGAGCAACCCCCTGCGCGGTTTCCTTCGGCGGCTCCGCGCTCGGCGGCTGATGATCGGTCGGCGATACGACGGGGAGCACCGCCTCGCGAGGTGGCAAGCTGGGTGCTGGCGACAGGGCCTGCGGTACCGCGCTCGGCGTCTTCGCCCCCTCGGTCGACGCCGGAGCACTCGGACTTGGCGCCGCGGTTGTGCCCGGTGCCGACGGCGGCACCGTCGGCGATCCAAGCAGAGTCAACAGGAGGAGCGACGTCGACACTCGAGCCCGGCAAGGCGCGCCGACAGGCGGCCGGCGGTGCAGAGTATCGGCGGAACCCGACCAACCCGCCAGCAGGGATCCACCACGCAGGGGCCGCCGCAGCCCGGGAGGGCAGCAGGTGACTCACATCGCACGCACAACCTCGGAGCGATGCCGCCCCCATTCGCGCCGAGGGCGGCTATCGCGTCGCTAGCCAAACATCACCGGGTCGAGGCAGCTTTCGTCGCCCGACTGCACCGTCTTCGCCGTGGCAACCGCCGCTGGTAGCAGGTGACTTACGTAGAAGTCGAGCCCGAGTAGCTTCGCACGCAACGCTGGAGTTTCGCCTCGCGCGCCAATTGCCCGCTTCGCTACGCGCGCTTGCTCGAGCGCCTCAAGTGCGAGCACCACGACGCCGAAGGTCTTGAGGAACGGCACCGCGTACACGAAAGCTCCATCCACGTTTCCGCCGCCAGCAACCTTTCCGAGGTGCATGGCGCACGCTCCCAGCTGAGCCAGCGCCTTGCCGATCGCGTCGCCCTGGACTGCGAACCCTTCTGCCGCCGCCTGCGCAAGTTCTTGCTGCGACTCCGTCATCCACTCCATGAAGTGTTTGCCACCGTGGGCTCGCATTTTGCGGCCGAGGAGATCGAGCGCCTGGATACCGTTGGTGCCCTCGTAGATCGATTGGATCTTCGCGTCACGAACCAACTGCTCTACCGGGTACTCGCCGACGTAGCCGTAGCCTCCGTACACCTGTACCGCCAACGCGGCCATCTCAAACCCGAGGTCGGTGCAGTGGGCCTTGAGTACGGGGATCAGCAGGTCTTGGCGCGCCTCACAGCGCAGGCGCTCGTTCTCATCACTGGTGTTCCTGCCGATGTCGTGGAGCAACACCAGCTTGATACACGCCGAGCGCATGGTCTCGGCGACGACCTTCAGCGTCATCAACATCCGGCGGACGTCCGGGTGAGCGGTGATCCGCACGCGCTCCTCGTCGCTATCGCGCTTCGCCAGGCCAGTGCCCTGCACACGCTCGCGCGCGTACGCCAACGCGTATCCGTACGCGGCGCCCGCGATCGCACAGCCCTGCCCGGCCACACCGATACGCGCCTCGTTCATCATGTGGAACATCAGTGCGATGCCCTCGCGCTCCTTGCCGACGAGCCACGCTTTGCATGGGCGATCGCTACCAAGCGCGAGCGTGCACGTAGCCGAGCCGTTGATCCCCATCTTGTGTTCGATCCCGACCACCTTGGCGCCATTGCGCTCACCCAAGGTGCCCGCACCATCGAAGATGTACTTGGGGGCGAGGAACAGCGACAGCCCCTTGGTGCCGTTGGGCGACCCAGGCGTGCGCGCAAGCACGAGATGCACGATGTTCTCGACGAGGTCGTTGTCGCCGCCCGAGATAAAGATCTTCTCTCCCTCGAGCAGCCATACACCGGGCTCCTCGGACGCAGTTGCCCGCGCCCTGTTGTCACCGACCGAGCTGCCCGCACCGGCCTCGGTGAGGCACATCGTGCCCGACCACTGTCCGGTGAAGAGTCGACGCGCAACGAGGTCGCGGGTAGCTTCGGGTCCGAACGCTCGCACGACGCGTCCGGCAGCAGCCGTTAGGCCGGGGTACATCATGAACGCGGTGCAGGCGGCGTCGAACATGTCGTTGACCGCCATTGTCACGCAACGCGGCAATCCGGGGCCGCCGAGGTCTTCAGGCGCGGAAGGGGCGATCCACCCGCCGTCCGCCATTTGTTTCCACGCGTTCCTATAGCCCTTGGGGGTCGTAACGTTGCCTTCGCCATCAAGCTTGCAACCTTCACGGTCACCCGTGCGGTTGATCGGGTGCAGAACGCCGGTGGCGAGTCGCGCCGCCTCGGCGAACGTAGCTCGATAGGTATCGGCGTCGAGGTCTGCGTACGGGGCGTAACTCGCCAGCCGCTCGTGCGCACGCAGCTGCTCGAAAAAGATGAAATCGAGGTCGTCCAGATCGACAGTGAAAGGCGTGCTCATCGGCCGAGCTCGATTGTAGCGCGACGGCTCCCCTCGGCCCGGTTGGTGCCCCCGCGAACGCGGTGCGTAGGCACACAAACATGCGTCGTTGCAGGGGGGACCTGCACAATTCCCTGCCGCGGCTATGTCATCGCCGCCGAGGTAGGATTCCAACGTGCATGGCCAACTGTCTTGGGTGACGTGCCACGTGTCGCTGCTCTTCGCCTGTGGCCCAAGCTTGGGCGGTGATGGGAGCGCCGACGGTGGCGCCGATGGTACTGGCGGCACGATAGACACCACATCCTTGGGAATGAGCGGGGACACAATCGCAACGGCTGCGTCCGCGGACAGCACCGGCGACATCTGTGTCGAGTACACGCCCCAGGGCGCCGGAACAGAGGTGTTTCTCAGAATGCTCCACCAAGGTAGCGCCCCGGTGTACTTCATCCCGCACGGCTGCGCGAGCGTGCCGACGTTCGAAGTCACCAATGGAGCGGGCGAGCTGGTGCCATACCTCCTCGACGATGCGTGCACGCCCAACACCTGCGCGGGTTTCTTCGAGGCATCTTCGTGCGACGTCGGGTGCGACGACTGCGCTGGGGCCCAGGGTGCCCGCATGGGGCCTGGATCCGTCGGTGCCGGGGCCTGGCCTGGTCTGCAGCTCACCGAGCTGGATCTGTCGCCGATGTGCGTGGGCGCTGCGAACTGCCCCGCCACTTGCGTGCGCCCCGACGGGGCGCCGCCGGGGACCTATTCGATCGGCTTCACCGTCTACCGCGCCTGCCTGGGAGAGTGTGAGTGCGACGATCCTGCCCCGGAACCCTGCGCGCTCTGGGGTGCGTTTCAACTCGCCGATCCTGTCACCTTCGTCGCGACGGTCGACTATCCAAGCGTGATCACCACGGACATCGTGATCACAGACTAGGCGTCGATGAACCTCGGTCGCGCCGCTTGTCCTATCGCTGACCATCGCGTTCGACCACGACTGTGGTGACTCCGTGCGTATCGGCCATCAGGCGTGTACTGAGTTGAGCGAGCCTGAGGCTCGCACGCGACGCGAGGAGATCTCCCGGGATCTGCTGAACCGGCGCAATACGGCGGCTGCAGAGATCTGATCGGAGATCTGATCTCCCGACGATCTCGGGGTGCCGCTGCAGATCGACCACTGGTGCCGGATCTCAAGGGATCGTGCGATCCGCGGAGGTGGATCGCACGGTTGCCGCCGGGCTAGATCCGTTCCTCGATGCGACTGACAACTCTGGTGGAGATCCTCGAGCGCGAGATCGGTGCTTCGGTGTCCGCGCGCTCTGAACTGGCGCTGCTCCTGGCGGAACGCGCGGAGAAGGATGCGCTCGCGAAGCCGGTCGCTGCCCCACAAAGCCGAGCGAAGACGCCGAGCTACGCCCGCGCGGAGCGGCCCGAACGGGATAGATCGTGGGACGGTCGCGGGTGAGCGAGAAACCGACCAGTTTTCGCCCGCGCGTGCGTCAGTCGTCCGCCTCGTCGTGGACGACATCTGGGAGGGCGGTAGCGTTGCTGATCGCGGCTCCGGCCAGGGCATCTTGGATCCCGGCCTTCGGGCCCTGGATCAGGGTGACAGACCGATCCTTCTTTACTACGCGGTCGATCTGGGCGCGGACACGCCCAGGCGTGAGGGTTGCAACCGCAGAAGCGAGCTCCTCGAAATAGGCATAGCCGCGGCCTGCACGTACGGCTTCTGCCAATTGCGCTGCGAGTAGCCGCGGGTCCCCCTGGGCATCGATCAGTCTGCCGAGCACCTTTCGCCGCGCGTGGGCGAACAGCCGATCGTAATCATCGCCCGCCGGCAACGCTTCAATCGCGCGGCGGATCGCCACGAGCGCCTCCCCGGCGCGCTTGCTGTCGAGCGCGCCGCCGATCTCAAGCCGCGGCTGTTCGGCATCGACGCGCGCGTACACACCATAGCTTGCACCGAGCTGCTCGCGGACCTTCGCGACCGTCGTATTGAACATCTCCGCGGCGACGAGCAGCGCTGCATGATCGTCGCCGTACACCTCGGTGAGCGGGTAAGCGATCGTCACGTCGGTCTGAGCTCGCTCAGCGTCGGCTTCGGTGATCACGCGGATGTCACCTGGGTTAGGCGGCGGCGCGGGCTTACGCGCCGCATCGGCGCGTGGCTCGAGCCAGTGGGCGTCGGTGCTGCGCAGGACCGGCTTACCGAAATACGCTTCCACGTACTTGACCGCCAACCCCATGTCGAAGCCACCGGTCATAACGAGCGCGCTATTGCCAGCGCGATAGTAGCGGTTGCGGAACGCCTCGAGGTCCTTGTACTTGATGTCGCGTAGCTCCTTGCCGTCGGCGATCTGCTCCTGCACATGCGGGTGACCCTTGCCGTACAACGCTGTGAAAAACAGGTTGTGGCGGCGGGCCTGCTGCATGCCGCTCTTCTTCTTGAGCTGCTTGCGGCGCGCCTCCTTCCAATTCTCCAGCGCTCCCGTGCGGTACTCCGCCTGGACCACCTGCTCACTAAGCCCCGCGACCAGGAAGTCGAGGTAAATCGAGAGTCCGCGGGTCGCGAAAGTCGATGCGCGCGCCGCCGCGCGGGGGAAGTACAATCCGCCGGCGAGATCGAAGAACTGCATGAGGTTGCGGCCCTCGAGCGTGTCACCGGCACCGAACTGCGTGGCGGCAAGGTCTGCGATGTCGGGCTGACTCGAAGTGTCGAGCCGACCGGCGCCGACGATGAGCTGCATGTCCATCACCGGAACATCGGTTGACTGCACCAAGACCACGCGCATACCGCTGTCGAGTGTCAGCTCGAGCGACTGACCTTCAGGCGGAGCGATGTCGACGACAGAGAGCGGCGCGTGAGCCTCTGCCGGGTCGATGTCCTGCGGGAGCGCGACCTCCTCCTCGGACTCGGGCCGGTAGGCGAAGCCCGCGCGCTCAGACTGCGCGCCTTGCTTACGTTTGTCGGGCCGGATCTCCACCACCATCGCGCGCTCGCGAGCAAACAGCTTGCGACCGACCTGCTGAGCCCGCTCGGGTGTGAGCGCGTCGAGCTTGGCGAGCTCGGCGCCGAAGAAACCAGGATTGTCGCCCTCTTCCAAGTAGTCGGCGAGCTCGGCAGCCCGGGCGCTCACCGTCGACATGCCATCGACGATACGCAAGCGTGCGCGCTGACGGACCGAGTCATATGTGCCGCGCTCCTCGTGCTTTTCGAGTTTGGGTGCGAACCCCCGCGTAATACCGTCGAACGCCTCGTCGATGGCCCGCTGGAGGTTCGCGGTCTCCTTCGTCGTGACGTACAAGCCCATCAGCTCGGCTTCCTTGCCCCCGAACTGAACGAACTGCAGGTCGTCAATGTAGCTATCTGTGCCTCGTAACGATGAGTGAACGCTGATCGCGAGAAACATCGTCTCAATCCCCGCGAGCGCCGCGACGCGATCGGGGTCAAAGCGCCGCGGCATAGCGAACAAGACCATCGCCGATGGCTTGCGCACCGGCGCATCGAGCCGCACGTGCCGCTCGGCGAGGGTGATCGGCGGGACCTCTTGACGTGGCTTGGCCGTGCGCGCTGGCAACGGGGCTAAGTATTTCTTGGCCAGCTCGGCGACCTGCTCCGGATCTACGTCGCCTGTGATGACGACGCTGGCGGTACCAGGGGTGTAGAACTCGCGGATGAACTTGCAGGCGTCGTCGCGGGTGATCGAGGTCAGCTCGGGATCGAGGAAAGCGACGTGATACGGGTGGTCCTTGGGATAGATCGTCTCGATCATCTTGAAGTACACCTGGGCTTCGGCCGATTCGCCGCGCCAGCGATGCTCATTGCGCACAACCTCGCGCTCGCGCAAGAACGTGGCATCGTCGATCGCCTCGCAGTCGTAGGCCAGACGGGTCGCGGTGTACTTCATGTATGTCTCGATCTCGTCGGACTTGCCCGTGTGCATGTAGTGGGTCTCGTCGGCCGAGGTATAGGCGTTGAAGAACAGGGCGTGGCGCGGCAGATCGGACATGATCTTCGCCGAACCGACCCCGTCAGCTGGGAGCTCGAACATGAGGTGCTCCACGAAGTGGGCCATGCCGCTCTTGCCAGCTGGGTCGTCGCGTGATCCGAC
Source organism: uncultured Myxococcales bacterium (assembly GCA_902826865.1). Taxonomy (GTDB): domain Bacteria; phylum Myxococcota_A; class Polyangia; order Nannocystales; family Nannocystaceae; genus Xiheibacterium. The sequence goes on from CADEGN010000214.1 coordinate 8,013, forward strand.
CTGCTGGCGCACGTCGAATTCGACAAGCCGCGTATAAGGATCCGGCAAGACGAACAACACCAGGCCGTTGTCGAACTCCTTCATGTAGCCCTGCTGATCGAGCTTGAGCTCGCGCTTAGGCGTGGGTCGGTCAGGCACGCGCGTGCCGCGGTCGCGGCCTGCACATCCGATCATCGGTAGGGTCACGGCGAGGGCGAGGCGATAGGAGTGGAAGCGTGGGCGAGGCATGGGGTCGGTGCGGGGGCGTCCGCGGCGCCGGGGCAAGTGCATGCACGGCCGGTCCGGCGAGGTGTTCCCGAAACCCCAGGGGCATGTCGGCATTCCCGCGATTGTCAACGGGCACCGGGAGCCTGCGTGGCGGATCGATCGGTGGCTTCCACCACCGATACCGGCTCGAGCAATGCGCGAACCCTCAACCGGGCGCCGGACGATACGGCTCGTCGTGGGCAACAAAGGCGGTCTCGCCGCGCGCCTCCGTGCACCACTGCGCGACCGCGGGCAACTCCAGCACGGCACGCGCGTACGCCTCGGCCACCGGAGAAAGCGCCACACCGTAGGTTCGTAGCCGAGTTACTACCGGGGCAAACATCGCGTCGGCGATGCTGAAGCGACCGAACAGGAACGGGCCTTCGCCACCAAAACGCGCGCGACACAGCTCCCATATCGCCACAACGCGAGCGATGTCCGCTCGCGATGCCGGCGTGTCTCCGAACCCGGCCAGATTGGCGCTGATGTTCATGGGCATCGCACCGCGGAGGGCATTGAAACTGGCGTGCATCTCTGCCGACACCGCACGCGCGTGCCACTTGGCGGGACCTTGCTCCGGCCAAAGAGCAGCATCGGGAAATAGCTCTGCCACGGTCTCCGCGATCGCAAGGGAGTCGTGCACCGCTTCGTCATCGATCCACAGTACGGGAACGCGCCCCGTGGGCGAGAGCCGGGGCATGTGTTCGCGCCACTGCGGCGAATCAAACGGCAGCATCACCTCTTCAAACGGAATGCCTGCTTGGCGCAGCAGCACCCACGATCGCATCGACCACGAGGAGTAGTTCTTGTTGGCGATGATCAGACGCAGATGCATGGCGAGAGCATGCCCCAGGTGCGCGGGACCCAGGGGGGCGGAAATCAACCGGGGCAGCCGATGTGTCGCGTGAAGCCGGAAGTGCATATCGCGGCCTCCGCCACCCGGAGCCCTCGTTCGTCAACGCGGGGGAGTCATCAAGCTCGACAGGCCGCAGGGCTCGCCGTTACCCGGGCCTCACTTCGGGACTCAACGTGCTGGCGCTCGCGTTCGACGCGAACGGCAAGCGTTCGAAATCGATCTCGATGGACCCCTCGCCCGACAAATCATCAAGCGCTTCATCTTGCGTGATGCAGTTGGGAAAAAAATCAGGAGTTGGCTCGAGCAGGCCCGTTGCTCCGCAGTCGATCCCGCCTGATGGGGTCGAGTCGCCGTGACCGCACACGTGGCGAAGCGGCCATCCTAGTTGAATTTTCGGCGGGCGCTTGAGACACCAAGGGGGGGGTCCTCAACTATGCGCAGGTTTGGTTTCTGGGTCTCGGTCGGCTGGCTGCTGGGCTGCGGCGGCGAGTCCAACGCCGACAGCGGCGACATTGGCGCGGGGAGCTCGTCCGCCTCGACGGCATCCCCGGGCGAAACGACCGGTGCAGCGAGCACCGTCTCGGCCGGCTCGTCGCAATCCGGCGAGGACGCTGACAGCACGGCGGGAAGCGCCGGCTCGAACGGCGCCGATTCAACCGGCGCTGGCTCGATGGGCACCGACTCGACGGGGGCCGAGGAAACCACCGGCAGCAGTGGAGAACCTGGGGTTCTGAGCGTCGTGCAGTTCAACGTCTTGCACGGCTTCCCGGACTTCGCCATGCTCGAGCAGCGCGAGCAGATCCTCGTGGATTGGATCAACGCCGAGAAGCCGGACATCATCGGCGTGCAGGAGACAGCCCAAAATGGGTTGATGCCAAACCGTGGCCAGGTCATCGCCGATGCCACCGGCTACGAGTGGGAATTCGAGCAGGCGAGCGGCATTCCCGGCATCTTCGTGGAAGGACCCGGCGTGCTCAGCCGCTGGCCCATCACCGATCGGGAGGGGCTTGAGCTGCCGCATGTCAACGGTTTCGAGATCCGCAAGGCACTGCGCGTCCGCATCGACACCCCCTGGGGCGAGGTCGACCTGACGAGCACGCACTTGACCACCCAGGACCCTCAGGACATCAAGGCCGACCAGGCCCTCGCCGCATGGGGTCTCACGGTCGACAACCGCACTGCGGCCGCGTCATTTTTTGTCGGCGACATGAACGCAACGCCGGACTCGCTCGCCATGACCGCCGTCCGCGGCGAAGTGGTCCACAACGATCAGACGGGCGATGCCATCGACGCCTGGCTGGCCGTGAATCCCGATGACCCGGGACTGACCGCCTCGAGCGACGATCCCGACCGTCGGATCGACTACCTCTACGTCGTTCCTGGCACGAGGTTCGCCGGCGAAGTCCTCGACTGTGAACGGATCTTCGTCGAGCCGGTCGATGGCTTGTACGCCTCCGATCACATCGGCGTCCATTGCCACGTGCGCGTGCTGCCGTAGGCGGTCGCTGCCCGGGGGACGGTGATCCGTCCCCCGCCGAGCGCGCTACATCGCCGGGCGTCGCTCGATCAACGCGAGAATCTCCGCCTCTTCGAGCGTACGGTTGCCAGCCTTCGCGGCGGTGAAGATCCGCTCGACGAGTTCATCCGTGGGCTCGACGTTGTGATGCTTGAGCCAATGGATGACGTTGCTCTTGCCGCTGTAGTGGCCAACCTCGATCTCTTGCTTGCGGCCGAAAACACGGGCGGGCACCGACGAGTAAACTCGATCCGCGAGGTCGAAGTCGCCCTTTGCCTCCGCCTTGATCACGGCCGCCGCATGGACTCCGGTAGCGGTGCGGAACGCGTCGCGTCCCGATAGCGGGTACGCAGCATGGATCGGCACACCAGTATACGAGCTGACCTTCTCCACGTACTCCACGAGGCATGACAAATCGTGACGTTCGAGGTCGAGCTGCCCCAGCATGTATAGGTTGAGCAGCAGGAGGTCCATCGAGGTATTGCCAACGCGCTCGCCGATCCCGAGCCCGCACCCGTGCACACGATCGATGCCGTGTTCAAGCGCGAACAGGGCGAGCACCAGGGCCAGACCACGATCGTTGTGCCCGTGCCAGTCGAGCTCCACGCGATCGTCGACATCCATGCCCCGGAGGAGGGATCGGGTAAACGCGATCAGGTTGCGCAGGCCATCCGGCGTGGCGTAGCCGCAGGTATCGCAGAGCACGAGCCGCGTCGCGCCGCTTTCGATCGCCGTGCGAAATAAGCGATCCAACATGCGTGGATGGCTCCGCGTCGTGTCCTCGGTGACAAACGATGCGGGCAGCTGATGCTTGACGGTGAACGTGATCGCATCCTTCGTGAGCTTCTCGAGGTGCCCCGGCGCCCAGTCTTCGGCATAGGCGCGAATCGGCGAAGATCCGATGAACGCCGTAACCTCGATCGCCAGGCCGACCTTTTGCGAGATCTCGACGATTGGGCGGATGTCGCTCTCGATGGTACGCGCAGCGCAATTGGGCCGAATGTGGAGCTTCTCTTCGACGATCACCCGCGCGAGGCGCTCGACATCGTCGTAGGCGCGCTTGCCCGCGCCCGGCAGCCCGAGGTTGACAACGTCGATCCCGAGCCGGTCCATGAGGCGGAGGAGCTCTATCTTCTGCTCGATCGTCGGGTCGGTCACCGACGGCGACTGGAGGCCGTCGCGAATCGTCTCATCGACAAACCGCGGCGGCTCGCGCAAGAGCGGACCGTGGCGGTCCTTCTCGTTCCAGTCGTAAATGTATGCCCCGGGATCGACCATCTGGCCCTCACGCCTCCGCGACGACAAGATCGTCGCGCCTGAAGAATGTCTGCATCTCTTCCATCACCCCGTAGAGCAGCTCGTCCTCGAGCGCATCCTCGTCCTCGGTGGCTTCCTCCGGCAGCAAGTCGCGCATGATGACGATGCCGGTGAGTTCTGCATCGTCGTCGTCGTCGAGCTTCGGCTTGCCTTGAAAGCAGACCGAGCTCCGTGGATCCATTCCGGCCCGCACCTGCACCTCGGTCGCGCGCGCTTGCACGGTGATCGGCGCACTCGCGACGAGCTTGAGCAACTGGTCCGGGAGCTGCTCAAGTACCTCCTCGAGCCGCGTCCGCAACTCTTGGACCTCCGCGTAGCTGGGCCCCTCACTGGGACCGTCCTCGGCGGCATCGAGCTCGAGCACCCGGAGCATGGCGTTGGCGGCGCCTGCGCGGTCGCCGGTTTCGCCGAGCACCAGCGCGAGCTGGTAATGCAGATCAGCGTCCTCACGCTCTATTTCGATCGCGGCCTTGAAGTCTGTGGCCGCCGCCTCGAGATTGCCCGCGGCCACGTTCGCGGCACCACGCGTGCTGAGAAACGCGGGATGCCCCTGCAAGCTGGGATCGATCTCTCCGAGGACCTCGAGTGCCTCCTCCGGATCGTCGCCGGCCACGCGGATCTGCGCGAGCAAGAGGCGTCCGTCATCACCCTGTTCGCGGCTTAAGTCCTCCCGCGCGAGCGCGGCGCGCACTTGGGCCTCGGCCTCGTCGATCTCGTCGCTCGCAAACAGGCACTCGGCGCAGTCGAGCAGGAGGTCGGAGCGGGCGTCGTCCTTATCGGCGGCCTGCATCAGGTATCCGTTCGCGCGCTCGAGGTCACCGCGCGCCCAAGCGAGCATCCCGGCGAGATGCAGCACCCGGACATGGTTCTCTCCCGCGATCCCCCGGGCATCATCGAGCAGGCTGTCGGCGGTATCGAGCTGATCATCGCTCACCGCTTGCAGTCCGCGGGCGACGAGAGAATCGATATCGGCGGTCGTCGGCTTGGCCATTGGTAGACCCTACCTTCCTTCTTCCTGGTTGAGAATTCCGGTAGGGCCC
>CADEGN010000215.1 GCA_902826865.1 uncultured Myxococcales bacterium
GCCACGATGAACACGCGGATGTCCTTGCCCTTGGTACCGTGGCGTTCGACCGCTTCAACCTCGAACCCGTGGCGCGTCAGCGCCGCCTGCAGCTCCGGCGCGGCGAAGCACAGCACCGGCGGCGCCTTGCCGACCAGGCGCATGAGCGGAAGCAACACCTTGGGCACCAGCACATTCATCTCGGAGATGCAGGCCGTCTTCGAGATGAAGAGACCACCAGGTCGCAGGGCAGCGGCCGCCGAGGCGATCGCAGCGTCGAGGTCCGCGACAAGGTGGAGCAGGTTGAACGCGAGAACGACATCGTAGGTCGCGCGACCGGGCGCGGGCGCGTCGGCGTCGGCGACTCGCCCGGCCCCTCCACCATACTCATGCAAAACGCAGAGGTAAGTGCGGTATTCTGAAGGCTGCTTATGCATCTGCGTATGGATCGCCTGGACTGGAACCACCTGCGGGCGTTCCTCGAGACGGCCCAGACGGGGTCGCTCTCGGCCGCTGCTCGCAAGCTGGGCCTCACGCAGCCCACGCTGAGCCGACAGGTCGCGGCGATCGAGAAACGGCTAGGGGTCACTTTGTTCGAGCGCGTCGGCAAGGCCGTCGTGCTGACCTCGACCGGCCTCGACCTGCTCGAGCGCGCGCGGACCATGGGCAGCGCGGTCGAAGAACTGGCGCTCGCAGCGAGCGGACGCGCGCTTGCGGTCGAAGGCGTGGTGTCGATCTCGGCGAGCGATGCGGTGGCTGCGTCTGAGCCGGTGACCCTCAGCAACGACCGTTGCCTTCGACGTCCGTCAACGCCAGCCAGCCCGCGGCGATCAATGCGTCGACGAATGCATCGACCGTGCACTGCGACAGCTCCGGGTTGTCGACGATCGTCAGCTGGGGCTCGCCGACGGTCCGCAACGCACCGGTGGGGACCGGCCAAATCGCATCGATGTTGGCGAGGAGAGGATTGCCGGCGATGGTGAGGCCACCCGTGATTTCGAGAAGACCCTCGAGGCCGGCGAGCTCCGTGAGCTGTTCGTTTGCGGTGATCGCGAACGCACCGTCGATCTGCTGGACCGTACCGAGTCCGGCGAGCGAAGTGAGCGCGTCGTTGCCGTCGATGGTCACGTCGCCTTCGACCGAGACGGGAAGCGCGAGGCCACTGAAGTCGATCAGGCCGTCGAGATCCTGCAAGAAGACACCCCCCGGTAAGTTCGTGTGATCGCCGACCGCCTGCAGCGAACCGAGGCCGTCCAGGTCCTCGAGACCTGGGAGTGAGCGGAGCGCCAGCGTGCCGGCTACGTGCTCGACGTCACCGAGCGCGTCCACCGAAGCGAGCGCCGGCAACGATTCGAGTGTCAGATGGATGCCAACGTCAGAGAGGCCGCGGAGAGCCTCGAGGTCGGTGAGCTCCGCCGCGAGCGCGATGACGATGTGCTGCGCCGCGGGCTCGACCCTCAGCCAGTCGAGGGTGGTGAGCCCAGGAATGTCGTAGAGCGTGAGGTCGACGAGCCCTTCGGTACCGGCGAGATCGGGGAACGTTGTCAGGCTCGGCAGCCGGACGAGGGTCAGGGCGGTGATCTGCTGCAGTCGGGGCGTCGAGATCGTGACGAGCGCGGGGTGCTCGGTCGCATAGATGCGGTCGACCGATTCCAGCTCGGGCAGGTCGACTTCCGTCAGCGCTGGGAGCTCGAGGAGCTGCAGATCCTCGGCAACGGTTCGCAACGAGCCGAGCCCGCGGGTCGTTGCGAGCTCGGGCATTTCTTCGAGGGTCAAGGTGCCTTGGATCTCGCCCAGTGCCGCGAACCCATCGAGATCGGCAATCGGCAGTTGTCTGACCGAGAGCGACCCCACGGAGCGGAGCGACGTGAAGTCGAGGGACTGAATCGGACACTCGTACAGATTGAGGTAGTCGAGCACCTCGATCTCTGGCACCGATACCTTGGTCAGCCCGGGGTTGCCCTGGATGCTGATCGACGAGGCTGTCTGTAGCTGAGCGATGCCACTCGCGTCTGCGAGCGCGTCGTTGTTCCAGATCCCTAGCGTGCCGACGTGCCGGAGTCCTGCGAGGGCATCGACGTCGCTCAGTGAGGGGTTGAATCGAAGCTCGAGCAACCCGTCGACCGACTCGAGGTTCTCCAGCCCGACGAGCGAAGACAGCTCGGTGTCGTGGATGATCAGATCGCCCTCGACACGTCGGAGACACGTGAGCTTCGCGAGGTCGTCGGCAGTGGCGTCGTAGAGCGACACATCCACCGCAACCTCGACCCCGACGAGGTCGTCCGGCGTCGCGAAGGGAAGGGCGACGGCAGTGGGGTCACAACCAACGGGTTCGGTGGTGTCACCAGTGCTGTCGCCACCCGCGTCGTCGCCCGGCAGGAACGTGCCACCGTCCGAGGAGGCATCAGTGTCGGCATCGATGGATGGCTCCGTTCCCGGCTGGCAGCCGACGAGCGGGACGACGAGGAGAACGGCCCAACGCATAGTTTAGAAATGTTAGCTTTTTAAAGTTTTTAATGTTAGTTATTCGGTCGTGAAGATCGCGATTTCGAGTGCCTTGTGCGTATTCTGCGCGGAAACGCTCTTTGAGCATTCGGCCAGGGCCTGCTCACCGCCCGTGGAGCCGACGCTGCTCGGGCCCGACCCGGCGGGTCCGGTTCCCGCCAATGCGGCGATTCGCATCCAGGCGTCCAGCACTGACCTGAGCGAGTACGTCGCGTCGGTGGACGGCGAGCTCGCGGCGCTGACCGAGGTCGAGGAGCTCCGAATCAATCACTACGTGACGTCCGAATTTGCGGTCTCGATTGCAGGCGTGACAGCGGGGGCCCACGTTCGGCTGCGCTGGTGTGAGGAGGGGAACGGGTGCATCGACGTCATCGAGTACGACGCATCCGATCCGGTCGTCGAACCCCCGCCGGCACCGGCCTCTCTGATCTTCGACCTGCACGACTTTCCCGGCATCTACGGCGGCGCCTTGTGCGAGCTCCCGGAGGAGCTCAATTGGTGGATCAAGACCGAGGTTGCTCCGTCCGAGCACGACATCGAGGTCTTTCACCTGTTCGAAGGGTTCTCGGCCGAGGAACAACCCCAGCTTCGGTTCCGGTCGCATGCACTCGCCAGCGGCGAAGTCATCGACTGGCCCGTCGCGGGGTACCAGGTTCAGCTCGGCGATGCAGAGCCCCCCGAGGCGATCTGCATTCGTGCAACCGCCATCGACGCCGCGGGCAATCGCTCCGAGCCGGTGGAGTCCTGCCTACCCTGCCGCTACTCCGTCGCGGTTCGGAGCGGTGATCTGCCGCCCCAACCGATGTGGACCGAGGCCGACATCTACCCCGGTGGCCCGTGTGTCGACGGAGTCCCGCCGGTCTGGGAACCGGAGGCCGGCGGCGAGACTGGAGACGACCCCAGTTCGGTGGACGACACCGGCACCGGGGAAGACGAGGGGGACACCGGGTCAGCCGGGAGCTCGGAGACCGGTGCCACGACAGACGACGGTAGTACGAGTGACGGCGGCCATCGAACCGGAGCGGCGCCGGCGACACCCCCTTCGGACGGATGTGGCCAGTGCCAGGTGTCAGGCGTGCGCCACGGTCACGCGACTTGGTCCCTCCTCATTGGAGTGGTGATCGGGTTCATGCGACGGCGGCGACCGACTGGTCCAGCATTCCGGCGACAACGGGGCCAGTCGTTGAAGTCATAGAAGTACTCGTCGACGAACTCAATGTCGATGGCGTCTAAGACTTTCACGCGGCCGAAGGGCGGAATCCTCCGCGAGGTCGTCGCCTTCGGTGAGCGACGGGTCGCACTGTCGGAGCACGCCTCGCTGTACGCGAGCGCCGATCGCGGCCTAACCTGGGCGCCGTTCGCCACGGCGCTCTCCAAGAAGTTGGCGCCCGACCCCGCGAGATACGAGTCCTGGTACGACCTCGCAGCTCGCCGCGACGGGCTTTACGTCGTGACCTCGACGCACGTCATCCGTCATCCTCGTCGACCACGCCGGCAAGCTCGTGCGCGCCTGGACGCTCCCTCCTCGTGAACTCGTCGCGGCGAGGACGGCACGCGAGCGGCTCGAGCAGCAGATGGAGATCCACAGCGAGTTCCTCGTCGATATCGACCTCGATCCGGCAGGCTCGCTCGACCTCGTCCGTGCGAACCCGTTCGGCGTGTACCGCCTTCCCTCCGACGGTTCACTCCTCGAGCCGTACGGCCCGCGAGCCCCGCTGACCCGCGGCATCAGGGGGGTATCCCAGTTCGCGCGCGCCAATGGCCACGTCATCATCGCCGGCCCGCGTGGCCTCGAGCTCGACGGCGTTGTGATCGTCACGCAACACCACGAGCGTGCGGAGGCTGCCGTGGGTGCGCTCGATCGCTCCTCTCCGTGGCTGCGCAATGTCGTGTACGCGATGAAGTCGCTCGTGCGCGATATCTGCGCCTCGCCCTGGAGCGACTCCCAGTGGCTGCTCGGCGACGATGACGGCATCCACGCCATCGAAGACAACCTCGTTCGCTGCCTCTGGCGCGGCGACGACCTCGCCCCGCCACGGGCGTAGGCTTGATCAGTGAGCTGACCGCGATCGGCGCGGGCGTAGCGTTCGCGGCCGCGCTCACGGAGCGGATCGTCGTCGCTCTGGGTCGGCTTTCACCGCGCTCGCGCCGATGCGGCCGGCCTCCTGTTGCGCGACGCAGGATCTCGGTCGTGCAGTTGCCGCCGGCGCTCACTGCGTAGGGCGCGTCGACGCTCCATGGTCGCGCGGGTCTACGGCTGTGAGGCCTGGCCGGCCCACCGGTCGCAAGCGGGTGATGGGCGATGTCCTCGTGCTCGAGCGCACCGCCATCCGTCGCTGCACTCAGGGCAGAAACCCGTAACGCTCGACCCCGAGGTCCTGCGGCGGCGCGATCGAATCGCCTACCCCGACGACGCCAAAGCGCGGGCCCGGTGCAGGTGCGAGCGGAACGCGTCCGTCGTGGTGGGCCTCGTACGCCGCGCGCTCGAGCGTGATTGCACCCGCGAGGGCGCCCTCGAGATCGATCCGCGTCGCCGCTTCTTTCCAACCGGGAGCGACCGTCAACGGCATGGCCTCCGCGGCATCCCCACTGCCATAACCGATGGTCAACACCTCGCGGCCGGCGAGCTCGACCGCGCTGCCGAGCGCGTCGGTGAACATGGCCGCCAACCACGCCGGCAAAGACGCGGAGTAGAGGTTGCCGAACTCCATCGCCTGCGCGCCGCCGAGCGCGACCTTCTCGTCGACAAACCGGCGGAACCACGCGCCCGCGCGGAATCGCTTTACGACCGCGTTCGTGCGCGGCATCGGATCGGCGTCCACACCTTCACGTTCGGAGAAGGCCCACAAATCTGGCAGCGCATCGAGCTCCGCACGCACGCCTGCCGGGTCCTGGCCGGCCTCGATGCACAAGCCGGCGAACGCCTCGTGCTCGGCGGGATCGCGATGCATCCCGACAACCAGCGCCGCCGCGAGCGCGGCGATCGGCATGTGGTGGTAGGGCCGGTGCATCACGAGCGTGGCCACCTGCTCCCAGTAGGAGCGGCGATGGATCCCACGGCGAACGAACATGGCATCAAGCGCGGCGATGACCTCGTCGATGTAGCAGGCCGTCGAGTACTTGCCGTTGAAGATCGGAAAGTCGTGCAACCGCTGGGTCGCGGCCGCGTAGCCCTCGACGAAGTGGCGGGCGACCGGCTTGCGAAAATCAAGACCGCGGTAAGCTGATGCGCTGCCGGTGCTCGCGAGCTCGATGGCTGCGAGGCGGGCCTGGGGTTCGCACAACATCGCCACCGCTCCGGCGCCCTGGGTCGGCTCGCCGGAGCTACCGCGCTCGTACTCGGCGATGTCGCCGCACACGACGATCGCCACACGATCACGGCCATCGACCGCGAGGTAGCGGGTCGCAGCTTTCAGGCCGTAAACGCCCGCGAGACACGCATGCTTGATCTCGGGGACCTCGCAATCCCTGGCCAGCGCTGGCTTGCCCCGCTCGATCAGCGCGCGATCCAACATGCCGCGGACGATCACCGCACCCGCGGCATTGTCCGTGCTCGACTCGGTGCCGAGCGCAAGCATGCCAACGTGGCGTGGATCGACGTCGTAGGCTTCGATGAGGCGCAGGACGGCGGTTGCAGCCATCGTGTACACATTCTCGTCGACCCCGGGCATGCGGAAACCACGCCCGACCACCGCGCCGACCTTGTCGAACGCCTGGCCGTTCCACTCGCACCACGATGCGAGGTCGACCCGCGGGGCGGGCAGATAGAGCGAGATTCCCGAGAGGCCAGGACCAGGCTTCGACATGCGCGCCACCCTAACAGCGGCGAGCAAAAAATCGCAACGCGAGAACAACTCCTGCGCCTCCACGAACGCGCACAATCTCGAGGCTCGCGGGGCGCTGAGAGCGGCTTGACGTGCCACCCGTCACAGGTGTTGCACAGGAGCAACACCGCGAACGGGACTTCGCGCCCCGCCACACGGGCTTCACACTGCGCTCTCCGCCTGCGGCGACGGGCGAATGCCAACGCGTCACCACGCGCCGCCGTCGCGCGCCGCAAAGGCCGTGTCGCCGCGCGACCGAGTTGTGTCATCCCCACGAAATCGCTTGGACGCGTGGGCTGGCACCGACGTTGAAGAACGACGATTTCACCATGGCTCTGTCCAGCTATCTCGCCACCTTGCTCCTCACTTCCACCGTCGGCGCGGCGCCGGCCGCAACCCCGTCGCCTATCGACCGCTTCGAATGGGTGCTCACCGAAACACGCGCCGCGACGCGCACCGAGACGCGCTTCGTGCTGCCCGGCAGCGGCCATGCCGAGGCCACCTGGAGCTGCGGCAAGCTCACGCGAACCTGCACGATCAACACCGATCTCACCCCCGGCCGCGATCAATACAAAGTCGAGCTCGAGTGTCACAGCGAGGGCGGGGAGCCCCGGGGCGATCTCAAGCTCCGCGTCGCACCGAGAAAGCCTCTGAAGGATCGAACCACGGTTGCGCGGGTGACCACGCCCGACGGGGCAACCGTGGAGCTGGCCGTCGTGCCTCAGTAAGCGATGCCGTCCGCCGGGCGAACGCGCGGGCGGGCGCGAACACCCGCCACGCGAACCGCGTGGCACCCGGCGCTCGGCCGCGCACGGGTGACCGAAACTCCGCGAGCCACCGAGCGCCGGGTTCACGGCCCGCAGAGATTCCACTGCGTCGGCGTGCAGAATTCGCCGCTCGAGCTCCCGCTGTTGTTTCGGATCGCTTGGCACACGACCGTTCCATTGGCGTCGCACGCGTCCCCGAGGCCGACGCCTTGGAGGGAGGAACACTCGGGCAGACAAATGCACTCATCGGTGCTGTTGAAGACGATGAAGCCCCCGTCGGCGCAGTTCTTGGGTGGATTCTCGTCGCAGGGCACCAAGATGCCGTCACCGACGAACGGGACCGATCCTAGGCTCCAGTCGCCCTCGCAAGTGCCACCGCTGTCGGCCGCGCTGGCGTTGGAGGTCGACTCACCTCCGTCGGCGCTTGGGTCGGTGGCGTTCGAGTCGGCGTTGCTCGCCGAGCCCGGCGTGCCGCTGCCGCTGTCGTCCGCGTTACCGCCGTCGTCGTCGTCATCGTCGTCGTCACCGGTGCAGCCCACGGCCAACCCCAGGGCGAGGAGCGAATAGAGGAGCGAATAGAGGTTTCGGCGATTCGCCGCGCGAATCGCGGTGGTATTGCGGAACATGGCGACTCCATCGGGCATTCGGTCCGCCCGTCTCCAGCTAGACGCGGCGCCCCTCCACGGGTCGCGATTTTCTATCGGGTCGCTCGCGCTGGCCCCAGACACGGCCGAGGGCGCCCGTTCTGCCCAGCAATGGGGAGGGACGGGACGGCCCGTCTCTTCCCTCCATCGCTGCGCTCCTTGCCTTCGTCGCACGTGAACGCTACGCGTTCATCCGCAACTCAGATGCAAATGAGGATGTCACAGATACCAAGCACGTTACCGCCCACGCCAGCCGGACAACACGTACTTTGCAGGTTGTTCTTGTCGAAGAGGCACAGGTCGCCTTGATGACCGCAGTCGGCGTCGCTGTGGCTGCACTGCGAGACATCGAGGGTACAGCTCGCCGTGCACGAGATCGGCCCCATGTCGAAGCCTTGGGTTATGCAACTCGCCCCCCCGAGGTCGCCAGCGTCACATTGCTCGCCGCTGTTGCGCGCCCCATCGCCGCAACTCGGTAGCGGCGCGCAACCACCATCCTCGATCACCTGACAGCCTGAGGAGCACGACAGCGACCCGCCGCCATAACCGAGCGACATGCACGTGGCGCCGCGGAACTCAGTCCCGTCGCATTCCTCCGCGAGCGAGAGCAGACCGTCTCCGCAGGTGAAGCACGCGTCGGTGACGAGGTGACAGCTCGCATCGCAGACGAGCACACCGGATCCGAAGCCGACGTCGGAACACGCCTGCCCGGCAAGATCCTGGCCGTCACATTCCTCCGCCCCTGTCGCCACGTCGTCGCCGCAGACCGAGTCGACGCCTTCACTCGATCCACTGCCGAGCGACGGACCCGACGATTCCCCTTCCCCATTGGACTCGCTGTCGTCGTTGCCCGAGCTACTACCTTCCGACAAACCGCCGGTGCCCCCCGGCCCTGCGCTGGGCACGAACAGACCACCGCCTGATTCGGCGGAAGCACCACGCGAGCAGGCGCTGGCCCCTACAGCGACCACGGCGCCAACGACTACGAGGCGCGAAAAGTCCACGACAGCGCAACTTTACCCGAGGCGAACGGCTGTGGCGCGGCGGCATGCGAACTTCCGAACGAATCGGCGGGAAATTGCACGATCGAACGGGTCCGGAGCTGTCCCGGCCGTTGTTCGGGGCCGTTGTTCGGGCCGTTGTTCGGGCCGTTGTTCGGGCCGTTGTTCGGGCCGTTGTCCGGGCCGTTGTTCGGGCCGTTGTTCGGGCCGTTGTCCGGGCCGTTGCCCTGGTGAGCGGATCCTCGGCCGCGAGTGCGCGCGTCAGGCGGCGAGCGCGTGTTTATCCGACATCGACGCAGCCCAGAAGCGGCGAAGAAGCCGGTGCAGATCGCCGAGGCGGCCGTCGCGAACCGACGGCCATAGCCGCCGCGAGAATGCCAGGGCCAAGCGATTGGCCATCTCATAGCGCTCCTGGAGATCGGGCGCGGCGATGTTCTCGAAGCGACGGTACAGCCGCTCAACGAGGGGATGAAACGCCTCGCGCGCGTCTTGCCAGCGGTGCAACAACAGCAGCGCGAGCTTGTCGACCTCGGCCTGGGTTTCGAGCTCGAGGCCGGACACGGGACGATTGCAGCGGGCAGCCTCGGCAACGTAGAGGAGGTGGCTCAAGCCCTCGAGAACCGGCAGCGTGCCGGCAAGGGCATCGTCGGCGAGCGCTCGATGGGCGTCGACAGCCTCGAATGCGTGGAGCGTGTTCTGTTCGAGGGCGAGGGCGAGCTCGAGCACGCCGTCCTCCGCCTCGCGCAGCAGCAACGCCTCGCGCAAGACACCGGCGTCGGCACGAAATGGCAAGAGCACCGTCTGCGGATCCAAACCGCTGTCGGCGCGGTAGAGCGCCTCGAGTCCGCGAAACAACAACGCGAGGTTAGTCGGTGGCGTCGTGACGCTCACTGCATCACATCCGAGCCGTCGGGATCGATCAGAACACCGGCCCGCACGAGCAACCGCGCATCGCGTGCATCCCCATGGGTTCGCCACCGCTCGTAGAGCGCGAGAAGATCGTGTCCGTCGTTGGCGGCGCCGAGCTCGACCACTTCGCCGATGACTTCGGCGACCTCTGCAAACATGTCAGCAAGAGTCCCGAGCACGGCCAGGGGTCCTTCGCCGGCGATCTCGCGATAGGCTGCTTGGCCGATCCCCGTTACGTAGCGCACGTTCACCGGGGAGCGGTGCAGGCTGCGGGGCACGACACCGCTGATGTAAAGCGCCCGGTCGCCGACCGAACGCAGCGCATGGGCACGGGCACTGCCGGCGCGGCTGCGCGCATCGAGGTAGTCGAGGGCCAGCGGTCGGGCCGTTCGCCCGGCGGCTTCCGTCCGCCGGGCATAGTCGGCGAGGAGGTAAACGACGTACGCCTCAACCACGGTGGGAAGGTCACGGCCGGTGCGCTCCTGGGCGGCACCAAGCTCCTCGTAGAAGTACGACGCTAGGTTGCTGTGATCGGATGCCACGGCGCTGCGCATGACTTCGTTGCTCTCCTCGCTTGCTCGGATCTAGGCCGGTGTTTTGGCCTACATCTTCAACCAACCATGATCGGCCAATTGATCCGTCCTGACAATGATTGTGAGACTGCCCACGGCTCGTGCCAGCGACTGGCCCGGATTTGGTGCGCGCGCCCCCCTTGACCCCATGGGCGACACGACTAGACTGCGCCCGCCTGGCAGTCGCCCTTGGTGACTGCCAACCGCCGGAGATCCATGCCGTTTTCGGCTGGGCCCGTCGTTTTGTCGCGCCGTTGCGTGCCCCGTTTTCGGACTCGCGCAGCGAACGCCTGCACCCACGTCACTGGCCCCAGGGCCACCACTTCGAAGGAGCATCCCCCATGAAGATCCGTCCCCTTCACGACCGGCTCGTGATCAAGCGCGTCGCCGAAGAGACCAAGACGACGGGCGGCCTGTTCATCCCGGACACCGCCAAGGAGAAGCCCGCGCGCGGCATCGTGGTCGCTGTCGGCGAAGGCAAGCGCGACGACGCCGGCAAGCGCATCACCCTCGACGTCAAGCCGGGTGACGAGGTGCTGTTCGGCAAGTACGCCGGCACCGAGCTCAAGATCGATGGTGAGGAACACACCGTCCTGCGCGAGGACGAGATCCTCGCGGTCATCGTCAAGTAACCCCCGCCATCCCATTCCAGGAGAACCCAATCATGGCAGCCAAAGAAGTTCGTTTCGATGAGTCCGCCCGCAATTCGATCCTGCGCGGCGTCAACATCCTTGCCGACGCGGTGAAGGTCACCCTTGGGCCCCGCGGCCGCAACGTGGTGATCGAGAAGTCGTGGGGCTCACCCACGGTCACCAAGGACGGCGTCACCGTCGCCAAGGAGATCGAGCTCGAGGACAAGTTCGAGAACATGGGCGCGCAGATGGTGAAGGAGGTCGCCAGCAAGACCTCTGACATCGCCGGTGACGGCACCACCACCGCCACGGTGCTCGCTCAGGCGCTGTTCCGCGAGGGCATCAAGATGGTGACCGCCGGACACGACCCGATGGAGATCAAGCGCGGCATCGATGGCGCCGTCATCGAGTGCGTCGAGGCGATCAAGAAGCTGTCGAAGGCCACCAAGGGTGAGTCCGAGATCGCCCAGGTCGGAACCATCAGCGCCAACGGCGACGAAGAGATCGGCAAGCTGATCGCCGAGGCGATGAGCAAGGTCGGCAAGGAAGGCGTGATCACCGTCGAAGAGAACAAGTCCAGCACGACCGAGCTTGAGGTCGTAGAGGGCATGCAGTTCGACCGCGGGTACCTGTCGCCCTATTTCGTGACCGACCAAGAGCGGATGGAGGTCCATCTCAACGATTGCTACGTCCTGCTCAACGAGAAGAAGATCTCCACCATGAAGGACCTGCTGCCGGTCCTCGAGCAGGTCGCCAAGCAGGGGCGTTCGCTGCTCATCATCGCCGAGGATATCGACGGTGAGGCCCTGGCGACCCTCGTGGTCAACAAGCTGCGTGGCACGCTGCAGGTCGCTGCGGTCAAGGCCCCCGGCTTTGGCGATCGCCGCAAGGAGATGCTCAAGGACATCGCGGTGCTCACCGGCGGCAAGGCGCTCACCGAGGATCTCGGCGAGAAGCTCGAGAATCTCACCGTCAAGGACCTCGGCACGGCCAAGCAGGTCACCCTCGACAAGGACAACTGCACGATCGTCGACGGTGGCGGCAAGAAGGCCGACATCCAGGCCCGCGTGAAGCAGATCCGCGCCCAAATCGAGGAGACCACCAGCGACTACGACCGCGAGAAGCTGCAGGAGCGCCTGGCCAAGCTGGTCGGTGGCGTTGCGGTGATCAAGGTCGGCGCCGCCAGCGAGGTCGAGATGAAGGAGAAGAAGGCCCGCGTCGAGGACGCACTCCACGCGACCCGCGCGGCTGTCGAGGAGGGCATCGTCCCCGGTGGTGGGGTGGCACTCATTCGCGCTCAGAAGGCTCTCGACAAGTTCGAGGCCGCGTCGACGGAGCAGCAGTTCGGCGTGACGATCGTCAAGCGCGCTCTCGAGGAGCCCCTGCGCCAGATCGTCGCCAACGCCGGCGGCGAGCCGAGCGTGGTCGTCAACGAGGTCCGCGGCGGCAAGCAGAGCTTCGGCTTCAATGCGCGCACCGGAAAGTATGTCGACCTGCTCGAAGACGGCGTCATCGACCCGACCAAGGTCGTTCGCATCGCCCTTGAGCACGCCTCCAGCGTGGCCGGCATGATGCTGACCACCGAGGCGATGATCGCCGAGAAGCCGAAGAAGGACGCTCCGGCGGCTGGTGCTGGCGCCGGAGGCGGCGGCATGGGCGGCATGGACATGTGATGCGGCGCGCGGGCACCTAAGCCCGTGCTGTCCCTTCACTCGAAGGCCTCCGTCGCGCCGCGACGGGGGCCTTCGTAATTTCGTCTCCGCGAATCGCCGTTGCTCGGAGGGCGAATACGCCCGGTCTCAACTCCGCCGACGCACCGCCGCCGGGTCGACGCCCTCCTGCTCGAGGTTCAGCGCAACGATCGGCAGCGGAATCACGATGCCCGCGGTGCGGAAGCGGACGACGAGGCGCTTGATGAACTCGTGGCGTACGAGCAGGCTCTCGCGAAAGCCCTCGGCGCGCAGGTGGACCGTCATTTCGATCGCGGACGCGCCAAAACTGCGAAATCGTACGAACGGAACGAAATCGCGGACACAGCCGTCGACGCTGGCTAGGATCTCCGCCGCAACGGCGCACGCAACCGACTCGACCTGTTCTAGACCTGAAACAAGCGATGGGGGAAGAAGCGCGCGCTGAGCGGAGGCGTCGCC
>CADEGN010000216.1 GCA_902826865.1 uncultured Myxococcales bacterium
GGCGATGTCTCCCACGAGGTCCTCAGATACACCCTCGCCGAGCGCACACGCATCCTACAGCGCTGCATCGATCGATCGGGAATGATCGAGTCCGAGCTCGTGGGTACGTTGCAATACACCATAAGCATCAATTCGCTCGGTTCGGTGACGAGCGTGTCTCCCGGCGAAAGCACCATCCGATCGGCAGCGCTCGACGCGTGTGCCCGCGAAGAGATCCAGCGCTGGCGGTTCGCGGGCGCGGGCGAGGTGACCTTCATGGTCAAGTTTTCGGCCGACGAGACGCTGTGACGCGCCTGGCACCGACGACCGCGACGGTTGCAGCCGAGGCGATCACCGGTATGCTCCGGCACGCACTGGCGAATCAGGAGTCATGAAGGTGTCGGTTCAAGTCGGTCTGTTGGTGCTCGCCGTGGCGGCGGGCGTCTATTTGTGGTTGGCGCGGGCTGGAAATATCAGCGGCGATCAAGCCCGACGTTTGGTGGGAGAAGGTGCACGGCTCGTAGATGTCCGCACGCCGGAGGAGTTCGCGGACGGGCACCTCCCCGGGGCGATCAACATCCCGGTCCAGGATCTCGAGCGGCGCATCGACGAGCTCGGCCCAAAGGAGCGGCCGATCGTGCTCTACTGTCGCAGCGGGATGCGCAGCGGCCGGGCTGCGCGGCAGCTCAGCAGCGCAGGGTTCGTGGCGGTGCACAACCTGGGATCGATCGGGCGCTGGTGATCTCGCCGCTGCGGTGCCTGAGGCGATCCGCTACGCTCACGCAGCATGCCCGACGCGCAGTCCGCCCCGGCAACCAGCCCGTCGTCTGACCAAGCCGAGCGCAGCCCGATCCACGTTGCGCCGCCGCCCGGTGGTTTCGATCGCGCGGGCGTGCGCGCGGCCATTGCCGAGGGCTCGCTCGCGAAGAATCTACACAAGATCGTGCGAGCGCCCTTCGGGCACACAGTCACCACGTTGCGGTTGCTCGAGGTGATTGTCCAAGCTTGTGATCTCGCGCTCGCGGCGGGCGAAGCGCTGCACGCAGCGTTGCTCGAAGACATCGCGCGCACCGGGACGTTCGCGATTCCAGAGCCCACACGCGACCAGAAGCTCTTCATCGGCGCCTTTGCGGCCACCGTCGTCTGCGATGCCACGGCGCGTGGCCTCGCTGAGCTCGCGCCGTCGCCGGGAGTCGACAGCAGTCTCGAGGCCGACGGGCTCGAGGAGCTGCTCGAGCAGCCATCGCGCGAAGTGATTGTCCGCTTGCTCAAGCTCGCGGCCCGCTATCTCGAGGTGCAGGCGGGGCTCAAACCCGGCGCCTCGGCGCAGAATCTCGTCGAGCGCGAAGCGTGGCTGGTCGGTGCGCTGCACGCATTCGCGCTTCAGTTGCGCGCGGCGATCGAGAAGCTTACCCACATGGGGCGACTGCGCCCGTTCGGTCTTGCGCTCGCGCAGCGCAAAGTCACCGTCGGTGACACGCGTTATGAGGGCTTCGTCGCCCGCCCGCTCGGCGATCCCGTCGTCGATCTCAAGCCGGTGAAGGTCACCGACATTGTCGGCAATCAGGAGTTCCTCGACGCCGGCCTTCGACTTGCGCGTGATGTTGCAGCCTTCGACCTTCGCCGGGGCAAGAGCCCAAAGCAGATCAACCCGGTCCTGTTCGCCCTCGGCCGCCCGGGCTGTGGCAAGACGATCACTGCCCACGCGATCGGTAACTACTTCCTCGACTACTGCAAGCAGCGTGATGTGCCCGCGCGATTCAAGGTCATTCGTCGCACCGACTGGGCGAGCGCGTACCAGAACGCGAGCGCGAACGAGCTCGTACGCATCTTCAAGGAGGAAGTGTATGGCTTTGACGGCGTTTGTGGCGTGTACTGGCCCGACATCGATACCGCGTTCGCGTCGCGTGACTCGGGGGATCTGCGTAGCGAGGAAAAGAACACCCTCGGAGCTGCGTTTGGCATATTCGACGGCACACTGATACCGAAGGACGGCAAGTGGTTCATGATCTGCGACGCGAACTACATGCAGATGGACGAGGCCACCGTCTCGCGCATTGCCCAGAATCCGTTCCAAGTGCGCGGCCCCAGCTCGCCGGGCGACTACGTCAAACTCTTGCGCGACGTGCTGCTCCGCACCCAAGTTCGCTTCGTTGCCGCGGATGATGCACAGTGGCTCACGCTCGGCCAGCTCTGCGTCGACGCCGATCTTAGCGGTCGGGCGGTCGAATCGATCGCAGGTAACATTCGGTCGATTATCCAAGACTTCGAGTACCCCGACGAGTACTTTCGCGCGGACTTCGATGGGCGTGCCAGTATCATCGAGCGACTCTCCCAGCGCATCGACGCGACGCGTGTCGAGAAGTTGATCGGCGACTACGTGTCATTCCACAAGGCGGCGGAGGAGAAGGCCGACCGCGATCGCTTCGAGCGCGAGGTCGAGTCGATGGTGCAGCAGCTGAACGCAGGTCGCGAGGCGGCCGCGCGAGCGGCCGAGGCGTACACCGCGGAGCAAGCCGCCGGCGGAGCCGCTCCGCATGTCGCCGGACGAAGGTGAGCCGCGGCGACTCTCAGCGTTCGGCGCCGCCGATTCACGGTTGCCGTCATCACTCCCGGAGTTTCGTGGAGAGAGACGGCGCGCCTACGGTGCAGATTGCCAACTCTCCGCTGGTTCGTACTGCAGCAGAGTGTCGCGCATGGCATCACGCTGGACGGCGAGCCAGGCGGCGTCGCGGACCTGGGTCTCGATCCGTACCTCGTCGATATCGCCATCGAAGGCGCGATCGAGGGTGGGTCGATTTCCGATCGTAATGGGGACCATCGGGTCTTCAAGCGGCGGGGTCATCGGAACCGGGGGGCTGTCCTCGAGGGGATGCATCACACCATCCACCCATAGGCTCGGCGGCTCACCCGTTGCCGGCGCAAACGAGACTGCCACGTGGGACCAAGCGTCGAGCGGAATAACCCCCGGAATCGTGCTCCAATAAGGGTCTACGTCGGCGAACGCGAGCGCGAAGCGGAGACGTCCGTCGGTCACGACGTAGAACATCCAACCCGCGTCCACGGAATCCTTGTCAAGGATCCGCCCGTAGCCGCTGGCACCCCACCCACGCGGGCGGATCCAGGCCGACAAGGTGGCACCTTCGGCAAACACGCTTGTCGTCGCGTTCGTCGCAGGCACGTCGAGCCGCGAGTCGGGCGCGACGAATCCTAGGGAGCCGGCGATTTGGCCCTCGATGGAGTAGACCCTGCCACTGATCGACCCGTCGTTACCGTGATCGCTGGCGTCGATGCCGTCCTGCATGTGCCACACCGCAGAATGCTGCGCTCCCCACACCGCAGCTGCGTCCTGTTCCCCGGCAGCGGCTGCGTTGCCGTAATACAGCCAGAGGTGATCGCTGGCGTCACTGAGCTCGGGTACGAGGACCCATACGGATGAAGCCACGGCAGGGTCCCAACGCTCGATCTCAAACGGCAAGCGATCGCCAAAGGCGCCGACGAGGCGCAGATCGTCGCCGTCGGGCTGCATGCGCTCGAACTCGACCCGATCGGGCGTAAGGCGAACCAGCACCGGGACGTCGGCGAGCGTTGTGCCGAGCGAGGTCGCGAGTGACAGGCGATGACGGTGTGTCCAGTCGCAGTTCCACCAGTCGCTCGGGCATTCCGGGATACCGTTGGTGGTGACATCGGCGCCCGCGCTCGAAGAGCCTCCGAAAAGCGTGGTCGATCCGGCGCTGCTGCTGGCCCCGCTCACGCCGCTCGTGGCGCCGCTGCTCTCGCTCCCGCCGACGGGCACACACGTGCCTGCGTACGCCGGCGGCCCGGCGCGGCCATAACGGCGGCCCGACAGACAGTCGCTATCGAGGAAACTACAGGCGCCGACGTCCTCGCAACGGCCCCCGTTTCCCGAACCGGCGCAGGCTGGATCATCCGAGCAGGTGAAGTACTGCGGGTCGGCGCACGCCCAGGGGCAGCTGAGAATCCCGCCGAGAACTCGCAGCGTGAATGCCCGCACAGCACCACTATACCAGGACGGGCGCAACGCAACGATCCGATCGCGGCGGAGGAGGGGGTCGAAGTCGGTACTGCGATCGAAAATGCGCGTGACGAAGCTGTGGCGCACAGACGTGCGCCGCTCAGCGCACACCAGAGTCGAAGCTGCGCTGCCGAGCTGCAGGATCGTGCGGAAGCAGGCGCCAGAGTTTTTCTGTCACCCTGCGCAACAGCTCGAGGTCGTCGTTGACGATTGCTTGCTTGCCCTCGCGGACCAAAGCTTGGGCCCTGGGTAAGTCGGTTGCGTTGTCGATCCGGCTTGCTGCGTCGTCGAACAGCGCTGGCCACGTCCCGGGGTCGCGGTACCAGGCCGTTTCGCCCAGCTGGTTGGCGAGGCGAAGTTGACGCTGGAGCTCGCGAACGTTGCGATCGCTGCGGGCTTGCGCAACGGCGCCGGCGACCTCCTCGAACAGCGCGCGCTCGCGGTCGGTGCCGAGGTCTGCGACCCACCGCGTCGCCCATGTCATCGTGACCACGGTGCTGTGTTCAAGCTCAGGCCAGTGCTTGCTCGCCTCGACCTCGTCGAGGCGAGCGTTGAGTTCCAAGAGGTTCCGCCGCGCGCGCTGACCGGCATCCTCATTGCCGCCTTGGGCGGCCCCGAGGTCGCGAGAGATCTCAGCCAGGTCGGTCTCGACGCGCTCGAGTGCCGTCAGCAGCTGGGGCATCGCGCGGCGGAATGCCTCCGCCCGCAGATCGTCGAGGCGTTGGCGTAGGTCGGCAAAGCTGGCCTGAAGCGCGTGGGGTTCGGCCGCCGGTACCAAGAGGTGAGCGACGCTTTCGAACACCTGATCGATGGCGGGCGCGAGGGCCCGCGCGGACAGTCGACCGCCGCGGTCGAGCTCGATCGTCACCTCGACGTCGCTCCCCGCCGGCAACGAGCGCGAGAGGCTGGCACCAGCGATCTCCAGGCTGCCGATCAACCGGCAAAGGTGTGCGCGTTCGTACTCGCCCTGGACGATCGGGATCTTGAGAGCGTGCTCGGTCGCGCCGCGGGCGACCGTCTCTACCGTTTGCAGCGTGAACGTCCGCTTCGCAGGCAGCGGCGTGCCGCGGTCGAAGTAGAGCTGCACGGCACCGTTTGCTAGTGCCACACCCACCGAGCGTGACAGCGGAGGATCAGTGATCGTCAACCCTTGGACGATCGTGATTCCGGCTGGCTGGACCGAGATCGCAGTCCCGCTGGTGTCCTCGGCGACGATCTCGAAGGCATTCGCGATCCTCGGACGCAGCTCGACCATCGTCACGAACGCTCCGGTGGAGTCGAGCGCGACATCCTCCGAGGTCCAACCGTCGTCACGGACGAGGCGAAGCCGCACCGGTCGCGGACCGGACTCGACCTCGACGAGCTTGCCGGCGACGTGGGGCGAAAGATCCGACGACACGGCTGGGTACTGCAGCCACAGGCGGCAGCCCCGGCGCGCGATCGGACCGGCCGGACGAGCGTCGAGCCCCGCCGTGGCAGCGTAAATCGCGGCCCCCTGGGCGACCAGTGTCATCGGGTCGAGTCCCTCGGCGATGGGCGCCGGCAGGGCGGCGCCCACCCGTTCGCGTACCAACGGCATCGACGTGGGTCCACCGACAAACACGATTCGCGCCAGAGAAGACGGCTCCACCCGGTGCTCGTGCAGCAGGCGCTTGCACACGTCGATCGAACGCTCGATGACGGGCGTGATCAAACTGTCGAGCTCCGTCCTGTGTAGGACCAGTTCGGGCGCGCAAGCAACTTCGCCCGGGACCTGCAGTGGCATCGCGAGCGCGAGCTCGACCTCATCGGCTCGGCTGAGCTGAATCTTTGCGTCTTCTGCCGTGGCCTTGAGCAAGGCGACTGCGCTCGCGTGGGTGGGATCCGAGCGACGGACTGCGACGCCATGGATCCGCTCGATCTGGGCGATCATCCAGTCGACGATCGCCCAGTCGAAATCGCGACCCCCGAGAAAGTTGTCCCCGTCGTGGCCCACGACCCGGAGAAAGCCTGACTCATTGGCGAGCAGCGATGCGTCGAATGTCCCACCGCCGAGGTCGTAAACGAGCCAGCGGCCGTCTCCCGCTTCAGAGGTCCAGCCCGCCGCCAACGCGGATGCTACCGGCTCGGGCAGCAGCTCGACGCGGCTGAACCCGGCAAGACTCCCCGCCGTTGACGTCGCGGCGTTTTGCGGCAGTTCAAAGAGAGCTGGCACGGCGATCACCGCCGCCTCGGGCAGGACGCCGGCCTGATCGCGGACGTCGTTGCGCAAGGATCTCAAGACCTCGGCCGCGAGCTCTTCGGGTTTGCGTGTTACGCCTGCAGCAACGAACTCGACCTCGCGGCCGGTGCCCATCAGGCGTTTGAACTCGCTGGCGGTGTTGTCCGGATCGCGGTCCAGAAATCGGCGCGCACCAGCGCCGATGGTCACGCGTCCGCGCGCGTCGATTCGGACAACCGACGGCGTGAGGTCGTTACCCTGGGCATTGCGCACGTTGTGCGTGCGCTCCCCGTCGAAGAGCGCGATCGCCGAGTTCGTGGTGCCGAGGTCGATTCCGACATACAGCGGCCGCTGCGCCATGGCTCGGGAGTCTACACGAGCGCGCACATGATGAGGTTGCGGCTGGCAAACCCGGCAGAGTTGCCGGCGTCTGCGGCTCGCTGCTACCGTCAGTCGATGCGACGCAAGTTGATCCTATCCCTTGCGGGGCTGCTCGTGGGCTGTGCCAAGGACGACGGCCTGGCCAATAGCGAGGGCACCACGTCGATGTCCGCGGACTCAGGGAGCGGCGGAACCCCGTCGGCAACTTTCCAAGGGACGGATTCGAGTGATTCCGTGGACGGCTCGACGAGTGAGCCTCCGCCGGAGATGATCCCCGCGCGCGGGTTGCACATCGACTGGGTTGAGGCGAACCAGGGTGTGGGCGTACCGATCGGACTCGATGGCGCGTGGGTTGGTCCTTCCGAGCGACTCGCGCGGCTCCTCCAGAACCGCATTACCCTCATCCGTGCTTTCTGGGTGCTTGAACCCGACTTTGAGCCGCGTGAAATCGAGGGCCACCTCGTCCTCACCTGGCCCGACGGGACGACCGACCGTCTTGTCGACACCAAAATGATCGACGACGACGCGTTCATCGGAAGCCTCGAGCGGGTCTTCTACTGGGGGATCGAGGCCGAGCGAACCAAGCCCGGCCTCAAGTACGCCGTCGAGCTCTACGAGCACGATCCAGCCTATGCCGAGGGCGCCCCCGCTGAGGCACCGTACTTCCCCGCAGAGGGCGAACCGCAGCTGGTGGGCATCGAAGCTAGCTATCAGCTGATCAAGGTTACTGTCGTGCCATTCAACTACAACGATGGTGATAACTGCGTCACGGAGCCCGACACCTCCGAAGAGACGATGCAGCGCTTTCAAGATCTCATGTTCATGATGAACCCGATCGATCGCCTTGACTTCACTTTGCACGAGTCGGTGGACTGGAACACCCCGCTCGACAGCTTTGGGCAACTCAACTCGTACCTCAGCGACCTCCGCTTCGACGAGGGGGCGGCGCCCGATATGTACTACTACGGGCTGGTCGACGTGTGCTCAGGCGGACTCGGTGGCGCCGGTGGTCAGGCATTTGGGATTCCAGATGAACCGGCAATCGACCTCGCCTACCAACGCGTATCGTCGGGGCTATCGCTCGATCCCGACTGGAGCGCGGAGACATTCGTGCACGAGGTCGGGCACAACCAAGGGCGATACCACGTGGCGTGCAGCGGCGACGAGGGCGGCCCAGATCCATCGTATCCGCACCAGGGTGGCGACGTCGGCGAGTGGGGATTCGGCGTCATCGACTTCCAGCTTCGCCATCCCACGGCGCACAAGGACTACATGACGTATTGCCATCCCGTGTGGGTGGGAACCTGGGGATGGAACAAGGTCCAGCCGTTCGTTGAAGCCCTGTCGATGTGGGACCGGAACTTTCCAGGCGCCGGTGCGCCAGCGGATCCGTACTCCGGCTCGGTCTTGGTCGGCACGATCGCTCCGAGCGGTGTAGAGACGTGGATAACCGTCCCAGGAGCGCTGCCCTCGGCAGTGGACGAGGCAGGCGGCGAGCAGCTCACCACACTGAGCTTCGCCTTCGCCGACGGGCGGGTGCTCGATTCGACGGCGCGCGTGCGTCGTTTGCCCGACACCCTCGATCGGCAGGTCCTCGCTCGGTTACCTGATGCGTTCGAGGATGTCGTCGCGATCGCGCGGCTCGACGAGGGTGTGACGCGGGAGGTGCCGCGCGCTCGGATTCACGAGGGTCACCACGCTCGACGGATTGCTCGCTGACCAACGCTGCGCGCGGTGTTGCGCCCCGGCGCCACGACGCGGCCCGGGGAAGCGAAGATTTCGCCGGTTGCTTCGCCCGCGACCCCGTGAACGCGCGGTGTCGCGCATCCCGACGTGACACGGCGCATGTCGAGCCCCAGCAAGGTTTCGGCGCACCCGGTCGATGCTCGGTGGCGAGGAGCCCATCGATCGCCGGATCCACATCGATCTCGCCGAGGACGAGATGCACGCGTGGCTGCGCATCGTCCCTGGAGAGCCCGTTGGCGCCGAAGAGCTGCGGGCAGCGTTGGTCTCCGCGGGTGTGGTGTTCGGAATCGATGGCGACGCCCTCGCGCGGATCGAGCGGGCCGCGCGGGAACCGTCGTTCGCTTGCGAGCCGATCGTTGTGGCCCACGGACGGCCGATGCTGCCCGCGCGTGCAGCTGCCTGCACCTTGAGCGTGCCGGTGGGGTTGCAGCCGGGTCACGAGCTCGACGACGGTAGTTTCGACTACCGCGATCGCGGTTTGCTGACGCCGGTTGTGTGCGGGCAAGTGGTCGCGCGTTGCGAACCCCCGATGGCCGGTTCTGACGGTCACACCGTCACCGATCGCGTCATCGCGCACGAGACTGCCCGTGGTACCGATCTGACCTTTGGCCCCGGCCTCGCTCGTGATCCTGGCGGGGAGGTGGTCGCCACGCGTGATGGCGTGTTGCACGTCGACGAGCGCCACGTCCTCGGGATCGATGATCACTACATTCACCGCGGTGATGTCGACCTTCATAGCGGCCACCTCGACATGCACGGTGCGCTGACTATCCTCGGCGACGTCACGGCTAAGTTCGAGGCCCACGCGACCGGCGACATTCGGATCGAACGCTCCATCGCTCGCGGTAGCGTGTATGCCGGCGCGAGCCTGAGCGTGAAGGGCGGGATCATCGGGGGACCACGCAGCCAAGTACTGGCCGAGGGCAATGTGGCCGCCGAGCACGCGCAGGGTGCGACGATCCGTTGCGGCGGGACACTACACCTCCGCCGCACCGCGCTAAACTGTGATGTGCGTGGCCATGCGGTTCGCGTCGATGGAGTTGCGCGCGGCGGGTGGATTCATGCCGAGACGGTCATCGTGGTGGGTGAGGCAGGGGCGAGTGGAGTTACTACTGTGCTGGCGGTCGGCGAGGTGTTGAGTCGACCACTGCGGCCGCAGTTCGACGAGGGAAGGCGTGAGCAGCGTGCCGCCGATCGCATGGGTGCCGCCATCGCCCATGATCATCACGACGAGCTTCGCGTGCGGCGCGTGATTCCAGCGACCGAACTTGCCAAGGCACATGTGGACGTCCTCGGGACAATCCACCCCGGGACCATCGTCGTCGTCGGGCCGCATCGGCTCCTGGTTGATCGTCGGCGACGGCATGTGCGCTTCACGCTCGATCTCGAGAGTCACAGCATTCGGATCGAGCCCCTGGCCTAGGGGCTTGGTGGCGCGCGCTGCAGCGCACCGTCGTCGGAGTTCGGTCGGGTTCGAGCGCCGCGCTTCACCCCGGCATCGCGGTGGTGCACAATCGCGAGCACCTCCAATGACCGACGAGCCCTACATCATCTTCGGCAGCCCGATCATCACCCAGGCCGAGATCCAGTCGGTGGTGAGCACGATGGACTCGTGCTGGATCGGGACGGGCCCACGCGTGCACGAATTCCAGGCCAAGATGGCTGCCTACACCCAGGCGAAGCACGCGCTGGCGGTGGGATCGTGCACCGCCGCGCTTCACCTATCGATGGTGGTCTCAGGCGTGGGGCCGGGGGATGAGGTCATCACCACGGCGATGACGTTTTGCGCGACCGCCAACGCCATCGTTCACACCGGCGCGACTCCCGTGCTTGTCGACTGCCAGCGCGACACGCTCAACATCGATCCACGAGCGATCGAGGCCGCGATTACCCCGCGCACCAAGGCGATCGTCCCGGTCCACTTCGCCGGACGACCGTGCGACATGGACGCAATCGGGGCCATTGCAAAGAAGCACGGCTTGCTGGTGATCGAAGACGCCGCCCACGCGATCGAGACCGAATACAAGGGCAAGAAGGTCGGGTCGATCAGCGATCTAACGTGCTTCAGCTTCTATGTGACCAAGAACATCACGACAGGTGAGGGAGGGATGGTCACAACCAACAACCCCGAGCTGGCCAAGAAGATCCAAACCTACGGCCTCCACGGAATGTCGGCAGACGCATGGAGTCGGTTTTCCGATAAGGGCTACAAGCACTACGCGGTGGTGTTTCCTGGCTTCAAGTACAACCTCACCGATCTGGCGGCGAGCATCGGCCTGGTGCAGATGGATCGAATCGAGCCTTGGCTGCGCCGGCGCAACGAGGTGTGGGCGCGATACGAGGCAGCGTTTGCCGACCTGCCGGTCGAGCGACCCGCGACCCCCGAGCCGAACACTGTCCACGCTCGCCACCTCTATACGCTGCTCATCCGTGACGACGCACCGGTGGACCGAGATACGTTCATGGGTGAGCTCCACCGGCGCAAGATCGGCACGGGTGTGCACTATCGAGCATTGCACGTGCATCCCTACTACCGAGACCGTTTCGGGTATCACCCCGAGCAGCTCCCCAACGCGAATTGGATCGGTGAACACACCGTTTCGATTCCGCTGACGCAAAAGCTCACCGATCGCGAGGTCGACCGGGTGATCACCGCCGTTCGCGACGTCTTGGGCGGGCGCTGACGTGGCCGCCGGCGCCGATCGCTTCGCCGACAACCCGCTGTTTGTGCTTGAGCTGACGCCGGCTGCGACACGGGCGGAGGTCGAACGGGCGGGGCAGAAGCTGCTTGCGATGCTTGCCGTCGGCGTACGCGAGGCGGGTTGTTATGCGACGCCTGTTGGCGTGCGCGCACGGACCGAGACGTTGGTGCGCGAGGCCATGGCCCAACTTCGGGATCCAAACGGACGCTTGCGCGCGGAGCTCTGGTGGCTGGCCGCGCCGGCCGCGGACGAGCCTGCCGCCGCGCCACCTCTGGGCGTCAGCGCGGAATCCGACGGACTCGATGTGCTGGCGCTGCTGGGCTGGAGCGCACGGTGAGTGGATCGCCCGCGTGCTTCGTGATCGGGATTCCCTGGATGTTCTGGGCCGTGATGGCGGCGTGGATGCTCGGGCGGCTCAACCGCGAGGAGACCCGGCCCGGGTTGTTCTGCCTCGCTCAGTGGGCGGTACTGATCGTCGTTGCGATCGCCGCGGTTGGACGCGTTGCGACGGGCGATGTCGCGGCCATCGGACCTCTTGTGTGTGTTGGCGTCCTCGCGTTCCCATGGCCGATCGCCCGCCGATGGCTGATCCCTCGTGGGCACTGGCGCGCCGCCGCGGCGCTGGTTCGCTCGAGCGGCTGGGTGTGGTTTGACGACAACCACGGCGGTTCGCTGGTCGCGGCTGCCATGGCGGCGCTCCACGTGCGTGATCGCGGTCGTGCGATCACGTGGATCGAACCGCGTTGCGACAATAGTGACGTCGGCGCCGCTGCGAGTCTGCTTGCACGGGGGCTTCTCGCCGAGGCCCGGGCCGATCGTGCTGCCGCGCGGGCGTGGATCCGGTCGGTCGTTGAGTTCGAGGGGGAGATTCGGCCGCGGCACGCCCGTGAGCTCGCGGTCGAGTGGTGCGCTGCTGAGGCCGCCAGTCGTGGCGATTGGGCGGGCGTACTCGAGGTCACTGGCGAGGGTCACGGGACCGCCAACTCGCAGTGGCTGGGGCTTGTCGCGCGGCGAGTGCTCGGAACTTCACCCGCGCCGGACGACGAAGGGCTGCGCGCTGGTTGGCGTCGGCTCCGCGACCGAGATCGGCTTGCCCCGCTGCTCGAGTGCGCTCTAGCTGTCAGCAGCGAGCACCGCGAAGAAGCACCGCCGAGGACGTGCGTCGAACCACCGCGTCACGCGGAAGAACCGTGGCAAAGTGCGCTGCAGCTGCACGCGCGGTTGCTCGCAGCGGCGTCGCCGTTGGCGGCCGACATATTGGCGGTCGGGGCGGCGTGGGATCGCGCCTTGTCTGAAACCACGGTTGAACGCGAGCTGCGCGGGCGCGCGGCTGCCCTCGGCAGCAATGTCGACCCTATCGCCACCGCGCGGAGCGACATCGAGCGCGATCTCGTGGACCTCGCGCTTCGCTATCGTGTCGCGCTCGGCAGCCCGCGCAGTGGCAGCGACGCCATGATCGACTGCGTGCGCAGGCGACTGCGTTCCTATGTTCTCGACCGGCTTGAGATCTCCGCAGACGCACTCGCGACGCGCGTCAAGCTCGAGCGTGGTTTGCCGATCCACGAGGAGTGGCGGCAGTGGTTGCTCCTACGCGACGAGTTTGATTCGGCGGTTGCCCTCGCAGGTGAGGGGGTGCGTCGGACCGCCTTTGACATCGTCCATTCTCCGGCAACCGCGCTCGCGGCATGGCTCTGGAACCACCGCGGACACAAGGTTTACGCCCATCAGATGTTTCGCTGGCTACTGCGCCAAGCGGACCTTGTTGACGACGACGACGCACGTCGCTTGCAGCGGCGCAATGTCGACTGCGGTTACTGAAGGCCGTAGTTTTCCATCGCGTGCGCACTTGATGCCTGGCGTTGGACCGTCATGTACATCCGGACAACGCGGGTCTGTTCGAGTAT
>CADEGN010000217.1 GCA_902826865.1 uncultured Myxococcales bacterium
GCGACGGACACGGCCGCGACGGACACGGCCGCGACGGACACGGCCGCGACGGACACGGCCGCGACGGACAGGACTCGAAGCGTGGCCCAGCGGCGGCGGCGGTGTGCGGCGGTTAAGCACTTCGATGTGCGAACGGGGCGAGCCAAGCTGGAGGCGGTCGGGGAGACTGACGCCGTGGACGTGAGGGACGCGACGCGAATGTCGATCGAACGTCGACGATGGATGGGGGCAGCCGGGTGGCGGCTCGAGCGAGGAGGGGCGAGCTCGGGAGGCGAGCGTCGAAGCGGCGGTTCACGCTGGGGTACGCGCGCGCGGTCCCGGGCCGGCCAGTCCAAGCCGGCGGTGTACGAACGGCCCAGAGGTGGTTGCCCCTGCCCGGGAGGTCCTTAGTGGTTATGCGAAGAGAAGCTTGTTGACCGTGTGGCTCTGGCGGCGGCGGCGGGCGAGCCCCGTGGAGCAGTCGGGCAATCTCATCGGCGTCGGGGATGGCCGCGACGACGCGGAGCTTGCCGCCGCAGCGTCGACAGACGGTGACGTCGATGGAGAACACGCGGGCGAGCAGGCAGAATCCCCCGACGCTCCCGGCTCGTTCATCCGGCGGCCTGCGCAGCGAACCTGATGCCGCTTCATGGGAGCGGCAGCCGCTGCGGGCGAAACGGTGGAAACTCGGCTGGCTCGGGCGAAGTGCCGTGAATAATCGCGCACCGTCTCAGCGCGGTGCGGCCGCGATGTTGCCACCATCGACGGGGAACACGGTGCCGGTCGTGCCCTCGGCTGTCGCGAGCGCGAGGAAGGCCGAGGCGACGTCATCAACGGTGCACTCTCGGCCAAGGAGATTGGCCCGGTAATACTCGTCGGGGCTGAGCCCGCGCGCGCGCGCGCGCTCAGCTAGGGCGTCGCGATCGAGCAGGTCGGTGCGCACGCGATCGGCGTTGATCGCGTTGGCGCGGATCCCATATGGTCCACCTTCGATCGCGTACTGCTTCATCAGGGCAACCAGGGCCGCCTTGGCAATCGCGTAGGGGCCGAAGCCCGGCCCCGGGTTGAAGGCCGACTTCGAGGCGTTGAACAGAAGGAACCCGCCGGTGCCTTGCGCCCGCACGCAGCGGGTGATCGCCTCGGCGAACCACTGGTGGGCGAGCAAGTTGACGGCAAGCGAGGCCTGCAACACCTCGGGTGGGCAGGCATCGATGGGGGCTTGCGGGGCTGTGCCGGCGTTCGACACCATCCCATCGACGCCGCCGAACCGCTCGACCGCGCGCGCGACCGATCGATGCACCGCGTCGCGGTCGGTCACATCCAGGGTGTCGTGGCCGGCGCCCAGGCTCGCGGCCAGCTTGGCCAATGCCTCGTGCTCGCGATCGATGAGCCAAAGTTGCGCGCCCGCGCCAGCGAATGCCCGCGCAACCGCGTTGCCGATCCCCCGGGCGGCCCCAGTAACCACGACAACGCGCCCCGCGAGCGGCCTCGGTTTCGACTTGCCGAGCTTGGCTTGCTCAAGCGACCAGTACTCCATGTCGAAGATATCGCCGTCTGGGAGCGCCTGGTAACGCCCAATCGCCTCTGCGTCGCCGATGATCGCAATGGTGTGCTCGTAGATGTCGGCCGCGATCGCAGCGGAGTTCGCGTCGGCGCCGGCCGCCACCAGACCCAACCCCGGGACCAGCAGGATTCGCGGATCCGGATCGAGCGGGGTACGAGACACGCCCTTTCTCGCGACCTGCTGGGCGACATACTGATCGTAGCGCGCGCGGTAGGCCGCGAGTTCAACCTCGAGTACCTCGCGAGGATCGCCGCCGGTCCCCAGATCGAGCACGAGCGGGTGTTGCTTGGTACGGATCACATGATCGGGAGTTGCGGGCCCGCGGGTTGCGAGGTCGCGCAGGGCTGGATCGTCGACGAACGCGCGGATTGTCGGGCTGGTACGTAGGGTCAGGATGTAGCGCCGCTGGCCCGCGCCGAGCCGACCGCGCACGATCGGGGCGAGCGTGGCCCAATCGAGATCCGATCGTGCTGCGACTGCCACCTGAGTACGGCGATCCGCGATGAACTGCTCCGCTGCATCGACGGCTGCGATGTGACGCTCGTACGAGCTGCGCGCGTCGTGCCCCCAGGTAAACAGGCCGTGCTGCAGGAGCAACATGCCTTCCGCGGTGGGATGGGCATCGTGGATCTCGGCGGCGAGCTTGGCGAGGGCAAAACCCGGCATGACATACGGGACGATCGCCAGGCGGTCGCCGAATAACTCGCGCGCGATGGCCTCGGCATCGGGTTGATCGACGACGGCGAGGATCGCGTCGGCGTGGGAGTGATCGATGTAGCGGTGGGGAAGGAACGCGTGGAGCAGAATCTCGACGGAGGGGTTCGGCGCCGAGGCGTCGAGCAGCCGCGTGCGCGCGGCGTTGACCATGTCCTCATCCGCAAGCGCCGGGAGTCGGCGCAACGCGGCCAAGGTGGCGAGTCGAACGGCCGGAAAGCCGCCCGGTTCGATGCGCGCGAGGTCGGAGCCGCTGCCCTTGACGCAAAGAACCTCCACGCTCTGGCCGGCATCGTCGATCCGTGTCGTCTTGACCGACGTATTTCCGCCGCCGTGCAAGACGAGACTGGGCTCGGCGCCGATAAGCCGCGACGTGTAGACTCTTAGGGCGAGGTCGGCGTTCGAGCCGGGTAGTTGCCCCCAGCGTTGGATCGCCGCCTGGGCGTCGTGATCGGACCATGCCGAGCGCATGGGCGAACCGTACACGAGCGGCCTCGCCTTCGCATCGCCTGTCGGTGCCCGAGGTTGCGGCGCGGTGGGTCCTGCGGCGCTATCCTCCTGGGACCGATGAAAGACCCCCGGCCCCAGGCGATCCAGCGTCGCGACTATCGACCGCCAAGCCACCTGGTCGACTTCGTTGATCTCGAGGTCGAGCTCGGGGAAGAGGTCACGCGGGTGCGGGCCACGCTGACCGTACGCCGTAACCCCGTGGCCCCTGACGGGCCGCTTCGGCTCGACGGCGAACGCATGAGGCTCCTGCACGTGGTGCTCGATGGCGTCGAGCTTGGGCCAACAGATTACCGACTCGACGACAGCTCGCTCGAACTCACCGTGCCCGAGCGTTGCACGTTGGTCACCGAGGTCGAGATCGAGCCGCATAACAACACCGAGCTCACCGGGCTCTATCGCAGCGGCGCTTCGTTTTGTACGCAGTGCGAGGCTGAAGGGTTTCGGCGGATCACCTACTTCCTCGATCGGCCCGATGTAATGTCGCGCTACTCGACCACGATTGTCGCCGACGGCCTGCGCTACCCGGTGCTGCTATCCAACGGCAACCGCGTCCGCGAAGAGAGTTTGCCGGACGGTCGCAAGCGCGTGCGCTGGGAGGACCCGTTCCCGAAGCCGTGCTATCTGTTCGCGCTGGTCGCTGCCGATCTGCGCTGCCATGCCGGCAGTTTTCGCACCCGCTCCGGCCGTGACGTTCGACTTGAGTTGTGGGTGGAGCCGGCAAATCTCGATGCGTGCGAGCACGCGATGCGCTCGCTACAACACGCAATGCGCTGGGACGAGGAAGTGTTCGGGCGCGAGTACGATCTTGACGTCTACATGATCGTTGCCGTTAGCGACTTCAACATGGCGGCGATGGAGAATAAGGGGCTCAACATCTTCAATGCGAAGTTCGTGCTGGCGCGGGCAGAGACCGCCACCGACGAGGATTTCGAGGATATCGAGGGCGTCATCGCCCACGAGTACTTCCACAACTGGACGGGCAATCGTGTGACATGCCGCGACTGGTTTCAGTTGACGTTGAAGGAGGGGCTTACGGTCTTCCGGGACGAGGAGTTCACCGCGGACCGGACCTCGCGTGCCGCCAAGCGCATCGCCGACGTTAACACCCTGCGAACCGCCCAGTTCGCGGAGGATAACTCGCCGACGGCGCATCCAATTCGCCCCGAATCGTACATCGAGATGAACAACTTCTACACCGTGACTGTGTACAACAAGGGTGCGGAAGTGATCCGCATGATGCACACGCTGCTGGGCGCCGAGGGCTTCCGCCGCGGGATGGATCTGTACTTCGATCGCCACGATGGTCAGGCGGTCACGTGCGACGAGTTTCGTCAGGCGTTGGCGGACGCGACTGGGGTGGATCTATCGCAGTTTGAGCGTTGGTATCGCCAAGCCGGCACGCCGATCGTCGAGGTCGAGACCAGGTACGATGCGGCGGCCGCCACCTACGCGATCGAGCTGCGCCAGCGCCCACCGACCAACATCACCGGCCGCTGGGAGCCGATGCACATCCCCGTGGCCGTCGGCCTCCTCGGGGAGGACGGGACCGACTTGCCGCTGGTGCCCATGGATTCTCGCGTCCACGTGCGGGGCACGACGGCGATTCTCGAGCTCCGCGAGTCGACGCAGACATTTGCGTTCGCGCGGGTGCCGGTGGCGCCTGTGCCATCGCTGCTGCGCGGTTTCTCGGCGCCGATCAAGCTGCGCTACGGGCGAACCACGGCGGAGCTCGCGTTTCTCACCGCGCACGATGCAGATGCGACGAATCGGTGGGATGCCGCCCAGAGCCTGGCGGAGATCGTCATCACCGCGGCGATGGGCGAACCGGGGGCCTTCGATGTCGATCCCGCGTTTGTCGCCGCGCTCGGGCAGATCATAGACGACCCCCGTCTCGACGGGTCACTGCGCGCGGCGATTCTCACCCTGCCCGACGAACGTGTCTTGGCCCAGCGCGCCGAGGTCGTTGAGGTGGATGCGATCCACGCCGCACGCAACCGGGTCATCGCCGCGCTGGTTGCTGCGCACGGCGATCGCCTCGTTACGCTCTACGAGGCCAACCGGAGCCGCGGACCCCATTCGATCGAGCAAGGCGCGGTCGCGGCGCGCCGGGCCAAGAATTCGGCGATGCGGCTGTTGTGCGTCGGTGGCGACCCGCGCGGCCTCGCCCTCGCGCAGGCCCAGTTTGCCGCCGCCGACAACATGACCGACAGCCAAGCGGCGTTGCAGTGCCTGGTGGATGCAGGGACGGAGGTCGCCGCCGCACCACTCGCCGCGTTCTACGAGCGCTGGCGCGGCGATCCGCTCGTGCTCGATAAGTGGTTCGCGGTGCAGGCCTTGTCGCGCCACGTGAGCGCGCTCGCCGAAGTGGAGCGGTTGCGCACGCATCCGGATTTCAGCCTCCGCAACCCCAACCGCGCGCGCTCGCTTCTCGGGACCTTCCCGGTGCGCAATCAGGTCCGCTTTCACGATCCAAGCGGCGGCGGCTATCGCCTGCTCGCGGACGCGATCGTCGAGGTCGATGGCATCAACCCGCAACTCGCCTCGCGACTTGTCGGTCCACTCCTGCAGTGGCGGCGATTCGACGCCGGGCGCAGCGCCAAGATGCGACGAGAACTCGAGCGAATTGGCGGGCGCGTTGGGCTCTCACGCGACGTGGGCGAGATGGTCGGCAAGGCGCTTGGCGGCTGAGCCATCGGCTGACGATCCGCCCGGCCAACGCGGTGGCCGAGCGGGGGCGCGCCGCATCACGGCGCTTGGAAGTTCGGCTTGTAATAGAAGCGTTCCCAAACCACCTTGCCGTCCTTCCACCTGCGTACGGCCACCTGGGTGTTGTCGAACGACGATCCGTCCTTCAGTTTGGCGGCAAACCGCCACTCGGAGTAGCTACGATCCCCGCCGACCGCGGACGCGAGCAGCTCGCCAGCGCGAAACTCGGCGATGTTTGAGAAGAACCCGATCTCGTAATCGCGGCAGGCCTGTTTGCCCTCGCGTGGTGGATCGAGATTCTCCTGCATCACGCAGTTGTCGGCGTAGAACTTCTCGAAGGCATCGAGGGCCTTGCCGGTGACGATCATGTTGTTGAGCTCGGCATCGAGGGCGGTGACATCTTGGGCCATTGGGTGGGGACGCTCCGTTTCGGCCCGCAGGATAGTCGCTGGCTGTGGTCAGCGCAGCCACGTGGCCGGCAACGCATCGTGGCCCCCGAGGAAACACCCTTCGAATCGGCGCGGGTGTTGCGCCGTGGCGGCCGTGCTTTGGCGGACGCGTGCGGACGGGCCTGGCGCGCCGGTTCGCTTGCCAACTGGGGGGCGCTTGTTCAAGCTAGAAGGGCTTGTCTTGGTGGAACGTAAAGTATGGGGTGTGGTTTTTGGCGGCTGGCGGGGTCTTGGGCTGCGAACCGTCGAGCGTGGCCGGGCCTGACACCGGAGCCACTGAAGACACTGCGGGCACGACGGACGCGGCGTCGAGCGAGTCGACGGCTGGCCCAGGGGTTGTGGGCACATTCGAGGTCGGCTGGGGAGACACGGAGTTTAACGCCCTTGCCGACGGCGACACGCTCCAGGTCGTGTGGGGTGGGCAGGGAGCCGCGATGTTCCCGCTGCCGCTACGCGGCAGCGA
This sequence comes from uncultured Myxococcales bacterium, assembly GCA_902826865.1. Classification (GTDB taxonomy): domain Bacteria; phylum Myxococcota_A; class Polyangia; order Nannocystales; family Nannocystaceae; genus Xiheibacterium. The sequence goes on from CADEGN010000217.1 coordinate 6,386, forward strand.
GTTCGTACTCCCCGATCCGCCCGACGATTATACGTCGAAGCAGGCGCCACTGTTCGATCTCGAGATCGACATCGAAGGCTACAACAACGACGTCGGCGGTCATTTCAGGCGTCTCGCGAACTACCCCATCACGTTCACCGTGTTGCCCGATGGTACCTACGAGTTCGTCTATGTCGCTGTGCTCCTGCCCGACGAGATTGATCCACCGGTGCTCAACGGTATGCCGGCGCATTTGTGGGCGCGGCTGCGCCCGTACGGTTCGGCAGCACTTGAGGTCGAGTTCGATCTGGTGGTCGCGGCCGCCGCGCCCGATTAGGCTCCGAGGTTCGCCGGTCGTTCTTCGGCTGCGCCGTCCGCAAGCCGGATCATCGCGTGCTTAGGGCGGCGAGTATCGCCTCGCCATAGCGAGACGACTCGAATTCGTCGAGCAGACCCTCGCCGCGCAGTCCGTCGAGGTCGCGAGGCGGATCTTCGGCGAGTCGGTTCAGGATGTCCTTGGCGATGAGCACATCGGGATCGATGCCGAGTGCGGTGCTCGCCCGCTTCCGCCACGCTCGCAGGGTATCAAGGCGGGAGACGAACGCGGAGTCAGGTCGTGTGGCGAGGACCGGCGCAGGTGGCTCGAGCTGCGCTGCGCGGGCGATCGTGTCGAGGACCTGCGTCGCCAGCGGCGGGCGCGAGATCGGTCCGCCGACGCCCCGCATGGCCGCGAGTTCACGGACGGACGCGGGGCGTGTCCGCGCCAGCGCCACGAGCACTTCGTTGCCGAGCACGCGGTACGGCGCGCGATTGAGGCGACGAGCTAGGTCCTCGCGAAGGCCCCAGAGGGCGTGGAGGACCGCCTGCCCGTCGCTCGGCAAGTTCCGCGCCTCGGGTAGCCGCCGCCAGCCGTCGTCGACGAACACGCGGCCAGCTGTCCGACGCTGGGTCATGCGCTCGCAGGCATGGTCGAACAGCTCGAGCTTGCCGGATTCCGCCAGATCCGCCAGCTGGCGTTCGCGTAGCTCGGGCAAAAATCGCGTGTCGCCGGAGGCATAGGCCACTGCCCCGCGCGGCAACGGACGCTGCGACCAGTCGAACTTCTGCCAGCGCTTGTCCGTGCGGTGACCGAAGCAGCGCTCGAGTATTGCCCCGAGCCCGGCGGCCGGCCACAGGAGCACGCGGGCGGCCAACATGGTGTCGAACACGTTGCTGAACCCAAAGCCGAACTCGCGCCCGAGGACCGCGATGTCGTTGTCGGCCGCGTGCAGTACCTTGATGATGCGGCGATCCTCTAGGATCGCGGCCACGGGCCCGAGGTCGACGGCCAGCGCGTCAACCAACAGATCCGCGCCGGGCCGCGAGATCTGCAGCAGGCATACGCGCTCATAGTAGGCGTACATTCCATTCGACTCGGTATCGATCGCCAGGACGTCGGCGGCCGCGCACGCCTCGAGCTCGGCGGCGAGCGCGACCGGATTGTCGATCCAGCGCGGCTCGGCCGCGGGCCCATCATCCGTGAACGAGTGCACGCGCGCCCGCAGTAGCACGCCCGGGCCCTGTCGTGCATCATCCGCTCGTGGATGCCAGCGTGCCGGCGCCGACCAAGCGCGACGCACCGGGGCCCCCATCGGCGCCGGCGGCAGAGCCGTCCTCGGACGCCGAGGCCGGGGGGTCTTGCGCGGAGGCGCTGGCGGAGCGTGGTCCTGCCGCGGAGTCGGACGGGGGGGCACTTGCGCCGGTCGAGGCGGCCGCTCGGCCCGATCCTCCCCTGGTGCCTGTGAAGCCGTCCAAGCGTCGGCCCAACCCGGTCATTCGATTCGTTCATCGCGTGTTCCCGTGGGCGTCGCTCGCGGTGGGGATCTACGGCGCGATCATGATGGATCGAACTCCGAAGCGCGGTGCGATCGTTGCCGTGGTGACAGTCGCCTCGTGGGCGGTGTTTCCGATCGTGCTTTGGCTCGGTCGCCGGCGGGATCGCGCCGGGACGATGGTTCGCGGCGTGCACGCCACGACCATGTTGATCAGCCAGTCGAGTATCCATCTGCAGCTGTACTTCGCGCTGCCGTTTTACTTCGCGGCGTTCGCTGGCACCGCCGCGCAGTTGGTGTTTATCGCGGTGCTGGGAGCGTGTGCGCTGGCATCGCTGTGGGATCCGCTGACCGAGTGGCTGCTGTTGCGTGCGCGCTTCGGCCTCGCGCTCCCGGCGTTGTCGAGTTTTGCGGTTCTGGCCGCGGTTCTACCCGGCCTCGGCGTCAGCAACGGGGGGAGCCTGTGGCTGGCGGCCGCCGGCGCGGGACTCGGTTTGCCGCTGTGGGTGGTGATCGAGCACGTGCGAGGTGAGCCATTGCTGCGCCCGTTGGCGGTTGCGCTCGCGCTCGCGGGCGTGATCCCGAGCGCGTTGTGGCTCGGGGCCGCACGAGCTGTGCCGGCCGTCCCGCTCGAGCTGCGCTGGGCGGAGATCGGCACCCGCCTCAATGGGCGGGAGCTCGCCGATCCGCGCGAGAGCTTCGAGCGGGTGCCGGCCTCGATGGTGTGCGCAACCGCGATCTATGCCCCCTTCGGCGTTAGGGACGAGCTCCAGCACGTGTGGCGCAAAGACGGCGTGATCGTCGATCGCATCGGCCTCGACATCCGCGGCGGGCGCGAGGGTGGCTTTCGGACATGGTCGATCAAGCACAACTTCGGCGATGAACCGAACGGTGAGTGGAGCTGCGCGATCGAGACCGAGATGGGGCAGTTTCTCGGTGAGAAGCGCGTCGTCGTTGGGCCGTGAGGGCATCGCACGTGCGCGGGCGAGGGTCATCCCAAAGCTCGGTTGTTCGACGCACGTTGTGTCGCCCGAGATCACGATTCGGATTCGGCTGCCCGCGGCAGATCGCCTCGACTCGTGCACACACAAGTTCTCAACCGTGCGGCACGGGGCGAGGTCGCCGCGCGCGCGGGCCCGTGGCCTAGGACGCACGTCGCGTTCGTTTGTCGCGTATCGCATGGCGCGGGCCCTGAGTGCCCAGCTCACGCAGCAAGAGTTCGCCTGGCGAAATCACCCGGCGCCGGCGACGGTAGCATTCGTCGTGGACGTTCACGACTCGTTCGAAACGGAATTGCGCGGCACCAAGATCCCTGGTTTTGCCTGGCTCATCGCCGGCGGCGCGATCGCGTGCGGCTGGATGTTCGCGCTCGCGATTCCTGGGCCGATGGTCACCGGTTGTCTCAACGAGAAGAGCTGCACCATCTGGCCGCAGGCCCCGATGCTGGTCGCGATGGCTACGGCGATGCTTGGAACGGCAGTGTCGACGTGGTTCGGTCGGATTCCGTCCAACATGGTCGCGGGCTGGGCTGCCGCGGTGGCCGCACTCGCGACCGTAGGCCTTGCGATCATGCCGATGATGCTCGGCGTCGTGGACGGTCGATTGGGTGCCCGCGACGTCCTGCTCGGATCGCTCTTGGTGTTGCTCCCCATCTGGCTGGGTGGTGTCGGTCTTGGCGTGCTCGCGAGCGCCGTACGCCGCCACGGTTGAAGCGGCCGTCCGCCGCCCACCGGGATCTCGACGACGCTCGCCATCTCGGCTGCGCTCCGATTTCCGTGGGTGCTCGCGTCCCCGAAGCTAAGCCGGGAGATCCGTCGGTCCCGCATCCCGCTGCGCCCGGCCTGACTTATGATGTCCGCCGCTGCCCAGGTTCCATGAAGATGCGAAACATCGTCGCGACGCTTCCGTTGACGGTCTGCTGCGGACGCACGCCGTTTGCTGAGCTGCGGGGCGTCTGCGTCCAAGTGGTGGATCGCGACGGCGAACCGGTGGCCGGCATCGAGGTCGTTCTGCTCGCGGCCGACTTCGACCCGGGCGACGCGGCGTTGCAGCGGCGCCGCACCGACCGACTGGGCATCGCCGTGTTCGACGCCCCCGGCCGTGGTGAGTTCCGGTTCATCGCGTCATCGGGCGTGGGCGATGCACCGCTGGCGTGCTTGCGGGGCGACATAGACCTCGGCACCGAGGACCTCGACGAGGTGGTCGTGATCGAGGTCGAGCCGTTGACCTGTGGCCGAGGTTAAGCGCCATCCTGCCGAGCGCGGCCAACATCGTACTGCTGCCGTGTCGACGCGCGGCGGCTTGCGCGGATGCATCGGCGTCGGGACGGACCATGAAGGTGACCTGACTGCGCCTCGAGCACGAGGTTGCACGCGGACGCTCGACGTTTGAACGCCTGCACGTCGTCGAATTTCTTGCGGGCGTCGCGAACGAGGTCGGACAATCGCCGCCTGGATAGCTGCGATTGCCCGGCGAGCCGACGGTCCGCATCGAGCCCACGCGTGTGCGTGCCGCTGAACGGGGCGCTATCCTGACAGCGCGAGGCGAACTCCCCACGCGCGTATTGTTCCAATCGATTGCTCTGGTCGCGCTCGGCCCCTCGCCCGACGCCGAGCTAATCTGGCACGCGCCACCACAGTGTCCGAGCGCCGAGGTCGTGCGGCGGGGACATTCACTGCGGGCGTTCCTGGCCGGGCGCAAGGTGCAGATTCATCCACTCGACCGCGAACTTCACGAACGGCGCCGCATCGAAGAGCTCAGCTTCGCAGCTGCCGACCGGGCCGATCCGAACGGCTCCGGAGGCGCGGTAGTCGAGGAAGATCTGCGGGAAGTAGTCGCCCCCGTCCCACGTCGCGATGCCATCGGTGTCGTCGAGGCTTTCGATCCAGACCTCGCCGGTGTCCGCGCGAACGTAGCGACGGCGGACCCGCACCTTGTTGGGAACCTCCGCGAGGTACTCGGCGTAGTGCGTGAGCGTCACCGTGTCGACGTTCGCGCCGAGGCGGAGGACCTTGCCACAACGCTCCGTCAGCCGTTCGAGCACCGACCCCGGGCCGTGGTAGTCGTGCAGCGGCGTCGGTTCGAGGAGTGACGAAGCCGCGGGGCCCACTGCCGCGAAGCGGTCGGCTGGATGGTCGTTGACGGAAACGCCTGGGTAGGTCCGAAACACCTCCGCGAGGATTCCCATGTCCTCGACATCCACCTCCGAGCGCAGCGCATCGAACGGATCGTCTTCGTCGGCGGACAGCACCATGACCAGCGTACCGCTGGCACCGACGGCGACGCGCAGCGCCTCGATGACGCCAGCGGCGCCCCGTTCGACCGGCCCGACTCGCCGCATGCTCGCGTGGATCATCACGATGTCGCCGATCTCGACACCGAGTGCGCGAAGCTCTCGCGTCAGTTGGTCGGTCGTCGCTTCGGGCATTCGCTTGTCGTCAACGCGGCAATGCGCCGTCTTGGTAGAACGAGAGTCCGTCGCCATCGGGGTCCTTGAACCATCATGCCGGAGACTTCCTCTTCCTCCTCAGCTCCCCCTCGAGCTCTACTATTGGGAGGGCCTCACGGGGCCAGGGATCGCATCTGTTTCGGGGTCGCGGAGTTGGGCTGCGCGAGTGAATTCGAGCGCTTGGGGTGGCGGCGAGAAAATTGGTTGCGCTCTTGGCCCTGGCCGCGACTGTGCACGAATACGCCCGCGGCGCGTCCTGGGTTACCACCGGCCCGAGGATGCCATCTTGGTTCAGATCATCGACAAGAACTTGGACTACAGGATCCCCATCTTCGACGGGGGGGACGTCACCGGAGGCGAGCTGACCGTGTTTTAGCCCGAGTTGGCGGCGCCGGTTCGCGCCGCCATAGCCGAGATGGCCAACGCGGGCCCGGAATGCGAGGCGGCCTTTCAGGACCTTCCGCTCGCGAAGATTCACGCCAAGGATATGTGGGCCAGGGGGTTGCCCGAGGACTTCTCGATGCTGAAGGACGTGCTTGCAAGTCGCAAGATCTACGTCCTCCTACTGCTGCCTCGAGTCTGGGACAACTACGGTGTCTCCCTCACGACCGGCGGCGTCGGGTTGGTCGGCATCGCAGAAAGAGCGATCGCCCAGGGAGCCTCCGTCATCAAGGGCGTCCTCTTCCATGAGCTGTCCCATATCGGCGGTGTCCCGGGGGGCCATGGGGCTCACCGCGCGGAAACTCCGGCGCACCAAGCGGCGGATCGCGTGGCCCGCGAGTGCGGCGGAATTCGCCCGGTGGACTGGGCGAGGCTCAAAGGCCTGACGAACTTCTGAGTGGATTCGTGAACTCGGGTTACTGGTCGACCTTCGACGTCGATGACGACGCCTTCCCCGACCTGGTTCTAGCGAGTCCGATCGAATCCAGTGTCGCCGCGGTTCGAAACCGCCGCCGGCAACGGTGACGTACGCAGACTCGCGCGGTTGCATGCGCCGGCGATTTTTTCGCTCGTTTGTTCTTGAGGGGTGGCGGCGGCATCGCCGCGCGCAGTTTTGCGCGTGGAGGCGCGCCGACTCTCTAGGCGAAAGAAGGATGGTTGCGCGACCGCGGCCTCGTGGGGCCGTCGTTGGTTCCGTGAACCATGTCGCCGCTAGGAAGACTGTGAAGATGGTGGCTAGGAGCGTGACCCCGTAAGGGGTCACGCTCCTCCGTGCCCGTGCCCGTGCC
>CADEGN010000218.1 GCA_902826865.1 uncultured Myxococcales bacterium
GGTTCGCCCTGCTCTCCCCGGTCGCCCTGCGGATCGGCTCGGTTCCCCCGGACGCGCTCGCAAGCACGTGGATCCCCGACGGGCTGCGTGGGGTTTCCCTGGCGCTGATGCTCGCGTCGGCGGTCGCGGTCGCGGCACTGCTGCGGCCACGGCCCACGCGCGTGGCCGCGGTGTTTGTGACAGGCGTCGCCGCGGTCACGGTCGCAACGGTGTACCTGGCCTACGCGCGCCAATTCGGGGCGGTTGAAGACGGGCTTGGTGGCCTTGCGGCATCCATCCTCGGGTTTGTCCCGCCCTACCCCGAATACCTGCCTCGATGGGTTGTGATCGCCGCGATGATCGGGGGATTTCTCGCGATGCAGACAGCAGGTGCGGCCTTGGCCAGCATCGATGCTCGCGATCGCGGCATCGGGCTCGCCCTTATGATCGTCACCGGGCTCGGCTGGTCCAGCCCGCAGCTGGCGTTGATGTCGGCGCTGGGCGCTCTTCTTTACATCGCCGACGATGACCCGCGGCAGCTTGTCATCAAGCCAGCGAAACGCCCGGTGGAGGAGATCATCGAGGAGCTCGCCGCGGATCTTGGCGTCGCGGCTTCCACCGCGGCGACCGGCCGCGATGGCGGGAGCATTTCGGCCGCGCGCGGCAACGTTGACGGCACCCCCTTCGTCCTCCGCGCCCGGGTCCTCGGTGCGGCGTGCGAGCTCAGCATGCGATTGGGCATGCCTGGGCGCGGCAAGCCGGAAGTGTCGCTCTACCCCGAGTCCGGCGCGGCGGGTCCTCGCCCAACCCACCCACTCGCAGCGTCCCATCGTGTCGTCGGCTCCACGCGCGCCCTCGAAATCTGGGGCGACGGTCTGCTCGATGCGCTGCTGCCGTTTTCGAGCGCGATCGCGCGCCTGTGGCCGACTGGCGCCGAAATCGAGTTAGGCCCCGATCTTTCCCAGCTCGATGCGGCTCGACTCGCCGCGTTGGCGCGCGCGTTGAGCCGGGTATTGCGCCCCTAGCAGCCCGCGTTCCACCACGGGCTGCTAAAGCCGGTGTCCGAACCTCGTGGCTGTCGGCGAAGGCTCGGTTATGGCGACGAGAATAGACTGCGCAGCGCCTCAAAGAAGCCCGGATTGCCCGCCAGCTCCTCAAGCTCACCGTCGTCGAGAAACACGCCGCCGCAGCCGAAGCACTTGTCGATCCGGACCCCGCGAAACACGATCTCCTGAAGCGATGCGCCGCACTTTGGGCAGTGCATGTAGTGGAGCTCGCGCAGGGCAGCGCGCTGCGTATCGTCGAGCGCGAGGGCTCGTCGACGATGGGCCTCGCGCAGCGCCTGCACGTCGTCCCAGCTGATGTGATCGGGGTCTTCGTCGCGTTGCACCATGGGTCCTCGGGGGGCAAGACGGCAAACTGGGTCTCAGCCGTTTCCGGCTTCGCCAGCGGTGTGTTCGGGATGGGCGTCGAGGTACGCACGGGCCTGGCTGTGCGAGGGATCGACCTCGAGCAGCTGCTTGTAGTACGCGACCGCGCGCGCGCTTCGGCCCAGCTTGGCCGCCGCCCGCGCGGCGCCTGCGAGCGCGGACAACATCTGCGGATTTCGGGCGAGGGCTTTCTGGTAGTTCTTGAGCGCGACCTCGTAGTTGCCGAGTTTGCTGTTGGCGTCCCCGAGGCACAGCGCCGCGTCGGCGTCGCGTGGCTTGAGCTCGAGCGCCCGCCGCAACAGCGGAACCGCACCGTTGGCGTCGCCCGACTCCGCCTTGCGGCAGCCGCGGTCGATGAGGCGATCGGGCGTCTCCGCGGGTGCGGTGGCATCCGGCGCCGTGCGTGCGACGTTCTCGACCCCGACGACCGCGCCTTTTGTCGCCGCGGGATCGGCGGTGGGTATCGCAGGTTCCGCGCCCGTGGCAGCTGGCTTCGCCGCCTCGCGCAACAATGCCCGTGCGACCGGCTGGGCGGGAACCTGCTCAAGCACGGCCTTCGCGATCGCCCGGGCCGCCTCCGCGCGCCCCGATCGCTGCTCGGCCACGGCCAGTGCAAGCCGCGCGAGGATCGAGGGGTTGCTGTGCGCAGCTAGCTGCGCGCGCGTGTCGTCGTCGACCACGGCCGCGTCGTCGCGAAACAGCGGTGCCACTGTGATGACAAGCTGAAGCTCGGCGTCACCCGCCGCGTGCGCGCTCACCTGGTCGACGCGCCCCTGGGCCAGGGCGAGTAGCGCCGTGGCCCGGGCACGCGCTGCTGCATCCGCCGATGGCCCTACCTCGCCGAGCACCGCGACGGCCCGCATTGCGTCTTCCTGGGCCCAGTAACGCGCGTCGTTGCGAACCGCTGGATCAACCGCTCCCCACAGCTCGTGATCGATCGCCCGGGTCGCAAGCAACTCGGCCTGCAGGAGTCGGAGTCGATCGGCCAGCGCTGGGTCCGTCGCACGCTGCGCGGCGACGCGGACCGCCGCTTCCGCGCGGGCCAACGCCTGGGGCTCAGCAGTCGCAAGCGCGGCGGCGCCTTCCGCCTCCAACGACGCCGTGTCGTCCGCTGTTTGGGTGGTGGCCGGCGGCGGCGGAGTAGCGACCCCAAACAGCTGCGCGCGCACGCTCGGCACCCCCAAGATCAAGGCCAGGCCGGCGACCCCGCCGAGCGCGGCAAACAGTGGCCATGGCCGCCGGCGGGCCGGGCCCTCATCGCTCATGTTAGCTGGCGTCGGGTCGACGACAAGCTCGGGCGGAGACGTCGAACGCAATGAATGGGGGACCGGAGGCGGCACCGCAGCAGCCGCTGCCGCCAGCGCGGAAGCACTGGCGAGCGGCCCACTCTCTGCGCGTGCGCGTTGACCTTCTCCGGCCGGGGTCGGGATCGGTCGAACGTGTTGCGTGACGACGTGAAGCATCGACGCCGGCCGACTGCTGCGCTCGTCGGAGACCGCCTGCGGCACGCCGGGTCGCGCCGGCGGTCGCGATCGCGACGGCGGCCCAGATGCGGCGACCACCGGCCCGGAGGCAGGGCGCGCATGCGTCACTTCCTCGGCCGCGGCTGCGTGCGCGACGATCACCGGGGCATCGGACTGCGCAGGCACAGGTCGAGCAACCGTTTGCTCGAGCTCGTCGGGCTCGGGCAGGTCGCGGGGCCAAGTTGGCCCTGGCGCGGGACCTGGCCGCGAAACGGGCAGGTTGTGCCGCTCGAAGTCGGCCGGCGTGATGATCGAGCTTGGATCATCGACGATCGGATGTCCGACGATCCCAAGCTCGATCCGTGCCTGGCTATCGGCCGCGCTCGAGAGCGACAACGAGAGCGAACTCGAATCGCTATTCGGGGTCGTGATTGGCCCGGACCCGCCCTCGGCCGCGTGGGTACCGAAGGCAGGCGGTGGCCCGAGAACGTCGCGCGCGGACTGTTCGCTGGGCCCGCGCTGTACGTCGACGCGCAGCACCGGCGGAAGGTTGGCAAACCCCTCGAATGCCTCGACAAATTCGGGCATATCGCCGAGGCGGACGAAGTGTCGGCCGGTCCGCGACACTGCGTCGTCAGGGTGCAATCGCCCCTCGAGGATCCAGGCCCGCAAGGTGGCGAGGTCCGGGGCCGTGAACAAGAGGTCGTCGATCGTTCGGATTTGCCAGGGGTGCGCGGGGGCAGAGCCATTGGCCGTGCCGACGCGAAAGACGTGCCGGCACACCGAGCAGCGAACCGTCGCGCCCTCGGGGCCGACCTGCTGGTCGTCGAGCGCGAACTTGGTGCCACAACTCGCACAGGTGACGATCACGGGATGCGGCTCGCTGCCCATCACGTTACCACAGAGCACCGCAACCAGCGCCATGGTCGGCGACATCCGTGCGTGGTGTCCGATGTCGGCATGTGCCGGCGATTGTCGGTGCGCCGTCAACCGCTCTTGGCGAACAATCCGATCAGCGCGGCAGCGCCGCTCGAAACAATGACGCCTGCAAGCAGCGCCCCGAAGAGCTTCATGGGCAGCGCGACCGGGAGGTGGGGCTCGAGCCCGGCCTCGGCGTGGCAACGTGGGCACGCCTCGGGCGCCTCGGCCGCGTCGAACATCTTGTGACAGTTGCTGCAGTGGAACTGCACGGGACCCAGTTAGCGCCCTGGTGCGCCCGCGTCAAGACCGTCCGCGACGGACCACCCCAGCGATGGTGGATGGCCCCATACGGCCGCTGCGCAGACAAGCCGTGTTCCCCGCGCGCGGGCGCGTTTACGCCGGGTTTACGGCCCACCAAGCGCCCGGCTGCTCGACAACTGGCATAGTGGTGATCGTGCGGATCCTGTTGGTCGAAGACGATCGACGCCTGGCCGAGCACACCGCAGAGTATCTGCGCGGGCACGACGCTCAGGTTGAGATCGTCGAAGATGGTGACAATGGCCTCGCGCGCGCGTGCTCGGGCCAGCACGACATCGTCTTGCTCGATCTCATGCTCCCCGCCAAGGACGGCCTCACGTTGTGCAAACAGCTACGGGCGGCGTCCAATGTTCCGATCATCATGCTGACCGCTCGCGGTGACGAGGTCGACCGCGTGGTTGGGCTCGAGCTCGGCGCCGATGACTACTTGGCCAAGCCTTTCTCCCCCCGAGAACTGCTCGCTCGAATCCGAGCCGTTCTTCGCCGACCGCCGGGCGGCCGGGTGGAGAGCAAAGGCGAGCGGATCCAAGTCGCCGATCTGGTCGTCGATCGCGATCGGCGGATCGCGGAGTACCGCGGTCGCGGCCTCGAGCTCACCGGTTTTCAGCTAGATCTCCTGTGGGTGCTCGCGCGCAGCGCCGGCCGGGTCCTCTCCCGCGAGCAGATCTACAACGAGGTACGGCGCCTGCGCGGGGATCCGCCGGCCGGATTCGATCCGAGCGTCGATCGCTCGGTCGATGTGCATCTCTCGAAGATCCGCGCGGCCCTTGGCGCCGGCGATCCGGGGGCAACCACGCTCATCCGTACGGTCCGGGGCGTGGGCTACGTGCTCGGAGCAGAAACCTCTTGAGTCGGCGCCGCTCAAGCTTGTTTCGCCGCATCTACGCCACGTTCGTCGTGACGTTGCTGGCGGCCATCGCGGTCGTCGGCGTCGTCGTATTCCTCTACGCCGATTCAGCGGGCAACTGGGTGGTCGCTGCATTGGAGCGGTTCGACGATGACAGCGACACGCTCGTTGCCGAACTCGACGACCCCGAACGACTCCGTCGGCGCCTGGAAGAGATCGACGAGAGCCTGGAAACCCGCTCGGCGCTCTACGCCCCTACCGGCGCCCGCGTCGTTGGCCGCGGACCCGAGTTTCTGCCGCAGCGTCAACGCCGTCGCGCGCGCCGGCAAACGCTGCCCGAGATCCACCGCGTCGGCGTGTTGGGCCGGCGCGTCGTCACGGTGCCCCTCGTGGATGGCGACGGCGATGTGCGGGCGTTCGTCTATGTCGCCGCTGCGCCGGTGGATCGTCGCGTGTGGCTGGCCATCGTGGCGGCGATCGCACTGGGCGGCCTCGCGCTGGGGGCGCGTCGCGTTGCGCGCTCGCTGACGGGGCGGATCTCCAGGCTCGAGGACAGCGTCGGCCGGATCGCCGGAGGCGAGCTCGCCCACCGGGTCGCAACACCGATCGATCCGATCGACGAAGTCGATGAGCTCGGAATCGCGGTCAACGAAATGGCCGCGCGCCTCGAACGGTTGGTGGGCAGCCAGCGCGCGCTGCTCGCGAACGTCTCGCATGAGCTGCGCACCCCGCTTGCGCGGATCAAGGTCCTGCTCGAGGTCCTTCAGGAGCGCCTCGAGCTTCTGCGCCAACCTGCGCGTCCCGAGCAACTCGCCGGCTTCGAGCGACTTCGCACCGGCCTGGGCGAACTCGATAGCGATGTCGAGGAGATCGAGGCCCTCATCCACGACCTGCTCACGTCCGGCAGGCTCGAGCTCCGCGCCGGCGAGCCCCTCGACGCCCGAGAGGTCGCCCTCACTCCGCTGCTGCGGCGCATTGCCGGCCGCTTCGGTGCGCGCTGCGAGGCGGCGGACGGACTCACCCTCCTCGGCGAGGAGCTGCTGCTCGAGCGCTTGTTCAGCAACCTCCTGGCCAACGCGCGCCGGGCGTGCCCCGACGCAGATGTGTCCGTCGTCGCGCTGGGCGAAGTCGATGCGCTCCGTATTTGGGTCGAGGATCGGGGCCCGGGCATCGCACCACACGACCGCGACGTGGTCTTCGAACCCTTCCGCCGACTCGACGACGCTCGCAGCCGGGATCGCGGCGGGGCCGGCCTTGGGCTCTACCTCTGCGCACAGATCTGCCGCGTTCACGGCGGCTCGATCATCGCAACCGATCGCCGCGACGGCGGGCACGGTGCGTGTTTGGCGGTGACACTCCCTTCGGGGCGGGCCGCCCGCGCGAAGGCGCCGGCGGGGGCGCACGCCTGATCTGCTACCCTGACGACCGATGCACGCCCACCAGGCCGCGTTCCTCGACTTGCTCCTGCGTTTCGAGGTGATCCGCTTCGGCGAGTTCACCCTCAAGTCGGGACGGCGTTCGCCGTACTTCGTCAACGCCGGGCAACTTCGCACCGGGGCAGCGATCGACGCCCTGGGGCAGGCCTACGCCGCGCACCTCGCCCATCACCACGTCGCCTGTGATCTGGTGTTCGGGCCCTCCTACAAAGGCGTTCCACTTGCGGTCGCCACCGCGTCGGCCCTCGCCCGGAGCGGCCGCGACGTCGGCTACTCGTTCGATCGCAAGGAGGCCAAGGACCACGGCGAAGGCGGCGTCTTCGTCGGCACCCAACCGGCCGCGGGCATGCGGGTGGTCATCGTCGACGACGTCATCACATCGGGCCAGTCGATCCGCGAGGCGGTCGCCCTCGTTCGCGGGGCCGCCTCGGACATCTCGATCGCAGGCGTTGTCGTCGCCGTCGATCGCCAGGAGCGCGGACGCACCCAGGCCTCGACTCGCGCCGAGCTGCAGGACCAGCTCGGCGTTCCCGTGCTCCCGTTGCTCGAGATCCGCGCCGTTGCCGACCACCTACTCGGGAGAGAGGTTCGCGGCCACGTGCTCGTCGACGCGACCCGCCACGCGGCGATCCTTGCCCATCTCGCCGAGCACGGCGGCACTGACGGGGCGCGGACATGATCCGCGCGCGGCCGCTGGCGATGGTTGTTCTCGGCTTCGTGCCTGCGTGCGCCGATGCCTACGATCCATACAGCGCGGCCGTGGTCGGCGACCTGGCCCGTCACCCGGGCGACGCCGTTGGTGACGCGCGCAGCGGTGTCTACGAGGTCGGGATCGAACCGGGGTTCTGCGATTGCCCCGTGATCGGCCTCATCCCTCTGTGCGCCCCGGTCGGCCTCGTGGAGTCGGGGGCGCTTTACTTCGCGGAGGTCGTCGAGGGTGACGGGGTGCTCCTCATCCGAATCGCGAACGTCGAGCTGGTGGGCTCGATCGACGCCGCCGGAACCTTTGCGATCGGGTTGGTCGAGAACCTCGACAGCCTCGCGTCCGAGGGCGAGCTCGTCACCCGCGTCGACGGCAACATCACGGCTCTCGACGGAGAAGGCCCCCGACCGCCGCTGACATTGCACGGGGAGCTGGTGCGGCGGGTGGACGCCCGCGTTGGGGATGTGGCAGTTGCCTGCGAGGGACGCTATCCCGTGCGCGGCGACCGCCAGTTCTAATCCTCTGGAAGCCTACGGCGCCGCGATCACGCGGGGCACGGTGATCACCCAATTGGTGCGCGGGATCTCCACGCGCGTGGCGAACACGATGTGGCGACCATCGACCGTGAAATACGGATCGCGGTCCCGGAGCGCATTGCTGGTCAGGATCTTCATGCCCTTGCCCGCCACATCCGCGATTGCGATCTCGTCGTCGTTCGTGCCGTCCTTGTCCACGACCGAGCCGTTCACGGCGAACACGACGTGGTGACCATCGGCGGAGATCTTCGGGTTCCAGATCACCCCTCGCGCCGCGAGCGTCGTGACCGACAGACCCGACGGATCCAGCGTGATCAGAGTCGGCTGCCCTGCCAGCGCGACCGCAGGACGGCTGGGATCCGCGGGCGGCTTGGCGAACAGCTCGGCGTACGACGCGGGCAGATCGAGCCGCGCCAAACGCTCCTCTCCAACCTCCTCCTCCACCACCGCCACGAGCGAAGGCTTACCGGGAACCGCAACCACGGCGTCGATCGAGCGGCCCACCCCAAACGCCGAGCCGGGAATCGCGAGGACCTTCATCGGATCGGCGACGCTCAGCAACAGGATCGCTTCGGCGGTGCCATCGTCGAGGGTCGCAAGGGTCGCGAGGTGGTCGTCGTCGAGCCAAACGATGGTCTGCAGGTCTGCGCCGGCGACGAGCCCCAGATCGTCCTGGTCGCCGCCGGGGGCGCGGACTGTGACGACAGCGGCGCCATCGGAATTGCGAACGGTTGCGACTTTCCCTGCGGATGACAGCGCCGCGGCGTTGCCACCGTCGCGTGGGATCTTCGGGAGCACCCCCTGGCGCACGAAGCCGCAGCCCCCGGCGTCGGCGGCCGCCGCCTTGGCATCCCAGCGCCAGACGACCTCGCCCTCGGACAAGAGGTCGAGCGCGACCGCACTCCCGCCTTCCGCGATCATCTGGCCCGCGAGATCGGCTTTCGCCACCGCACCGCCCGCCAAGCCGGCGCAAGGCGTCCGCGCCGACGGCTCCCCGACCGCCGCACCGACCAAGAACCGCTCGTCGCCACCGAGCTTCAGCTCGCCACGGATTGCGTCGCGGCTGTACAACTCAATGCTGCGAGTGACGCCCAATATCCGGCCATCCGGCAGCGGATACACGTCGCCGCTTTCGAGCGGATCGCCGATGAGCGCTGGCTTGGGATCGAGCCGCTCGTCGTCGACGAGCAGCTTGCGCACGTCGCCGACGATCCTCTCCGCCAGCTGCTCCGCCTCGGGGATCTGCTCGAGCTTCTCGACCGCCGCCTTGAGGCGGTCACGTAGCTGCAGCTCGGCGACGGCGAGCTTGTCCGGCTGGCGCAAGACCGCGAGTTTTTCCTGCTCGAACAGGGCACCGAGCAGCGGCAACTCGACGCCGCGCATGACCTTGCTCGGCGGTGGGTTGACCGTGAGTCGATGGGGAAAGGCGAAGTCGCCCACCGACAGCACCGCCCACTTCGCGTCGGCTGCGAAGCTCGGGGTCCCGCCCTCGATCTCGAGGCCCGAAAAATCGACGTTGCCGGGATCTTCGATGGCGACGTATCCCCAGCCAAAGCGATCGGCGAGGGCGAACACTGCGGCCAGACCCGTCTTGCCCTCGAGATCCGGGACTTCGTCTTTGGCCTTGTTCTCGAAGGCGAGCAGGGTCCCCTCCTTGGCCTCGAAGCCCAGATCACCCAGCACACTGCTGTACCCGACGCTCGTTCCGCGGGTGACGACGAACACCCGGCCGGCCTCCTCCGGGTTGCCGGTGCCCGACTTGCGCGTGAACGTGTAGGCCGCGGCACCGGCGGCCGCCACGATCAACGCCCCAAGGAGGATCAGCTTGCCACGGCCGCTACGCCGGAGCGTGTCGAGGTCGCTATGCGAGCCAAGGTCACCAAGGTCGTCCGCCATAGGCCCGAACTTGGCATGGTTTGGCGGCTCGCGGCGGCGCGCCGTGGCCGCCAAGCCCCGTTGCACGCTGCGGCCGGCCGCTGGAGCCACCGGCTGCTGCCAGAATCGCCGCTAACGGCGTCCTCGGCCGCGTTTCAACCTGTTCGGTGCTCTAGGCCGCGAGCACGGCGCGGACGCCGTTCATCAAGATCCCGACGCCGTCGCCGTAGCGACCGTCGTAGCCTTGCTGTCGCCACAATCGCGCGTCGGGGTGATTGTCAAAATAGAGGTGCGCCTCCGGATGGGGCATGACGCCGAACACCCGCCCGGTGGTGTCGCAGAGCGCTGCGATGCCCTCCGCCGATCCGTTCGGGTTCTCGGGCCAGCGCTCGGTGGGGGCGCCATCCGCATCGAGGTAGGCCATCGGTACGCAACCCGCGGCACGGACGCGCGTGCGCGCGTCGACATCCGCGAACACGATCTTGCCCTCGCCGTGTCGACTCGGCACCTCGAGTGGAGATCCACTCGCGTCGCGGGTGAACGCGCACACACTCGTGCGATCGATCCCAAGCCGCACCCAACCGTCGTGATACCCGAGCCGATCGTTGTCGACGACGCTGACCTGCTGAACGCCGAGTTGTCCGTGCGGTCGGTCGAGCGCGGGAAGCAGCCCGAGCTTCGTGATCGTTTGAAAGCCGTTGCAGATCCCGATGACGTGCCCGCCATCATCGACAAAGCGCGCGAGCGCGTCGCCCATGGCAAAACGCAAGCGGTTGGCCAACACGCGCCCCGACGCGATGTGATCACCGAACGCGAACCCGCCGACGAACGCGAGCAAGTGCACGCCGCGCAGGCCCGCGGCCCCGGCCTCGATCAACGCGCCGGTGTGGACGATCTCCACTTCGGCCCCGGCCATGCGAAATCCGGCCGCGGTCTCCGCCTCGCAGTTCAGGCCGTAGCCGGCGAGCACGCGAACGCGAACCTCCGCGGCGCCCGGCACCGGCCCAAGCGGAAAGGTCCATGCGGATGGCGGTGGTCCGGCATCAGCCAGCTGTGGTACTGCCACCGGAGGTCCCGTCCGTCGTCGTACCGGTTCCAGTGGCATCGGTCGTGCCGGTGCCGGTGTCCGTCCCGGCCGTGGTGCCATCAGTCGTGGCGGCGCTCGTGCTTCCGTCGGTGGTGCTGCTGCCGGCCGGCCCGGTGGTTCCCGAGCTCGTCCCGCCGTCGGGCATCGGGCATTCCTTAATCACCGTCGTCGGCAGCATGTCGATCGACATCACGCGCTCGGCGCCAAACGTGGAGCCGGGCGAGAGCGCCAACGGGATCGGCTCGGTCACCATCCCATCGACGGTGCCACAGAAGACATCAGGGCCTTGGATCACCCCGGTGAGCTTCATCCCGGGCTGGACCGCGATGTCCCCACCTGTGATCGGATTGGCCATGCCGGGGACGCGGAGCTCGGTGGTGGTGACGGCCTCGAAGGCGCCCGCGGCCGAGACCGCCACATCGGCGAAACTCACGGTATCGCCCACAGGTTCGCGGGGCTCTGTTTCGTTCGCCAGGTTCAGGCTGAGCGGTTGCAGATCCATCGAGAAGGTGCCGCCGTCACCCGCGGCGGTGAACGTCACGGTGGCGTAGAACTGCAGGGGGTAGGTGCTGATGTTGGCTCGGAGCGCGAACAGGAAGTTGCCGGTGATGTCGGCCAACGACCCGCCCATGTCCAGCTTCACGTTGGCCGCGTCTGCGCGCTCGTCTTCGGTCTGATCGAGGAACTTGTTGAACTTGCCCTCGGCGTCGGGACTGGGGCAGCCCCCGAGCATGGGAGCCAACGCGGCCAGCAGCACGCCCATGGTCGCAGTCGGGCCAAGCCGTGGGCGAGGATGGGCACGGACGGGCGAACGCGGTCGGGTCAGCATCATAGCGACAAGCTCCGTCCACCCGCGCCGCGCTTGAGACCTTGCGCTCGGCGACATGGACCCGGCGATGATGCCCCAACTTCTGTCCCCGGCCAAGCCGACAAGATAGTAGAGTCCAGCCGCGCCGGGTCCGGCGGTCTCGCTTGGCCCCGCCCCCGCGTGTGATCCACCCATTTTCGGACGAAGTCATGGCCCTTCCGACTGCGACCTCCGCCAGGCGTAAAAGCGCGATCCTGTTTTCCAGCTGTGTGGTCCTCGCGACTGCGGCGCTGTGGAGCGCGCCGGCCTCGGCGTCCGGCCTATCGGCTGCCCGCTTCGGCGGTGAGCACGGCCATCCCACCACCGATAACCCGACAGCGCTCTACTACAACCCCGCCGGGATCGCGTTGTCGAAGGGGACGCACATCTTCGTCGACGCCACGCTCGCGCTGCGCTTCGCCAACTACACGCGCCCGGGCAGCGAGGTCAACACGCCGGAGACGCTGCAGATCGCCCCCGGCGCCAACGACGGCAAGGCCACGCTGTTTAACGCCGTCGTCGGGCCCTTCGCCGGCATCAGCTCGGACTTCGGCACCAACTGGATCTACGGCGGCCTGGCGCTCTCGTTCCCGTTCGGCGGCTCGGCCGTGTGGGACAAGAACAAGACCTACGCCGGCAACGAGCAGTTTCCGGGCGCCGTCGATGGCGTGCAGCGCTGGTACACCATCGATGGCACGGTCCGCTCGATGTACATCACCGGCGGCCTTGGCTTCAACATCCGCAAGATCGGGTTGTCGCTCGGCGTCACCGGCAGTGCGATCCGCAGCTCTGTCGAGACGATCCGCGCGCGCAATGCCGACGGCAGCGACAACCTCATCGAGGGCACCGGCGACGCCCAGCGCCTTCAGGAGGGCCGCAGCTACCTCGACGCGAAGGGCTGGCAGGGCGGCTTCGGGATCGGCGCGATCTACGACGTGCTGAAACTCGGGAAGTACTTCATCGGCGTGTCGTACACCAGTCAGCCGAATATCACCGGCGGCATGCGCCTCAAGGGCACGCTGCACAATGCACTCGCGGTCGCCACGCCGGAAGAGCAGAAAGTCGAGCTCCAGCAGACGATGCCCGACATCGTGCGCATCGGCTTCCGCGCCCGGCCGACGGCCAAGTATGAGATCCGCGTGTTCGCCGACTACACCCGCTGGTCGGTCTTTGATCGCCAATGCTTGCTCGACCGCGCGATCCCGGACAGAAACTGCGACTTCCCCAACGCCGGCTCCGCCCTCTCCGACCCCGAGAACTTCGGCGGTTCGGCCGGGACCAAGGGCGTGGTCCAGCACCTGCCGCGGTTTTGGAAGGACGCGGGCGGCGTCCGGGTCGGCGCGAGCTACTGGTTTGTTCCCGAGGTCGAGGGCT
>CADEGN010000219.1 GCA_902826865.1 uncultured Myxococcales bacterium
CCTTGATCCGGCCGTATCGGCCAAGACCCGAAGGTCCAAACCCGTACGGTTACGTCGCAGTCGCTTTGCTATCACTGGCGATTGTGCGGGCCCTTCGGGCGCCTGCGGCCGAGGCTCGCCGCATCGCGGCCGAGCTCACTGGTTGCCGGCCGTCTCGGATCGAGGTCGAGTTGGTCGGTGGCGACGTCGAGACCTGGCGAGTCCGCGCGTGCGGTCGCAACGGGCTGCTCGTGTGTGAACCGACCGACGATGCCTGCTTTTTCGCCGCGGACGAGCCCGAGTCGCCCAAGGATCCGTGAGGGTCGGCGTTCTCGCGGCCACCAAGTGCTCAACCGCTGCGCTCGAAGTAAACGAAGTCGATGAGCAAGGTCGCCGCCAGGCATAACGGCCGCAACTGTGGCGATGTGCCGGCAGCGAGCTCGATTTCGAAGTTGTCGGCGGTGGAGAACATCTCCTTGCCGATCCCGCTCCACATCTTCTTGATCGCACCGATCTGCCGGGCGCCGAGCATCACGCGAAACGTCCACGGGCGGAAGAAGGGACCATGCAGCGATGCTAGCACCCGGCCGCTGTCGTCCTCGACATCGAAAGCGCGCGCGAACCACGCCCAGCGCTGACGAATCGTGCCCACCAGCGTGCCGGTCTCGTCGGAGATCGTCGCGCGCGAAAAGAGAAACGTGAACGGACGACGCATCGTAAGCGCGAGCTGACCGCTCGGCTCGCGGAACTCGATGGTGAACGCTCGACCGGACTTGAGAAACAGCCGCGAAAAAAAGCCGCCAGCTCCACCCGATAGTTCGCCGGCGTGCAACACCATCCCAGTATTTGGATCGGTAACCTCGTAGCGATTGCGGGTCGTGAGTACATGCGCGACCGAGCAGCGCAACCCGGTCGCGCGGCGTCAAAGGGATCACGAGCGAATATGCGTCGATCGGACTTGTCCAGCCTTCGCCAGGGCAACTGCCTCGACCCGCAGAACTTCGACGAACCCCTGGCTGCTACGCGGATCGAGGCCGTCACTCGCTTCCATGGATGCGTCGGCGGGGTTGTACAGCGAGCTCGGACACGTCGCGATGCGCTGCACGAACGTGTTGCCCTTGTAGAGGCCGAGGGTGACGTCGCCGGTGGCGTGCTCGGCAAGTACGTCGATGCCAGCCATCGCCGCGCGTGCCGTCGGATCGAAAACGCGGCCATCGTAAACCATCTGCGCGATGGTATTGGCGGCCTCCCGTAGCCATGCTGTCGCCCGGCGGTCGAGCACGGCCTGGTAGATCGTCGCGAGCCCCCGACCGAGTAGTTCCATGCCGGGCGCCTCGTATACGCCCCGGCTCTTGGTGCCGATGATGCGGTTCTCAAGCGCATTGGCCAGGCCGATGCCGTTGCGACCGCCGACGGCGTTGGCCCGTTGCATGAGCGAGAGCGGGCGAAGGCGCTCACCGTCGATTGCGACACACACGCCGTGCTCGAAGGACAAGGTGACGTCCTGGATGGCATCGGGCGCGTGTTGGGGCCACGCGCACATCACCGGGTCAACGATCAAACACGAAGTCTCGATATCTTCGAGATCCTCGGCTTCGTGGCTCAACCCCGCGAGGTTGGCGTCGGTCGAGTACCGCTTCTTAGCCACGCTCGCCTCGATTCCCACCGTCTGAAGGTATGCAGCCATCTGCTTGCGCCCGGGGAACTGCTGGAGTAGGCCTGGATCGCGCCACGGTGCATACACCGCCATCTGAGGATCGAGGGCATTGGTGTAGCGTTCGAAGCGGATCTGGTCGTTGCCTCGCCCAGTCGCGCCGTGAACCAAGACGTTGCAGCCGTGCTCGCGCAACGCGGGCAGTAGGCCCTTCACCGTCACCGCTCGGGCAATCCCGGTCGTGTTCCAGTATCCGCCGTCGTAGGTCGCTTGGGCCTTGATCATCGCGAAGCACGCTTCGGCCATCTGCTCGCGCAGATCTACGACAATCGACTTCGCGCCGGTCGCCTCCATGCGCAGACGGACATTGTCCATGTCTGTTTCGTCGGGTTGTCCGAGATCTGCCGTGAAGCACAGCAACTCACAACCCGCGTCGAGCAGCCGGCGTGTCACCGTGCGGCTGTCGAGCCCGCCCGAGACACACACACCGAGTTTCTTCCCGATTACGTCGCGCAGCAGCATGATGAGAAGCCAATGACATCCGCAGGGGCGGGGTGACAAGAGAGAAGCGCCGCGACGAAGGCGAAAGCTGCATCTGTCGCATCTCGCTTGCATGAATATGCATCCGCTATGCGGACATGCGGTCCGAGCTGAGCCGCGGCGCGCTGCCCGAGCTGCGGACCGTCTGCGTAACAGCGACGACCTGGGTCACTCGTCGACGAGCACGCGCAGGCTAGGACCGTCCGCACTTGAGTCGCGGCGCACGTTGGGATCGAGCAAGTGGCTCGGTTGGACATTGCGCAGGGCGTTGAGCATGACTGCCCGGACATTGGGGTTGTCGCCCTCGAGCGCGTCGAGCAACTTGGTCATGGCGTCGCGCCGCAAGCCATCTTGGGAACCGCACAGGTTGCACGGCAGGATCGGGTAACCGCTCGTCTGCGCGTGCGCAATGATATCCACCTCGGCGCATTCGAGGAGCGGGCGGATGACCCGGAAGCGGCCGTCATCCGTGGTGTAGATCGCCGGCATCGCCTGGAGCTTGCCCGCATAAAACAGGTTGAGGAGCAAGGTCTCGAGCGCGTCGTCGCGGTGGTGGCCAAGAGCGATCTTGTTGCAGCCCAGCTCGGCGGCAACGTTGTAGAGCACGCCGCGTCGCATTCGTGAGCATGGTCCGCAATAGCTCTTTCCATCCGGCACCAGCTCGACGACCTTGCTATACGTATCGCGGCGGATGATCTGAAACGGTGCGCCGAAGCCTTCTAGCCACGTGCGCAGCGGCGCGCCGTCGTAGCCGGGCTGGGCTTGGTCGAGGTGTACCGCGGTGACATCGAAGGTGAAGGGGGCCCGGGCGCGCGCGTGCCAGAGCAAATCAAGCAGCGTGTAGCTGTCTTTTCCGCCAGAGACCGCCACCATCACGTGATCACCTGGTTCGACCAGTTTCCAGGTGGAGATCGTCTTGGTCATCGTTCGCGACAGCTTGTGCGCGACCTCGCTGTGGCGCTCTCGCATCGCTCAGCTCCCGATCACCGACACCGAAATTCGCCGGTCGTGACCGGCGTGGCGATGCTCCCAGAGATACACGCCCTGCCACGTACCGAGGTCGCAACGGCCTCCCGTCACCGGAATCGTCAGCGAGGCGTGGGTTAGGATCGAGCGCACGTGCGCCGGCATATCGTCGTCGCCCTCGTCCGTGTGGCGAAAGAGCGGATCACCATCCGGCACAAGTCGCGCCGCGAACGCTTCGAGGTCGTCGCGAACTTGCGGATCGGCGTTCTCACACAGGATCAACGAAGCGCTTGTGTGATGGACGAACACGGTGCACTGCCCGGCGCCGAGCCCGGCGCGCGCAACGATCTCCTGAACACGTCGCGTGACATCGTTGGTTCCGCGGCCGGCCGTGCGGACGGTGAAAGATTCGCCGTGGTGGCGTAGCTGCTTCACGGCGGGCTACTTCTGATAGCGGGCTTTCCACTCGGCGTACGACATCCCATAGACGTACTCGCGGACGGCTTCGAGGTCGATCGCGTTGCCGCGCTCGGTGGCGGCGGCCGCGTACCACTTGCTCAGGCAGTTGCGGCAGAACCCGGCGAGGTTCATGAGGTCGATGTTTTGGACATCGGTGCGCTCCTGCAGGTGGGCGACCAAACGGCGGAACGCGGCGGCCTCAAGCTCGGTGCGAAGCTGCGGATCGATGTCGGACATGGCTAGATTCCTAGAAGAAGATCCCGTGGACGATTGTAAGGGGTTCACGCTTGATCGTGCGCCAGGTGAAATCGACGAGCACGCGATCGAAGTTGTCCCGCGGGTGCTCATCGAACAGCGCCTTCACCTCCGCTCGATCGAGCCCATAGCGGAGCAAGCCGTGGCTGTGCTCGATCTTCACCGCGTTACGGAAGCACTCGGCCGGCGCGCTGAGGTTTGGGACCGGGAGCAAGCGATGGTTGTAGAGGAGACACTCATCGATGATCTCAGCGGTGGCGGGGAGCGTGATCGAAGCTGTCTCGCGGTGGAACAGCGCCCGGCTACGCTCGAGGTAGTTGTGGCCCTGGTCTTGCTCGCTGACGATTCCGAGGTCGTGAACCATGGCGATGAAGTACGCGAGGTCGGCATCGAACTCGACCCGGCGTTTCGCCATCAGCATCGAGGTCAGACGGAACAGCCGCTTGCAGTGATTGCGGAACCCGGCCCCGGGGTAAGGGCTCGTCGCCTCGAAGATCTCGTCGGCCCGACGCCGGAGCGCTGCACCTTCGTAGGCAGGGGCCGGTTTGGGTGTGCTCGGTCGGGCGGCGGTATCCATTTGTTTGGTCTACCGCGCGCGCGCAACGAGATCAAACCGGGGACGGGGTTTCGCGGGGCGCCGGCGCAGTTCGGCCATGCGATGTCGCCGCTGACGCGTGAGGCGGCACACCGCAGCGCGGGATTGTGTCGCGTGCGCGCGGATCCTGGGCTGCACGGGTGCGGGTGTAGACAATCTACGAATGCTTTCGTATTTGATTGCTGTGGGCGCTACGTTTGGCCGCGTCGAGCCGTTGCTCGCCGCATACGAAGCCGAGGGCGCGACGTGGATCGGTCTCGATGAGGCGATGCGTGATCCCATCTATTCGGATCTTCCGATCGCCCAGGGCGTCACGCAGGGCACGCTGATCGATGAGATGGTCGATGCGCGAAGCGCCGATCATCCGCCGTGGCCGGAGCACCCTGACCTGATGCTCGCGGCGCTCTGCCCCGGGTCGGTCGATGATCCGGGTCCTTGACGGGGCGGTCGTGCGGTGCGATTCGAAACGCTCGCCACCCGGGTGTCGTCTCGGTTTCGGTCAGGCTTCCCGAACCGACGATCAACCCTTCGGCTCGCTGCGCGCCCTCGGCAGGAGGAAAAACGCGATGGCCGCGACGCACGACAGCAACGTGATAGGGGGAAGACCGCCGGGCCACCTCGACGGCGACGCCCAATCCGGTGATCCGTATAGCGCCACGTGAAACGCGGCGAGCACGAGGATCGCGCGGCCGAACCCTCGCACAAGGCTGGTGCCATGGGGCTGGCCGGCAGTCGGGTGCGTCGCCGTGGCGTGCACCAGCCACAGCAGGATGCAGGCTGCGGTCGCGCCTGTGAGCATCGACAGCTCCGCCTCCAACGTCATCACGTTGCTCTGCTTGAATAGGCTCGGCATGTAGTAGGGGCTGAGCACCATGTACGAGAGCATCAGGTGTAACGCGGCGAGCACTGCGGCGAGCAAGCCGAACCGCTTGCGCCGCGCTTTTTCGTACACGACGCGGGAGATGCCCAGCGACACCAGTGCCGTCACGGCGACGGCCTTGTTCACGACGTAGATCGGCAGGTGTGCCCACTGCACGCCCTTGAACACGCTGTAGCGGGCGATCGCGTAAACCAGACTGACCGCGAAGACGGTTGCGACCAATCTTCCGTCGCGCATGTATGCCGAGCATATCACGGCTAGCGCCTCCTCTCCGCGGATCGGCTGCCGAGCGCTGGTTGCGCCAACCCGCGTCCGGAGGCGTTGCCTATCCGCGCGGTGCTCGTCGCACGCCAATGTCGTCGAGGAGAATCTCGACAGTCGCCCGCTGCATCTCGATTCGGCGGGCTTCGGCGAAGCCCGACCACGTCTCGATGCACAGACCTACGCAGTCGACGGCACCCACGATCACTTCCGTGGAAGAGGTTGCAACCGGGTAGTAGAGCGGGACAAACTGCTCGGCCCCGTCGGTGAAACGGGCATTTAGGGCGGCGATCGTGCGATCGACGATCGGCGGGCGGTTCTCGACGCCGTAGACGATGGTCTGCCCAAACGACGGCGTTACCGCCGGATCGTAGCGCTTGCGGCTCTCATGCAGGGTGACAACCAGGGCCGGGCGCTCGGAGAGGACCAGGTCCATGAACATTCGTGCGAGCCGACGCTCAGGTTCTGGTGCGGTAGCGTCGCCGGGAAAGCAACGGTTCAGGTCGAGACCGCCGACTCTGGTGCGTTCGCGCGCGCGGTAGGCGGGCGGGTTCATCACTGGTACGACGATGAGGCGGCCATGGCTCGGTCGAATGCCTTCCTCGAGCAGCTCTGCAAGGGCATGGACGCCGGCGATTTCGTCGCCGTGGATCCCGGCCTGAACGAGGGCGGTCGGACCGGGTTCGGGCGCGTCGAACACATGCAGCGCGAGCGTGGGGGTGAAGTGCGAAACGCCGGCGGGCAGCATCGTTACCGAGACTAACACGTCGCGACGCGGGCGATCATGCGCCGGTGCGCTTGAATACGCACCAGCTGCCGTCCGCGTTGATTCGAAAATTCTCCTGCAGGGTGTACGCGCGACGAAAGCGATCATCTTCGACGATAAGGCGCACGGCCTTGAGCGATGCCTTCTTGCACTCCTGGCCGGTGTGAATCAACACCGCCCACTCAGGCATTACGTCAAAGAACCGTTCGGCATAACCCGGGCCGGTCTTCTTCGTGTATCCGCCGGGCAAGCGGGCGATCACAGGATCGACCAGTCCGAGGAGGTCGAGGATCGGGTAGTTGGTCCGCCAACCGACGAAGCCGATGTCGCCGAGCGCCACGCGTCCGGGCGTTCCGTGCGTTACCAGCCACGTCGCGACCCGGCCCGCGGTGTGGTCCCAAAATCGCTTCTCTTCCTTGATGAACTTGTTCTGGGCCTCGCGCAGTCCGAAGTAGCGCTGCACACCGGTCCACGCCGCGGTCAACGTGAGCGCGACCAACACCGCTGGCGCGCGCCCCTGGGCCATCTGTCGCACGGCGACACAGACCAAGACGTATACAAACGGCTCCGCCGGCGCGAGAAAACGGAAATACGACATCCAGTCGCCGCCGACGAGGATCACGTAGGCAAACACCGCGATCATGACGCACGTGATCGTCAGCAGTTCGCGGCTACGCCGGGCTACGGACAGTCCAACGCCGGCGAACGCGAGAAACACCACGGGGCCGCTATGCTCGAACCATCCGATCACGTAGGTGCGCCCGCTCTTCCACTGAGCCGCGAGGTCGCCAGTTTTGGCCGAGAATGTCGCCGGCGTCCATTGGCCGTAATAGGCGTGCCGCCACAGAAGGTGAGCACCGATGGGTAGCGCGAACAGAGCGATACGCAGGAGGTTCTGGCGGGCGAAGATCCGCCGCCCGAGAAACAGCATGGGTAGGCCGAAAAACAGCGGCGCCTCCGGGCGTGTGAGCCCGGCGATCGCGAATATCAGGCCGGAGAGCGGGAGTGCATACTCGCGCTCAGTCTCCGCAAACATGCGCCAGGTGCCGAGGGTCACCAGGAACGTAAAGAGGGGCGTCTCCAGCCCGAATACCGCCCACGACGAGGTCGTCGACGACACCGCGAGCAACCAGGTGGCAACGCATGGGACACCGCCGAGCGGCTGCGCCCGCGCGCTCATTCGGTAGGCGACCCACAGGGTGCCGAGCGCGGCGCTTGCCCCCAGGAGCTTGCTGCTCAAGTGGGGGTCGATCCCCAGCGGCAAGCCGGCGGCGATGAGCACGGTCCATAGGAAGTTCGTGTACCCCTCGATGGGCTCGCCGAGGTTGTAGACGAGCCCTTCCCCGGCGGCGAGGTTTGCGGCGTAACGAAACGAGATGTAGGCGTCGTCGACGGTGAACTTGCGGACGCGCCACATGTTGGCGGCGAGCACATAGGCCGGGAGCAACAGGCCCAATACGAGATGCGCACGCGGTGAGAGGTCGCGGCCGGCGAACCACGCGCGTGCGCCGATGCGGTCGAGCACAGTCGACCTTCGCGTTTCGCTCACGCTTCACCGTCCCCGCGCCGGAGCGTTCGGCGGCCGAAGTACCACGCGCTGATCGCAAAAGCGGCCGTGGCCAGCGCGGCGCACAGGTACGAGAACCCGCGGAAGAAGTCGAGCCACGAGAGCTCCGAATGTCCGAAGTTCCTGATCAGCAGGACCACGATCGAACCGAGATAGCCGAACGAATCGGCCACGTAGATCATGAATACCGCAGTCCCAACCGTTCCGGTGGCGGCGATCAGTCGATCGAACAATACCGTCCCGTAGGGCACGTAGCCGAGATAAAGGCCGATGCCCACGGCCATCATCCAGGCGGTGCCCGAGATCCACCCTGCGTCGAACGCGAACGTCGCTGCTCCGATGAGTACGGCGCCGCCGCCCATGAGCAGGTGGACGGCGAAGAAGGCGCGTCGATTGTCGTCGACACGGTAAACGGCGGCAAGTCCGGCAACAACCGCGACAGCGACGGGGATCTCCGAGTACGTGAACACGGCGGGGGCCTGTCCGAGCCCCAACGCTGTCCAAATCTCGGCAGCGAAGTTGTCGCGGAAGTCCCGATACGCGGTGAGCAACACGTGCGCAACGCACAGCACGACGATGCCGCCGAGGAACCGACCGACAAAAGCCTTGCGCTGGTCCCCGAACATCGGTAGCCGTCGCACGCGCGCGGCGGCGTCTTCGGCGCTCGGCTGCGGAATCCGATCGAGCATCCACACGGCGAGCAGAAACGGCGGGACAAAGAGGAGTCCCGTGAGGACTGGCATCCACGCCTCGCTCACGCCCTGTAGCAACAACCAACGGCCGACGGACTTCACCACGCCGCTCGAGACGATGTACGAAGTCGAGAGGCCGGCGCCGAGGATCTCGGTCGTGCGTCGCCCCTCGAGAAAACCGAACACCAGGCCCCAGATCGCGCCGAGCGGCAGCCCATTGCAAAACATCGCGCCAACCTGCCCGGCCGGGGGCAGTACCGCGAACGCAAGGAGCGCGAGCTCCGCGGCACCAAGCAAGAGCACCAATGCGAGCGCCCGTCGCTCCGGCGCGATCTCGGAGACGTACTTGATCCCGAGGAACTTCGACGTGGCGTAACCCAGGACCTGCCCGAGGACGAGAGCGATCTTCAGCTGTATGCCGAAGACAATCTGCCCCTCGAACGTCGCGGTCGCGAACGGTTTGCGGACGGCGTACATGGCGAAGTACGCGGTGAATGCCGCCGCGATCGCGTAGGTCGAGGTCGCCGCCACCGACGCGCTGGCGAGCCAAGATTCGACGCGGACGCGCATGGCCGCCTGGAGCGTGACCGGCGGACCTACCATTTGGCAATCTCCGGGCCGCGCGTCGGGCCGACGCCGAAGCCGACCGAGCGCCGACGCCACCCTCGGCCCCTCCGGCGCGAGCCCCTGCGGGTCTGCGGCCTAGATCCGCCCGATGAAGTGCGTGCCGGCGCGCCCGTCCAGGGCGTCACGCAACGACTGAGGATCGGTGATCAGGCCCCGTCGGCCCCCCCGCTCGAGAAACCCAAAGATCGCCTCGACCTTCGGTCCCATCGAGCCGGCGGGGAAGGTGCCGTTCGCAATGTACTGCTCGCACTCGGACATCGTTACCGCGCCGACGCGACGACGATTCGGCGTGGACCAGTCGAGATAGACAGCATCGACCGCGGTGAGAATCACGAGTAACTCTGCGCCGATATCGGTCGCGAGCACGCCTGAGGTGAGGTCCTTGTCGATCACCGCTTCGACCCCGACGTAATCGCCTGCGGGATCGAGCGTGACGGGTACTCCGCCGCCGCCTCCGGCAACGGCGATATTCCCCGAGTGCACCGCTTCGCGGACCATCTCTGCTTGAACGATGCGCACGGGCTTTGGGCTCGGCACCACGCGCCGCCAGCCGCGACCCGCATCCTCGCGGACGATCCAGCCGAACTGGTCGCGCAGACGCTCGGCTTCCTCCTGGCGCATGAATGGGCCCACCGGCTTGGCCGGGTTGCCAAACGCGGCGTCGTTTGGGTCCACAACCACCTGCGTGATCATGCTGACGACGTAGCGATGGATCCCGCGCGAGCGTAGCTCGTTGAGCAGCGCTCGTTGCATGAGGTAGCCCAGGCTTCCCTCGGTTTGCGCGACGAGCACGTCGAGCGGCCAGCGCGGCATCGAGTCGCGGGTGAGCTCCTGACGCAGGAGGAGGTCGCCGACCTGGGGTCCATTGCCGTGGGTGATCACCATCCGGTAGCCGCGTTCGACCAAGACGGTGAGCTCCCGGCAGATCATACGGGCGTTGCGCTCGTGTTCTTCGTAGGTGCCGGTCTCGCCGGACTGAATGAACGCGTGCCCACCCATGGCGACGACCGCGGTGGGCTGCGCCGTGGTTTGCGGCCAATCGGAGCGGTTGCTAGCGATCATCGGTCGATCCTGTCACGCACAAGTGGCATCGTCAGGCAGCGGCCGCCGCCGCGTGCGCGGGAGAGCTCGCTCCCGGAAAACGTGAATACGGTTCGTTCGGCGGCCATTCCTTCCGCCACGAGCTGCGCGCGTTGCTCCGCCGGCAGTACCGCGGCGAGGCGGATCTCATGAAATCCGTGCTTGGTGAGGGCGGCGACCGTATGGGTGTTTCGGGCGTAAAGAAGGATCCGGCCCGGCGCCATGCACACCGCGTTGGCGCCGTCCGTCCACTGCTCCCGTTCTTGGAAGAGCGGATCGTCGCCGCCACAAGGCACGACCTCGACGTCATCGCCGAACTCTTCGCGAAGCACATCCACAACGGTGGCATTGCCCAGCAGCCTTGCACCGGCACCCCGTCGGAGACACGCGATCGGAAGCGCGTCGTCCGAACGTACCGCGCCGACCATAGGTGCGTGGCCGACGAAAAGGCCGCGGTCGATCTGGGTTAGGATCGTGTCGAGGTGCATGACCGATCGCATGTGCGGCATCATCACCACGTAGATCGACTGCAGATCCGCGTGTCGAGGAAACAGGACTTCATGGGCGAGACGCTCGATCGTCTGGGCAGTGGTGCGCTCGGAGCAGCCGATCATCAGGACCCCGCGCGATAGAACGAGCACGTCGCCACCTTCGAGAGAGTGGAACGTGCTGTCACGTGTGACATCGTCTTCGGCGAATTCGAGTGCCTCGCCCGCTCCCGATGCTGCCCAGCGCAGCGCGAACGCGACGACCAGGGGCTCGCGTGCGCGGGCGTTCGTGGCCATGCGCGCGACCAACACGTGATCGTAGACGGAAATGCAGGGGTCGCGCATGAACATGAGGTTGGGAATTGGTCGCAGTGCCATGGGCCGACCGGCCGCCAACTCGTCGCGGAGGTGGGCCAGGCTGTGGCGGCTCGTGCGGAACTCGTCCCAGTACACCCCGGCGATCAGCCCATGGGCCAGGCGAGCGGCGGGCCAAGTTGAGAGCTCTTCGGCGAGCTCTGGCGCGCCGCCACACTCACAAATTCTCTCGAGTAACTCAGACCGCGACTGGTCGGGGGCACTCGCCAGGGCGCTTTCGAGCAGTTCGTGGAACAGCTCGACCTCGGCTCCGGCCGCGCGCATGATGTCGACCATCACGTCGTGCTCGCGTTGAGTCTCCGTGGGCGCAAGGATGTCGTCGAACAGCATCCCCGCGAGATCGTGCTGCGTCATACGCACGATTTCGTCGCCCGGCCGGTGGATCAACACGCGGCGTAGCCGTCCGACCTCACTGTCGACGTCGATCGACACCTTGCCCGAATGCTGCACGAGCGCCGCCTGGGGCGCAACTCATTGGCTCATTCGTCGGCGTCAGAATCCGCCGCGCTGCCCCGCGGAATGACTGTCCACTGGCCATCTAACAACCGCTCATGCGGAAGGAACCGAGCTTTGTACGCCATCGACGCGCAGTCCCTGATGTACAGACCGAGGTATAGATGGCGTAGGCCCCATGCGCGGCACAGCGCCACCTGCTTGAGGATCGAGTAGGTGCCGATCCCAAGCCTGGGCAGATCGGGGGCGAAGTAGCAGTAGACGGCCGACAGCGAGCGCTGGCTCCGATCGACGATCGCCACGCCGACCAGCCGATCGCCCAGGTAATAGCGCAACTCAAAACTATCGCAGCATGATTCGCCGAGGAACGATCGGTACCCGTCGAGCTCGATCTCCTGCTCTCCGGAGTTGAGTCCACGTCCGAACTTGTGGCGGTTGTAGAGTGCGACCTTCTCGGCGGTGGGCTCAAGCGGTCCGATCTCGGTGTGCAGCGCCGCTTCTCCACTGCGGAACGTGCGTCTCTGTCCCCGGCTCGGTGTGAAGGCGTCTACGTCGATGCGAATCGGTTCGCACGCGCGACAGCGTGGGCAAGCGGTACGGTACAGCAAGAGGCCCTGACGGCGATCGCCCACGTCGAGGCGCGGCTCGAACTCGTGGCGCTGGAGCGCACGCACCGGGAGCCGCAGGGGAAGGCGGGCGGTCTTGCCTGGCAGGTAGGGGCACGGTGTCGGCGCAGCGTGGATCACGAGCTCGGGCGGCGTCGCCAAGAGCAGGCGTCCAGTCGTCGGCGCAGACATGGGCATTGCAAATGTAGCACGGCGTGACGGACCGCGATGAGACACCCACCCTAGTTTCTGCGCCGCGCGCTTGCCCGTCGACAGTGGCGGGCAAGTTTGCCGAGAGGACCGCCGCCGGGCGGTGGTCGAGTCGCGAAAGTCGCCCGATGTGATCCGGCCGGGGCTTAGCGGCGCGTCGCGTTCGCGCGCCCGGGTCCGCGGGCGCAGGCGAAGAATGCGGAGGCCGCCCACCGCGGATACTGAGGGACAATGC
>CADEGN010000220.1 GCA_902826865.1 uncultured Myxococcales bacterium
GAATGGAAGCCCCTGGGCGACCAATCGTCCCCGCAACCAGGCGGAAGCCGTCGGTGCCAAAGTCGGAGACCCCGACGATCGCTGGATGACCGATGCGGCTGGTCGCCTCGGCTTCCTGGCGGAATCGGGCGAGCCGCTCGCCGCCGTTGCGATCGCCGCGGAGGACCTTGATGGCGACGCGGTTGGCGAGCGCGACGTGCTCCGCCTCGTACACGCGACCCATGCCGCCGCACCCAAGCTCGCGCACGACACGGTAGCGTCCACCGATGATCGTCCCCGGTGGCAGCCCCGGATTGTCGTCCGCATTGGCGTCGCCGAACCGAAACGGCCGAGCGGTCGGCGTCGGGGCGCCGTGGCCGGGGTGCCACATGGCCGTCGGCGATGGAGCGGGCGCGACCATTGATTTCCGTGGGTTGCTCGCCGGCGCGTGGGCCCACACCGGCGCGTCCGCAGCGTAGCACGTGTCGCCGGCGCCCCGCGCCGGAGCCGCAAAACCCGACCACGGTCGCGAAAGGGCGTGCTAGATCGCCTGCGTTCGCCATGTCTGCGGCCCACGAGAAGCTTGAGACCCTGCTGCGTCGGCTGGAGCGGACCGGTGCCGAGCCCGCCCGCTTGGATGCCTTGCGCTGCGCCCAGCAGTTCAAGCGCAGCTGGGTGGAGCTCGCCGGCAAGTTGGTCGAGATCCGTCGCGCCCGCACCCATGAGGCGTGGGGCTACGAGGACTTCCACGCCTATTGCGCCGGCGAGCTCCAGCTCAAACGCGCAACCGTGGACAAGTTGACGATCTCGTTTTCCACCCTCGAGCGCGTCGCGCCGCAGGTGCTCTCCTGGGACGGGATCGCCAAGACGATCCCCAGCTACGAGGCGGTCGACTACCTCGGCAAAGCCATGCGCCTCACCCCCGAAGACGCCGAGGGTAAGCTCCGAGCCCGGCGCGACCAGGGCCCCGAGCCCCCGCGCGAGGTGATCAAAGAGCTGCGCAGTGCGGTCTTCGACGAGGGGCAGACCGTCGGCGAGCTACGCAAGCGGTTCGACTCGATGCTGTGGCCCAAGCCCAAGGGCGCAGAGAAACTCGAGCTGGTCAACAGGGCCAGCGCGCTCGTGCGCAAGCTCGTCGAGGCCTTGCCCGAGATCGACGGACTGTCGGAGAAGCGGGTGGCACAGGTCGAGCAAGTCCTCGGCGGCCTGCGGACCGAACTCGAGGAGCTCGCCGAGCCGCTGCGCGAGCAGGTCGAACGCGGCAAGAAGCGGGCGGCGGCGGCCGAGCGCAACTAGCCTAGGACTGGCCTAGGACTGGCCTAGGACTTGGGGAGCCCACACTGGCTGACGACGCCCAGCCGCCCACGGGGCCATCGGCCGCTCCGGCAGCCGCACCGACCGACGAAGGCGAGTCACCGTCGCGGTCGTCCGGTGCACTCGCGCGCCTGCACGAGCTCCGCACGCGGGTGCTGCCGGCGGGCCCGGAATACAGCCCGCGGCGTGGCCGCAAGATCTGGCTGTTGGCGATGTACGTGTTTCGCCGTTGGCTGATCGAGGACCGCGGCACCGGACTCGCGGCCCTGCTCACCATCCACACCCTGCTGTCGACCGTGCCGATCATCGGCGTGGCGCTTCTCCTCGTCGGGCTCATGGACGAACACGCCGGCGCGCAGCTGCTCCAGAACATGTTCCGTTCCCTGGTGCCCGAGACCTCGCGCGCGGCCGAGATGGCCGAGGGGGCGATGGGCCTGGCCCGCAACGTCACGGTGGGGCATTTGGGCGGCGTTGGATTCGTCGCCACGTTGATCATCGCGTTCGTTCTGTTTCTGACGCTCGAGCGGACGTTCAACCGCATCTGGCGGGTCGCGCGGCGCCGCAGCCTGCTGGTGCAGTTCACGATGTTCTACACCCTGGCCACGCTCGGGCCGGTGCTGATGGTGTTTAGTCTCGCGACGCCGCTGGTGGCCGGGGTATCGCTTGTGGTCGGCACCCCGGTGGTGACGTCCGTGATCGCCCTGGTGCTGCTCAACCGCTACCTACCGTACACACTGGTGCGATGGCAGGCCGCGTTGATCGGCGGGGTCGTCTCGGCGGTGTTGCTCGAGTTCGGCAAATACGCGTTCGGGTTCTACGCGGCGCGTTTTGCATTGCGCACCTACGAGGGATTGTACGGATCGTTGGCGATCCTGCCGATCCTCATTGTTTGGTCCTACGCGTCGTGGTTGATGGTGCTACTCGGGGCCGAGCTCACCTACGCCGTGCACAATCGCCGGGCCATCGCGCTGCAGGGTTACGTCAACCGCTACGTGCTCGAGCGCGCCGACTACCAACGCGCGAGCGGACGCACCGCCGCACGAATTGTCTTGGCGGTTTGTGATCACTACGCGCGCCGCCAGGTCGGCATTTCGATCGAGGCCCTGGGCGAGCGGTTTCGCCTTGGCCTCGATCACGTCGGCGAGATCGTCGATGCCCTCGAACGCCGCGGCTTTCTCTTCGAAACCGCTGAACCCATCCAAGTCGTGATCCCAGCGATTCCGCCCGAGCAAATCCGATTGCTCGACGTGCTCTCGCTGTTCGACCGTGATCACACCACGCATCAGCGCGCCGACGAGCTCGGCGCCCGGCTCGATCGCCTCGACGGCGCACGCGCCGAGATCATGGGCCAGATCACGTACGCAGATCTGGTCGACCTGCGGGGACCGCGAACCGACGCTTTGCCGCCGTGAATCGGCTTCGCGCCGAGACGCGCGTCACACCGAGTCTGCGACGCTATCGAAGCGGAATCCCTCGACGACCAGGGGTGGAACTACCGTGACGCGGCCCGCGAACAACCCCGAACGCTCGGCGCGACCGAGGGCAAGCAGCTTGGTCAGCATCGTCACCGGCCCGTCGTTGTAGCGGAGGTTTTTGATCGAGTGGCTGACCTTGCCCCCCTCGATGAAGAACGTGCCGTCGCGGGTCAGCCCGGTGGCGACGATCTGCCGCGGTTCGAGCATGCGGTTGTACCAAAGGCGGGTCACGAGGATCCCGCGCGAGACCCCGGCGATCAGACCGTCGACGTCCTTGTCGCCACCGGCCATGTGCAACGACGTGGGCTCGGGGATCGGCGGCACACCGCGCTCGGCCGCGAACCCGCGCGAGGTGTGCAGCGCCTTGACCACCCCGCCCTCGACCCAGGTCACCTTTGCCTGCGGGCGGCCATCGTCGCCGAGCGGGGACGCCGGGTTTTGGCGGTCGGCGGGATCACTCCATAGCCGCACCCGCTCGTCGAACACCTTCGTCCCGAGTTTGGTGGCGCCGTCGGGCGCCGAAAAAAAGCTCCGCCCCTCGCTCGCCGCCCGCGCCCCCATGGCTCCGACGAGGAAATCGAGCAACTCGGCGACCGCGTCGGGCAAGAGCACGACGGTGTAGTTGCCGGGTTCGATCGCCCGCGGCGCCCGCGAGCCGATCGCAACCTCGGCGGCCCGCTCGACCAAGGCCTTCGGCGCCAGCGAGGCACGCCCATGGGAGCGAACGCCCACCTTGCTGCTGCCGGTACCGTCGCTGGTTCGCGCGGTGCAGGTCATCACCAGATCGGTCGCCTCGTGGGCGACCAGAAGCCCGGCCCGATCCGCAAACGCATCGACCACAAGTCCGTGTTGCAGGTGCCCGGAAAGCTCCACGCCCTTGGCGATGGCAGTATCGAGCGCTTCGCCGACCAACGCTGCCCGATCGGCTGGGCCCATGGCGGCAACCTTGGGATCGCGGGCCAGGACCCGCGCGGGCGTGACCTTGCCCAGCGGACCGACCGAACCAGGGTCGACCGGCGCGATCGCAGCGAGAGCCTCGGCCCGCTGGACCAGCGCCGCCAACTCGGCCGCACCAGCGGCGTTGCCGGTCACCGTGGCGTGGCGACCATCCTTGCTTGCGGTGACGGTGATCTCCAACGTGTCGACGTCTCCGCCCGTCGTCGGACGGGTCGCGCCAAAGCGAAGATCACCCCGACTCGCCGCGCGCACGTGCACGCGGACATCGCCGAAACTCGCCTCCGCCAATACGCGCTTACACAGGGCCTTGGCGGCGCTCGCCGTCATGCTCACGTCGCACCTCCAGTGCGCAAGACATTGGCGCGAAAGCGGGCCGGCACACAACCGTGACTGACCGCGTTCATCTGCTGCGGTTCGCCTTTACCGTCGCCAAAACTGCCACCAAGCCGGTACGTGCCGGGCCCGCCGAGCATATCGCACGAGCGCCAGAACTCGAGCGTGTTGGCTTGATAGGCCACGTCGCGCAGCGGTCCGGTCAGGCGCCCGCGTTCGATCTTCCAGAACATCTGCCCGCCGAACTGGAAATTGCGCCGCTGCTGATCGATCGACCACGACCCGCGGCCCGTGATGTAGACCCCGCGCTCGGTCGCGTTGATGAGATCTTCGGTGGACAAATCGTCCTTGCCCGGCTGCAGGCTCACGTTGGGCATGCGCTGGAACGGCAGGCCGACGTAGCCGTAGCCATAGCTGCACCCGCGGCTTTGGTCCTCGCCGATCCACGCCGCCTGCTCCCGCGTGGTCTGCCAGCCGACGAACGTACCCGCCTCGACGATCGGCCAGCGCCCGCTGGCCACCCCTTCGTCGTCCCAGCCAGTCGTGGCGAGGCCCCCCGGCTGGGTGCGATCCGCCAGCACGGTCACGGCGTCGCTGGCAAATTGCAGCTTGCCGCGATCGGTCAGCGCGAGAAAGCTGGTACCCGCGAAATTCGCCTCGAGCCCCATCGCGCGGTCGAGCTCGGTCGGGTGGCCGATGCTCTCGTGAATCGTGAGATAGAGGTTGGAGGGCGCGAGGATCACATGCATGTTTCCCGGCTCGATCGCCGGGGCGTACAGCTTCTGGCGCACGTCTCGGGCAAGCCCTCGGGCGGCCCCGGGCAGATCGAGATCGCGGACGTACTCCCAGCCCGCCGACATCGGGGCCGCCTCGTGGTCGCGGCTGGCGAAACGACCGCGCCGACGATCGATAGCGGTGACGGTGAACTCGGGTGCCACGCGAAAGTGGATCTGGTGGACCCGGGTACCGTCGGTGGTCACGAGCAGCTTGTCCTCACGCACGCTGGTCACACCGGCCTCCGCATGCGCAACGCCCTTCTCGGCCAACGCTCGCTCCGTCGCGGCGAGCAAGAGGGCGGCCTTGTCCGCCGCGCTGATCGAGAAGAGGTCGATCTCGTGGGGCGAGACCCACGCCCCGCTGGCGGCCACGCAGCGCGCGAGCTCGACCGGCGGCGCACCGATCCGCTTGCGCAATGCGACATTGGCCTTGGCCCCGGCCAGCGCCCGATCGGTTGCGATCGCCACGGCCTTGTCCGTCAGATCTGGCGTGGCCGCAAACCCCCATGCGCCGTCGACGAGCACCCGCACGGAGAGTCCGATCTGTTCCGAGGCGGAAAGATCCTCGATACGCCGGTCGCGGATCTGCACGCGCTCGCGCGTGAGCGCCACCAGGCGCGCCTCCGCGTGGGTGGCTCCGCCCTTGCGTGCCCGCTCGATCGCCGCGAATGCCAGCGCGGCCTTGCCCGGCAAAGGACTGAAGGAGATCGCTCCACTCCCGCTGGCCGACGACGGCGCCGACGTGGGCGCCGGTTGGCGCACGATCGACGGCAATGCCGACGTGCGCGTCGCGGGGAGGAGCAAGCCCGCGGAGACGAGGCCCGTCGTGGTGAGGAATCCTCGACGTGTGGTCGACATGGCGCGCGATGATATCCTCCGGGCGGCGACGTGACGACAACGGCGTTTGATCACCGCAGCCTCGCCGCACTCCTCATTGCGTGCGGCTGCGACCCGCCGCGCGCCGAGCCTCCGCCGGCCCCGGCAGCGACGGCTGAACCTACGGCGCGGGCCCACGAGGGTCCTCCGCCGGCGGCTGCGATCGATCCGGACCCGACGTGGACCGAGATCATGCGCGCCCGTGTTCCGGCGACGAGCGGCCTGGGGATCGGCTCGCCGATGCTCCCGCTGGCGGTCGCCACCGGCGAGGGAACGTGCAACGCCTGCACGGCCTCGGGTGTGCCCAGGCTCGTGATCGTCGCCGACCTCGCATCGCCCGAGTCTCGCGCCCCGCTCCAGGACCTCGACGCCATCGCCCAGCTGTACGCCGACGATGGGCTCGTCGCCGTCGCGCTGATGGTCCCCTTCGATGGCGGACGCGCCCGGGTGGTCACGGACAACGAGGACGTACTTGTGCGCGCGTCGACCCTCCGCCGCCAGGCCCGCCTGGCCATGCCGCTGACAACGCCAGCGGCGGACGCCACCGGTAAGACCCGGTGGTTTGACGAGTACGTCGCCGTCACGTCATCTCCGACCGTGATGCTCGTCGGGCCCGACGATCGGGTTGTCTATGTGGGTGCAGCGCGCCGTCACTGGGGCGATCTCGACCGCGCGATCGTGGCGCTCGTCGCTCCACCACATGCTGCTTCCGACGCGACCGTGGCGAAGGGGAAGCGCTCGCGCACGGCCGGGTCCTCGTCCCACGGGCGGGCGAACCGGCGACGCGCGCCGAGATCTGGCGACGGGACGGCGCCATGAAGGAGTGCAAACACGTTCGCAGCCGCGGGCGCCTTGCCCGGTGAAGGGGAGCGGGCGTAGCCTGTCCGGCGTGTCTTCGCTTCGCTTCACCCTTCGTATCCCGTTGGTCCTCCCGTGGCTCGCCGCCCTGCTCGCCGCCTGCGGCGGCAACGACGGCACGGCCACGAGCTTGACCAGCTTCACCACCGATGGCGGCAGCACTACGCTGCCGCAGGGTTCATCGACCGGCGTAGTGGATTCGAGCAGCGAAGGCGGCATGGACGCCGGCGCGAGCGGCTCTACGAGCGCCGTGGACAGCTCCACCGGCGATGTCGTCGATTCGAGCGGCAGCGGCAGCGACTCGACCACGGGCGGCCCGGCATGCGACGACGAGGTCGATCCAGTCGATATCAACGGTCTCGACGAGAACGGCGACGGCATCGACGGCGTGGCTTGCCGCGCGGTGTTCGTCAACACGGTCAGCGGGAGCGATTTGAATGACGGCGTGATGATGGACGACCCGGTTCAAACCATCGCGCGCGGGATCGAGATCGCCGCCACCTACACCCCCCCGCGCATGGTCCTGGTCGCCGAAGGCGACTACACCGCCACGGTCAACATCGTCTCCGGCGTCAGCATCTACGGCGGCTACGATCAAACCGACTGGGCGCGCGACATCGGGGCGAATCCCACCAACATCATCGGGACCGAGGCGCGCACCCTGATCGCGCAGAACCTCTCCCAGGCGGTCGAGGTCGATGGCTTCACCGTTCGCGCCGTCGACTACACCGACGGTAGCCAAACCAGCTATGGGGTTTGGGTCAGCGACACGCCCGAGGGCTTGTTCACCCTCGACTATTGCACGGTCGATGCGGGCAACGGCGGCGCCGGTGCCGACGCGGCACAGTCGAACCCGGGGGCCGACGGGATGAGTGGCACGAACGCATCGGGTGGATCGCCGGGTGCCGGCGGCACCTCGCAGTGCAACGCCACCGGCGGCAACGGTGGCTCAGGACTCGCGTGCCCAGCGACCGGCGGCCTCAACGGCGCGGCGGGCGGCGACCCGACCACTGTCGGCCAGGGCGGACCCGCGGGCCAGAGTGGATGCGGAGCCGACTGCGACGACAACGGCACCAGCGGAACCGCGGGGCAATCAGGCCATGCCGGCGTGAACGGGACCGCCGGTACCACAGCCGGCGACAACGCAGGCACCTTCGGCGGTGACGGGCTGTGGATTGCGCCGAGCGGCGCCATCGCCACCCGCGGAGACCACGGAAGCGGCGGCGGCGGCGGCGGCGCGGGCGGATACGATGTCGACAGCGGTATCTTCTGCGCGTTTGACTCCGGCAACGGAATCGGCGGCGGTGGCGGGGGTGGCGGCGCCGGCGGCTGCGGAGGGGATGGTGGCCAAACCGGTGGCGCGGGCGGAGGTTCGTTCGGGATCGTGGCCTTCAACTCGAGCATCTCCGTGACGAACACCGACATCCTGTTGGGCGACGGTGGAGCCGGCGGGCTCGGTGCCAACGGTGGCGACGGCGGATCTCCTGGCAGCCAAGGCAACGGTGCTCCTGGCATCGACGGTGGCGGCGAGCCGGGGAACGGAAACGTCGGGGCCGCTGGCGGTGGCGGTGGCGGTGGCGGCGGCGGTGCGGGCGGATGCGGCGGCGCATCGATCGGCATTGTCACCGTCGGCGCGGCCGAGGTTGGCGTCAACAACATCAGCTTCACCGGAGGCGTTGCCGGCGCGGGCGGATCGGGCGGCGTGGGAGGCTTGCGCGCCAACGGCCTCGGCCAGGTCGCCCCCGACGGCGACGACGGTTGCGACGGCCTGCGCAGCGATCAACGTGCGTACTAGAAGCTACCGCGCGCAGCGCGATCCATGACGCAGGAAACTCGCGCAGGCTCGATCCGCCGCAATGACGTCGGAGCTCAAGTGGTGTGCTGAGCTCGAGGACTACGCGGACGCACGCCCCTGGAGCACCCATGGCTGTCGCGCGCGCCCACGATCCGCGTGGGCCAGAGCACTTTTGTTAGTCATTCACAATCCAGCGGATGAGCCCTCGCCGTCGCGACCCACTTCGCGAGACGATCAAGAACCAGATGGGCGGACTGGGAGGTTGGAGCAGCAGGTCGTTCGCCCGCCGAACACGGCCTCGAAGCGACGGAGCTGTTCAGCGCTCGGGGTCGAGCTCGAACTCTCGCCGGGAGGACGTCTCCGTCAACGCATCCATGATGTCGCAGGCGTCCCCTCCAGCAGGACGACGGGCACGTCGTGCTGCGTCTGCGCAACGGCGTCATCCTCGAAGGGATGATCGACGACTTCACGGATCAAGCGCTGAGCTTCGCTGACGCGCCCAGCCAGTTCGACGCGCCGTCCGGGCCCAACTGGCTGGGTCAGCTCAGGCACGTCCCCCTCGACGAAATCGAGGCATACCTCGATCACGCCCGGGTTTGGCATCCGATGCCGAGCAGCTGAGTGGGTTGTGCTCAGAGTCAGGCACCGAGAACGATGAGCAAGAACGCAGCCATCACCGCGAGCGCCAAGGCGATGCCGTCGACGATCGAGGGCACGGCCGACCGCCACAGCGTCGCCGGCCAGCTCAGCGCATAGGCGCCACGCAGCGAGCACGCCGCCGAATCAGCGTTTCGATGCAGAAGGGCGACCGCGTCACGAGTTTTCTGACCACCGGTTTGCCGCGGTACAACTCTTGGAACATAGAGATTTCCTCTCCGGGGGCCCCGCCCGAGGAAGTCCGCGACCTGCTCGACGCCAGCCACGAGGAGATCCGCCGCAGCGCGCTCGGTTTGGTCGACGAGGTCGAGCGCTTCGCTCGCAGCAGTACCCTGTGGTCGGCGATGGCGGAGTCGCCGTATCCCGATCTGCAACAGGGTTTGATCGCGCGGCTGTCCGACCGCGATGGTGTCGCCCTGGATGACGCCGCGTGCCGTCACCTGTGGACCGCGACCGGGCGCGGATCTTCCTGGGCCAGCAGGAGCGGCATGATTTCAGGCGCTTAGCGCGTGGCGGGGTTGTGGTTTCCCGGCCTGGAGGGTACGTACGGAGTGCGAAGCGCCGAAGGCACCCATCCAGAGCCGGAGACCACGACGATGCAAGCACACTCGAGCCGCGAAGAGAACCCATTTTCGACGGCGGAGGCCAAATTTTTCGCGCTGGTAGAGCGGATGAAGAGCGACGAGGTAGTCGTCGCGGAACACGGCGAGGTGGAGGAGTTGTTGCGGGTGGAGGGCCGGGAAGTCTTGCGGGCGCTGATGCAGGGGCATCTGGCGTTGCGGGCAGGCACGAGAGCGGTCGAGGGCAAGGTTGAGGGCAGCGACCGGCGTGTACGAGCATCCGAGCGGCGGGGCATGGAACGCTCGCTGACGACCGTGTTCGGAACGGTGACGGTCGAGCGTGTTGGATATCGTGGCGACGAAGGGGGCGCACTGGTGCCGCTGGACGCGGCCTTGAACCTGCCGCCCGACAAGTACTCGCACGGCGTGCGGGGACGTGCGG
This sequence comes from uncultured Myxococcales bacterium, assembly GCA_902826865.1. Classification (GTDB taxonomy): domain Bacteria; phylum Myxococcota_A; class Polyangia; order Nannocystales; family Nannocystaceae; genus Xiheibacterium. The sequence goes on from CADEGN010000220.1 coordinate 10,023, forward strand.
CTCGCTTGGTGGCCAAGACTTCGTTCGAGGACGCATCCGCAACCCTCTCGAACGACGCGGGGGCGCCGGTGCCCAAGCGCCAGGTCGAAGAGATGTGCGAAGCGTTGGCGGTGGACTTCGACGCGTACTACCAGGCACGCAGCGCAACGCCTGTACGAGCGAACGCAAGCCTGCTGGTGCTCAGCTTCGACGGCACCGGCGTCCACATGCGTCCCGAGGCGCTGCGCGAGGCGATGCCCAACGAACAACAGTGGCCATCGCCGCTGGCCCGTGGGCCCAAGCGCAACAACGGCACGCGCTCGGCGACCGTCAGCGTGTGCTACGAGATCGAGCCGTACCCGCGCACCTTCCAGGACATCCTGCGCGATCTTCGTGGGCTTCAAACGGTCGAGCCCAACGCACGTCCCAGGCCGAAGCCCGAGGCCAAGCGCGTGTCGGCGAGCCTCGAGAAGTCCGTCCGACAAGTCGTGCGCGAAGGCTTTGCGGATGCACAGCGCCGCGACCCGAGCCACGAAAAGCGATGGGTTGTCCTGCTCGACGGCAACGAGCACCAGCTCGAGGCCGTGCAAGCGCGGGCGCGGGCGCAGGGGGTCGAGGTCACGATCCTCGTCGATCTGATCCACGTCGCTGGATACCTGTGGGCCGCCGCGAACGTGCTGCGGCCTGATGACTTTGGCGAGCGCCGGCAGTGGGTCATGGAGAAGCTCGCCGACATCCTGTGGGGCCGCGCCGACGTCGTGGCCGCCGCGCTCCGCCGAAGCGCGACCATGAAGATGCTTGCTGCCGGAGAACGCAAGCCTGTCGACGACTGTGCGGACTACCTGCTCAAGTACAAGCCCTACATGCGCTACGAAGGCGCCCTCGCCGACGGGCTACCGATCACGACCAGCGTCGTCGAGGGAACCTGCCGCCACCTCGTCAAAGATCGGATGGCGTGCACCGGCGCTCGCTGGGGCCTGGAGGGTGGAGAATCTGTGCTGCGCCTGCGGGCCCTCGTGCTCAACGGCGACCTTGGCGACTACCTCGATTTTCACCGCCGGCACGAACTCCACCGCAACCACCTCTCGCGCTACGCCGGCGAAAAACCACCGGAGCTACAACTCCCGGCTCGTGCGAGGCCTCGGCTAAAGATCGCGAGCACGTGAGCTATCGCATGGCCGCCGAAGAGCCGCGCCCCCGCGACCTTGCTCGCCGTCCGCCGCGGCTCGCGAGCCAAGCGCCAGGCGCTGCGACAGATCACCGATCGACTGCGCCAGCGCCCCGAGCAGGCCGATCTGCTGATCCCGCTCCTGCGGATCTCGCTGCGGTCGGTGCGGGTGGCCGAGCGACGCCAAGCCCTGGCGGTGACCGGCCGGGCCGCGTTCGATAGTCCGAGCGTACGCGGCGCGGTCCACCGCCACTTTCCCGAGCTCCAGCTGTTCGACGAGGGCGCGGCCGGGTGAACCTGGACCTCAGCTACCGGGGGCACAGCGAGCTCGTCGTGGCCGAGCGCGTGGCGGCGTTGAAGTTCGTGCCCAACCTCGCGCGCGAGCGCGTGGCGTTCGATGGCGTGATCGAGGATCCGATCCGCTTTCGCGAGGCGATCAGCGCGCTGCACGAGGTCGTGGTCGGGGATCTTCGGTTCGACAAGGACCGCGCGGCCTACGAGCAGTGGAAGGCCGAGCAAACGCGTAGCGAGCAGGACCGGCGCCAGGCCTTGCTCACGCAGTACCAGCGCGACGAGCTCGAGCGGCTCGACGACGGTCCGCCGCCGCCCGAGCTCGAGGTCGACTTCCGCCGCCTACACGCCAAGTACTGGCGCGAGCGTCGGCGTTGGGCCGACGAGCTGAGCCGCGAGGATCCAGCGCTGTTCCGCCACCTGGTTCCGTGCGACCCGGTGGCGACCGTCGCTCCCGATGTGCTGTTCTGGGAGTGTTTCGCCAAGGACGAGGCCAGCTACGGCTGTCTTTACGCCGACCGCGGGGGACTTCGCACCGCCGGCGACGTGCGGCTCGGGACCACCAACGTCGACTACTCGCTGGCGCTGTTCGACCACTTCCAGACCATGCGGACGTACCGCGAGACCCGTCTGGTCGGCGACCCGTCGGGATTCGACGTCGAGGTCCGCGGCCACGGCAATCACCGCGAGCAGAAGATCGACCTGCCTCCGTCGTGGCTGCGCGTCAACCACAAGCCCGGCGTCGCGCGCCGCGAGGTCCGACGACTGCGGGCGATCCTTCATCAGGCGCGCACCACCGGACTCGCCGCCCAGAACCGCGAGGGCCGAGCGGACTTCCCGGCCTGGCTGCGCGGCAAGATCGCGTACGTGACGATGATCGACCGCCCCAAGGGCGAGGCGTTGCTCGCCGAGCTCGACGCCCTGCCGCGCTGAGCGGGCGGACCGGCCCCGTCGACGTCACCGTCTGTCGACGCTGCGGCGGCAGGCTCCGCGCCGTCGCGGCCATCACGGACGCTGATGAGACTGCCCGACTGCGCCACGGTTCTCGCCCTCCGCCCCCCACCAGCCGGACGGTCAACAGCTTCGATTCGCATGACCCCACGGACCTCCCGAGCAGGTGCAACCGACCTCTGGGCCGTTCGTACACCCCCGGTTTGGACTGGCCGGCCCGAGCGAGACCGCGCGTGCGTACCCCCCCGCGTGAACC
>CADEGN010000221.1 GCA_902826865.1 uncultured Myxococcales bacterium
CCGTGGGCTCGGCCTTGCGAGCCGTGCCTGGAATTGCCGGGGCCACGGAGCTCGGCGGCGGCCGCACGGTTCTGTTGCTCGACGTAAGTGCACTGGTTGAGGAGGCCATGGGTCGCGAACTGTCGACGATGCAGCAGTTCGTTTACCCACCCGCGGAGGCCCACCATGGTCCGTGAACGCGAGGAGGATCTCTGGCAGGCGCTCGCGCGCGCGGGCGAGCCCGTCGCCAGCGAAGAGGATTACGAGCACGGCTATTCGCGAGAGGTACGGCAAGATCTCCGTCGGTGCTTGGCGTTTCGCGTCGGCGACGAGTTGTATGGGCTGTCCATCGATGTTCTGAGCGAGATCACCAAGCCGCTTCCAACGACCCCCGTCCCGCGGGCAGCCGACTTCGTGCTCGGGATCGGCAATGTCAGGGGCGTTGTGATCCCGGTCGTCGATTTGGCCCGACGGCTGCGTCTGTCGCCGCGTCCGGTCGGACCGCGTTCACGCGTGCTCATCGTCCGCAGCGAGAACGACTACTACGGCTTGCTGGTCGATGAAGTCCGCGACGTGGTGCCGATTCCACCCGAGGTGTTCGAGCCGCCGCCAGGCGCACTCGCAGGCGGTCGCGCGTCCTTCATCGCTGCGCTTGCTCGGGTGGGCAACGACATCATGGTGGTGCTTGACTTGCCGTCACTGCTCGAGCCCCGCGACTTCGTCGCGCGCGCGGTGGGCTCGCGGGTGAGGGTATGAGCGAAAGCCAATCCCGCGGCGGGCCTCCTGCGGACGCGGCCCGCGAAGACGCACCGCAGCTGAAGCTCGCCGGTTTTCGCGTCGGCGACGATGCCTATGCGATCGATATCATGCGGATCAAGGAGGTTATCGACGCCCGCCCGCATGTCATCCGCCCGGTGCCGCATGCCCCGGCAATCGTTGAAGGCGTCATCCAGCTGCGCGGGGTCGTGATTCCAGTGGTGGACTTGCGTAAGCGCTTCGGGGTCAATCCGGACCCCACGCGGGCGCGGCTCAACAAACTCATAATTGTCAGCGTCCGGGGACGGATCGTTGGCCTGCACGTCGACTCGATCATCGGGGAGCTGGGGATGTCTGCGGATGCCGTCCGCCCGGCGCCGTCGATGCTGCGCGACGGAGCCGCGACCCGCACCGAGTTTTTCACCGGCGTGTGTCGGCGCGGCGACGAAATGGTGTTTGTGGTCAACCTCGATGCGTTGTTGCGCGGCGGCAGCGAATCGCGGGGTGAACGATGACGCGGCCGACCGTTCTGATCGCCCACGAACGTGCTGCGATCGCCAACGTTGTTGCTCGCGTCCTCTCCCACGAGGGCTTCGAGCCGACGCAGGTGGCCGACGGCGTGGCCGCCGGAGACGCGCTCGCCCGGAGGGAGTTTGACGCGATGGTTGTCGACGTCGGCGTGCCGGGCATCCCGGGGTACGACCTTGCCGAGCGCGCCAAGTCCCTGCGCGAAGCAGGCAAGGGGGCCCGCGTGGTCGTGCTGGTGGCCTCGGTGTATCGAGCCACGAGCTACAAACGGCGACCCTCACGGCTTTATGGCGCGGACGATTACGTTGAACTCCATCACATCGGTGACGCGCTGGCCCCGAAGTTGAGGCGACTGTTGGCGCTTCCCGCCGGGGCCGTGGACGCGGCTGCGGTCGAGAGTGCGAACGAGGCGTTGCGCCACGAGGGCGACCTGCGCCTCGAGTCGGGCGAGATCTCGGCGCTGGCAAAGCTGATCGTCGCGGACGTCGTTCTCTACAACGGTTCGGGGGTACTCGGCGCGCTCGATCTTGCGGCGGCGACGCGTGCGGTCGGACGGGATCTGGATGTTGGCCGCGAGTTGCTCGCACAACTGATCGCTGGACGTGGCGACGTGCCACCGGGAGGAGACCCGATCGGCGTGGCGTTTCGTGAGTTGATGGTTGCCCTCGGGCGCGTGGAGGTGACCAAGTGAGCGCCGCGTTCGAGGTCCCGGTGACCTGGCGCGAGGCGTTGGTCGGCCTCGGATCCCCGGGCTGGCGCGAGCGCAAGCAGGCGATCGCACGCGCGGCCCAAGTCCTCGATGACGCGGAGCCCGGCGCCATCGCGCCGTTGCTCGGCGACCTCCTCGATCTCCTTCCGGGGCGTGACGTGGACGCACGCGCCGGCGCGCGCGAGGTGCTCCTTCACGCCGGTGCGCGCGCACGTCAGGCCGTCGGAGCGCGCTTGATCGAGATGTGCCGCTCCGATTCGCCATCCGCAGCCATCACGTTGATCGAGCTCTTGGGCGAGCTGCGCCACGAGGCGGACGCGACGGTGCTGATCGACCTCATCAGCGAGCCAGTTCTCGACGTGAACATCCGCGCCGCCGTTGCGGTCGCGCTTGGTCGCCACGGTGGGGCCGACGCGGAAGCTGCACTGCTTGGACAGCTCGACGCACGGTCGGAGGTCGTTCGTGTTCACGCGCTAGACGGGCTGCTTGCCTGCAATGCCGTAGTCCCGCCACAACGGGTGATCCCGTTGGCGGCGTCCCCGTATTGCCGCAAATCCGCAGCCGCGGTCCTGGGTTCCTCGCGCTCACCCGAGGCGATCGCGCCACTGATCGGGCTGCTCGACGACAAGATGGCGGGCGTGCGGGCGTCCGCTGTTGTGGCGCTGGCGCGCCTCGACGCCGAGCTCCCGCAATCCGACGCCGCCGAGATCTCCAAGCGCGTTCGCGAGCTCGGGGCCGCCGTGATCCCGCGGCTGCGCGCACTGCTCGATCACCGCGAAGGATCGATCCGCGAGGCGGCCATGCGAATGTGCGCGGTGGCGGGTGACGTCGAGGCCTTGGCAATCGTCCTCGACGTGATGGACGATCCCGTGGCAGCCGACCGGGCGCTCGCGATGGTCGTGAGCTTCGGGGCGGCCGCCAACGCCGTGCTCCGGGCGGCTGCGGAACGTACGGGGCCATCGCAGCGCGAACATCTTTACCGCTTGGTCGGGGCGTTGCCGGTTGGCTTGGTCGAGCGGCCCTTGCTCGAACTTCTCGCCGCTGGCTTGCGCGATACAAGCGAAGAGTCGGCGGTCGCGGCCGCGGAGGCGCTCGAGAAGGTCGGGGATCGCGAATGCCTCGCCGCGCTGTACCGCGCGATGGCCCATGAGGGCCCGCTGGGCGAAGCCGCTGCCACGGGCGTCGCCGCGGTGCTCGCTCGCTCGGGTGACGCGCGCGACGACCTCGCGGTGATCGTCGGGTCGCAGTGGCCGGCCGAGGGGGCGCTCGCCTGCAATCTGTGCTCGGTCGTGGCGGCTTTGTCGACGCCGCGGTACGCGGCACCGCTCGTCGGGTTGTTGGGCTCGCCCGATCCCACCGTGCGAGTGGCGGCTGCCCGCGCACTTGGAAGGATTCCAGGGGAGCACGAGGGGGCGGACGCCCTGGCGTTCGCGCTGGCCGACGAAGAGGTGCTGGTTCGAGCGGCGGCGTGCCGCAGTCTCGGCCAGTTGGCCCCGCCGCAGGCGGTCACCGCTCTGCTCTCGGCGAGCTTCGACCGCGCGGCCGGAGTGCGTGCTGCAGCCGTCGCGGCCCTGGTCGGCCTCTCCAACCCGGTCGCGTTGGCCCGACTGCGCGCGATCGTCGCTGAGGATTCGGTGCCCGCCGTGGTCGTTCATGCCATCGCGGGCATCGGTCGGTCCGGGTTGGATCAGGACCTCACGATGCTGATGAGCCTGAGTCTCTCGGCCGACTTCGAGGTCGTGAAGGCCGCGGCCAGGGCGCTGGCGGGTTTCAAAACGCACCGCGCGACTGCGGCGTTGTTGGGGCTATGTGCGCACGAACGTTGGGATGTGCGGTGGACGGCTGCGGCCGCGCTACGCGACCGCGGGGACACCACCGCTGCCGATCCGCTCCGTGCGTTCTGGCACGACGAGCACGACGCGCTGGTGCGTCAGGTGCTCGCAGAGGCGCTGGCGTCCTCGGGCTTCACGGGGGTCGCTGCAGGTGATTCCGCACCGGCGGAGCGGGAGCCGTGACAGCCAATCCGCGTGATGGTGGGGCGCGGCCCCAGCTGTCGAGCGAGGATTCGCGGCTGATCCAGGAACTCGTGTCCGAATACTGCGGGCTCACCCACGGGATCGACTCTGCGTTTTTCCTCGAGCGACGCCTTGCGCCGCGACTTGAGGCGCTGGGACTGTCGAACTTCCGCGACTACTACTATTACCTGCGTTACGATCCAGGAGGTCCGCGCGAGCTCGAGGACGCGGTGGAGCGCCTCACAACCCATGAGACCTACCTGTTTCGCGAGCAGTATCAGCTCGACGCGTTCACCCAGGAGCTCGTTCCCGAACTCGCAGCACGATTCGCCGCCCGTCGCCGTCTCACGGTGTGGAGCGCGGGGTGCTCCACCGGAGAAGAGGTCTACACCATCGCGATGCTCCTGCGCGAGCATGAGCGCCTGCGCGGATGGAACGTGCGCGTTATTGGATCTGACATCAGCCGAAAAGTCATCACCAAGGCGCGCCGCGCCGTCTACGGGGCCTCGAGTTTTCGAGCGATCACGAGCTACTGGCAGCAGAAGTACTTTCGCGATGTCGAAGCGGGCCTGGAGGTCCGCGAGGATCTGCGGGCGATGTGCTCTTTTGGGCAGCTCAATCTGCTCGCAACCGACAGGTACCACGCGATCGGCAATTGCGATGTGGTGTTCTGTCGCAATGTGCTCATGTACCTCGCCGCCCCGGCTCGCGCGCGGATTGTTGACGGATTCTTCGATACTCTGAGTAGAGGCGGGGTCCTGCTTCTCGGGCATTCCGAGAGCCTGCTCAACGTCACGACCCGCTTCGACCTCGTCCACCTCACCAGCGATCTCGCTTACCGCCGTCCACCATGACCTCCGCTCCCGATCGGCTCCGCGTCCTTGTTGTCGACGACTCCGCCTACAATCGGCAGACGATCGCGTCGATGCTCGCGTCGTCGCCCGGGGTTGTCGTCGTCGGCCGCGCCACCAACGGCAAAGAGGCATTGCGCCTGGTCTTCGACCTCGAGCCGGACGTGATCACGCTCGATCTGGAGATGCCCGAGCTCGACGGGTTCGCCTTCCTTCGCCTTCTTATGCACAAACGCCCGACGCCGGTGGTCGTGGTGTCGGGGAACTCGCAACGCGAGAACGTCTTTCGCGCCCTTGAGCTTGGCGCCCTGGATTTTGTTCCGAAGCCCTCGCGCGAGGTTTCTCCGGATCTTCGCAGCATCGAGTCCGAGCTGCTGGCGAAGATCGAGATGGTTCGGCGGCTGCAGGTTATCCGCCTCGCGGATCGTGCGCGCGCCCTGGGGGTGGCTGTTGGTGGACGCCTCGCGGCGGGGGCGAGGTCGGCACTTGCCGCGCCGCGGGGTGTGCTGGCCATTGGTGCGTCGACCGGCGGACCCCCAGCGATCCAACAACTGCTCGCCGGGCTGCCCACCGACACCTCGCTGGCGGTGCTCATCGCCCAACATATGCCGGTGCGCTTCACCAAGGCGTTTGCCGAGCGCCTCGACCGGGTGGTCCCGCTCACCGTCGTCGAAGCCGAGGACAACATGCCGCTCGTCGCGGGGACCGCCTACGTTGCGCCCGGGGGATCCCACCTCGAGTCGGCCTACGCCCGGAATGAGTTCGTTGCTCGTGTGATCCCTGCGTCCGGCAGTTCGGCGATCGCGCCCGCGGCCGACCGTTTGTTTCGCTCGGTCGGTGCATTGTTCGGTGCCCGCGCGTGCGTCTGTGTCCTCACCGGGATGGGCAATGACGGGCGCGAAGGAGCGATGGCGGCCAAGGCCGCCGGCTCTCGGATCTTGGCCGAGGATCCGCGCACCGCCGTGATGCCAGGCATGCCACAGTCGGTGATCGATGCCCGCGCGGTCGACGAGATCGTCGTGCTCGAGCAACTTGGCCAATCGATAGCTCGGTTTGCCGCCCAGCTGCCGCCGACCCCGATCGGGGCTTGAGCACCTCAGCGGGGCGCGGGCGCGACTGCGCAACCATGCAGGTACGTTGCCAAGGATCGCGCGCGTGGGCGTGCACGAAACCTCGGCGCCGCCGGGCGCCTGTGGTAGCCTTAACTGCCCGCATGAGCCACGACGCCGCCGGATCGCCGCTGCGGGCGCGCACGCAGGCATTCTTACGCGAGTTCTTCGCCAAGGGCGAGGAGCTCGTGCGAGAGCTCATCGCCGAGAACGACCGATTGCGGGCCCTCGGACCGGCACCGATCGAGCCCGATGTCGTGAGTGCCGCGGTGGAGGGGCTTGGCCGGCGCATCGCGGCGCTCGAGCTCGAATGCGCCGAACTGCGGCGCGCGACGGCGGCGGTCGACGGCACCAGCGACTACCGCCATCGCCTCGACGAGCTCGAGCGCGAGCACTATCGCCTCGCCACGATGTACGTGGCCGGCAGCCAGTTCCACAGCGCGGCAACCGTCGACGAAGTGCTTCGCACGCTGACGGAGATCCTCTTGAACTTCGTCGGGGTCGGCCGGTTCACGTTCCTGGCCGTGGACGAGGAACGTCAGATCCTGTTTCCCTTGGTCCGCGAGGGCGTCGATGAGCTCGTACTCGCTGAGGTGCAACTCCCGGCATCCGGTCCGCTGGCCGAAGTCACCGCGCTTGGCGGACCCTGGCGAGTGGGTGCGGCGCTTGGGGCAGGGGATGGGGTGCTGATGCATCTGCCGCTGTACAGCGGCTCACGCCTGGTCGGAGTGGCTCGCATCGAGCGGTTTTTGCCCCAGAAGAAGCGGTTTGACGAGGCCGACTTCGGTTTGCTCGAGCTGATGTCCGAACACGCGGGCATTGGAATCGAGACGGCTTGGATCCGCGCCCACGCGCGCGAAGTGCCGCTGCGCCGGATGGACCTCGAACGACTGGTGGGAGCATGACGCAGGGACGTGAAGACGCGCAGGGGATGTCGGCGCTGGTCGTCGAGGACAGCCCGCCCATGCGGAAGATGATCGTGTTCGCCCTCGCGCGGATCCGTGGGCTCCGCGTCGTCGAGGCCGATGACGGCGTAGATGCCCTGCGCCGCTTGGCGACCGCCAGGTTCGACTTGGTTATCACCGACATCAACATGCCGATCCTCGACGGCCTCAAGCTCGTCAAGCGCCTGCGTGCCGATGAGGCGTATCGAGATGTGCCGATCATCATCATCACCACCGAGGGCGCTGAAGAGGATCGCCAGCGCGCCCTCGCCCTGGGCGCCACGGCATACGTGACCAAACCGATCCAAGCGACCCAGGTCATCGAGCTGGTCCGGCAGGTATTGGGGTTGTGAGCGACGTCGAAGACGAGCTCATCGACGAGTACCTGCGCCACCTGCAAGTCGAGCGCGGGCTCGCGGCCAACACGATTGCTGCCTACGCCCACGACCTGGCCCAGCTCGCGGCCTTCCTGGCCGGGCGTGGCGTCGGGGTCCGCGCCGCCTCGCCGGAGCATCTGCTCGGGTTCGCGCGAGCATTGGCGCGCTCCGGGTTGTCGGCGCGCTCGCAGGCACGCCGCCAAATCGCGGTGCGCGGCCTATTCAAGTGGCTTCGCCGCGAGCGGTTGGTGGCGGTCGATTCGAGCGCCGAGTTGGCCGTGCCTCGGTTCGCCCGCCGATTGCCGGGTCTACTGACACGCGAGGAGATCGAGGCGTTGCTGGCCGCCCCCGGACGCGAGAACGCCGCGGGGCTGCGCGACATCGCCTTGCTCGAGCTGATGTATGCGACTGGATGTCGGGTCTCCGAAGCGCTGGATCTCACGCTCGATCGGCTGCACCTGGATCAGGGGCAGGTCGTATTGACCGGGAAGGGCAGCAAGCAACGGATCGTGCCCCTCGGTGAGCCCGCGTGCCTGGCCCTCGCCGACTACCTGGCCCACGGGCGCCCGCAGCTCGCGCGGCCCACGGGCAGGGCGGCGCGTGCCGTCGTGTTCCTCAATCAGCGGGGCGGACGCCTCAGCCGGCAGGGATGGTTCGGACGGCTCCGCCAGCATGCACTCCAGGCCGGCATCACCCGATCGATCTCACCCCACAAATTGCGCCACAGCTTCGCCACCCATCTGCTCGAAGGGGGCGCCGACTTGCGCAGTGTTCAGGCGCTGCTTGGTCACGCCGACATCGCAACGACGCAGATCTACACCCACCTGAGTCAGGCCCACGTCCGGGCCGCGTACGATCGCCATCATCCGCGCGCGTAGCCAGCGGGGGAACGCCGGCACCCCAGGCTCGTCCGCCCCCTTCCGCCTTCGCCGTACGATTCGTCGCGGTCCCGGCAAGTGGGGAAGTCGGATCGGCAGCGGTGTGTGGGCGCGCACCTGGATGGAGGGCTGCGCAGAACGAGTACCACCCGCGAAGGACGTCGTAGCGGCCGGACAGGCCGCTTGCGCCGCCGTTCGGCGTCGGGCTGCCCGATGGTGAGCGCGGTGAGCCGCAGTCGGCGGGAAATCCAGGTGGCGCGAGCGCCCTTGCGCGCGCGCCACCTGAGGCTCTACCGTGCTGCCGACACCCATGCGGTGGTTCACGGAGGGCACTTTGAGCTTGCAGCGCACATATCAGGTCCGCCTCAGCGGCGTCGCCACGGCCATCGCACTTGCCGCGGGTTGTACCGCCGAAGGTTCCGGCGATGGGGCCACCACGATGGCCAGCACCAACCCGACCAGCGGCGATGACGACAACGACTCCACAGGCGGGGGCGGCAGCACAGCAGCCGATGCGTCGTCCGAGGGGCCGGCCACGACCGCGGGCAGTGCCACCGACACCGGCGGCTTGCCCACCGACAAGCGTCCCGATCCGCCCTGCGAAAGCGCGGCCACGATGACGCTCGACGGCAACCGTTACGTCGCGGGAGGCGACGAAGCTGAGCTCCAAGGTGTCCGGCGCGTCGTCGGCAATCTCACCGTCCAGGAGGGTATCACCAGCCTCGATTTCCTCCGTTGCCTGGAGGAAGTGGGCGGAACGCTCACGATCACGGGTACCGACATCGAAGATTCCGCCGGCCTCACTAGCCTCACATCCGTGGGTGGGCTCGCGCTCTCGGCCAACAACAGCTTGCCGTGGATCTACGGGTTCCCCGCCCTCACCGAGATCGGCGACCTCGTCATCAGCTCGAATGCAGCGCTGATCCAGATCGACGGGCCACCGGCCCTCACGACGCTGGGCGTCGACTCCGAGACGGGCAACCTGGTGGTGCAGTACAACGACAAACTGGAGAGCATCAACGGGTTCGAGAAGATCACCGCGATCCTCGGGGACATTCAGATCCGCCTCAACGAGGGCCTCACCAGCATCGAAGGCCTCCACAAGCTCAAGGCCCTCGGCGGCAAGCTCGTGATCAGCAACAACCCCCAGCTCTGCATCTCGCAGGTCTCCGCCGTCGGTGAAGACCTCGAGCAGTGGATCATGATGGGTGAGGGCGACACGAGCGGGAACAACGGCGGCTGCTGATCCGCCTCCGTCGACCGGGAGGGCCGCCCCGCGGGGCGCCCACTCCCGGTCGCCCTTCCCGCGAAGCCGACGCGGCTGCGAACCTGCGGCGGCTGCGAGGCCTAGGCGGCCCCGCGGCCGAGCCGCTCCCGCCGCTCGCAGGGCGCGGGGGTTCACTGCCAGGTGCTCGCGTTTTCGCCGAAGTCGCTTGCGGAGCGGCGCGGCGCTTCCCACACTTCACCCAGGTTTCGCCCGCACGTGCCCGCGTTTCTCGATCCAGTCCAGGCGCTCTTCGCGTTCGGGCTCGGCGCCGCCGAGCTGCGACGCGCCGGGGTGTACGTCATCTGCCTTGTGCTGGCGATCACCGTCCACGAGTTCGCCCACGCGCTCGCGGCCCATCGTCTCGGCGATCCGACGCCCGAAGGGCAGGGGCGGCTCACGCTCAACCCGATGGCCCACGCAGACCCGATCGGGACCTTGGCGTTGCCGGTGCTGCTCGCCCTGTTCTCCGGGCCGCGGCCGATGCTCTTTGGATGGGGACGACCGGTTGAAACCCAGCCGCGGTACTACACCCGGCGGCTCACGATGCGCGGCGGCATGGCGCTTGTGGCATTCGCGGGTCCGTTGTCGAACCTTCTCATGGCGATCGGCACCCTCGCTGTGGTGTTTGGCCTCGCCTCGGGTGGGGTCATCAATGCATCACTCGACGAGTACCACCCACTGCGCGTGTTCTTCGGCCTCAACGTCTTGCTGTTTGCATTCAACCTCATCCCCCTGCACCCGCTCGACGGCGGCAAGGTGCTCGGCTGGTTGCTCGGGCCGCGCTACAACAACATCGACGAGTTCCTCCTCCGGTACGGCGGATACATCCTGCTTGTGCTCGTCTTTGCCCTGCCGAGCGTGCTCTACACGTTGCTGGGGCCAGTGTACGAGTTGGCCGCGATCGCGTTCAGCTGGGCCATTCGCGGCTAGTTACGGCGCCACGTGAGCGGCCCCAGCGGACCAGACGTGCTGAGCACGGCGACAGACGCGTCGCCCGCGGACGCTCGCCCCTATGAGGTCGAGCTGCCCCAGTTCGAGGGACCCCTCGACCTCTTGCTTCACCTCGTGCGGCGGCATGAGCTCGACATCCTCGATATTCCGATCTCGTTTGTGTGCGAGAAGTACCTCGCTTATCTCGAGTTCATGCGCGCCATGGACCTTGAGGTGGCGGGTGACTACCTCGTGATGGCGGCGACTCTGGCCTATTTGAAGAGCCGCGAGCTGGTCCCGAGCGATCCGGCCGAGGCCGAGGCCGAGGCTGCCGCGGGAGAGGCGGGCACCGATCCTCGCGCTGAGCTCATCGCTCGCTTGCTCGAATACCAGAGCTTTCGCGCCGCCGCGCAGGAGCTCGATCAGCTGCCGATGGCGGGGCGCGACGTGTTTGGGCGCGGTGGAGCGATCGACATTCCGCCGCTGGACGCCGGCCTGGCGCCGATTACGCTTTATCGCCTCGCGGAGGCGTTCCACCGCGTGCTCGACCGAGCTCGCGTGCTCAAGAGTCACGAAGTCGTGCTTACCCGCGTGTCGGTCGCGATGCGCATGCAACATCTCGCCGATCTACTCATTTTGCGCTCTCGGTTTGAGTTTGAGCAACTGTTTCTCGAGCATACGTGGCCGTCGGAGGCGGAACTGCGGGGGATGCTCGTGGTCACGTTAATGTCGGTGCTCGAGCTCGTGCGTCTTGGCATCGCGCGCGTGCATCAGCCCGAAGGCAGTGACACGATTGTCGTCGATCGCGCAGCCACGGCCGAGGAGGCGAAGCGCGCCTTGGCTGGCTACGACGAGACCGCGAGCTTCGGTGTGCCGGCGTCCGCTGGCGCCGCTGAGGCCGCGTCCGACGAGGCGCCGGCCGACGATTCAGGCCTCGACGAGGCCGCAACCCCATTCGCCGAGGCGATCCCGCAGATCGCCCGCGGCGCGGATTCGGACGGGCGCGACGCAGCGGGCGATCCGCCCCATGACACGACCGTGGTGGACGACGGGGCCGAGCCGCGGCAAGCTGCCGCGCCCGAAGCAGAAGCCGCGCGCACGGGGCCCACCCGCGCGCCGCTCTCGGAGGTTCCGGATGACGAGCACGGTTGAGCGGCGCACGCGGGGCGCGAACCAACGAGCCAGCGAGGGCGATGAGCGCTCCCGCGCTCGGGGAGCGAACGGGTCTGCGATGGATCGGACGGAGCCGAGCGAAGCCGACGCGGAGGTGGACGACGCCCAACGGGCGCGTTCGATGATCGCTCCACCCATCGGTGCTCGTCCGGCCGAGGCGAGTCTCGGTGAACTCCTGGCGGGTCTGGACCTGGAGGAGCCCGCGCCTCGCCGGCGGCCCCGCAAGGACGGGGATGGACCGGCGATCGGCGAGGGTGCGCCGGCTGGCGTCGAGCTCAGCCACACGCTCCCGATGGAGGTCGACGATGACCTTAGCGATATCGAGGGGGAAGCGGCCCCGCGGCTGGTATCGATCGTCGAGAGCCTGCTCTTCGCGGCGGCGAAGCCGCTCAGTGTTCGCGAGTTGCGGCACATCCTCAAAGAAGCGTCGATGCGGCAGATCCAGCTCGCCCTCAAACAGCTGCGGGCTGATCTGCAGGGGCGAGGCGTTGAGCTCGGCCAGGTTGCGGGCGGTTTTCGCCTGCGGACGAACCCGGAAAACGGGCGCTGGGTACAGGTCCTACTCGCCGAACGCCCGGCCCGGCTGTCGCGGTCGCAGCTTGAAACCCTGGCCGTCGTTGCGTATCGCCAGCCGATCACGAAACCTGAACTCGACCACCTGCGCGGGGTGGACTGCAGCGCCGTCCTCAAGATTCTGCTCGATCACGACCTCGTGCGGATTGTCGGCCGCAAGGAGGAACCGGGGCGGCCGCACCTGTACGGGACGACGGTCAAGTTCCTGGAGTTTTTCAACCTCCGGAGCCTGCGGGACATGCCGGATCTGCACGAGTTCCGCGAGCTCACCGAAGAGAGCCGCGCGGTCGTGCGCGAACAACTCGGTGACGGCACCCTGTTCGACGAGCGCGAGGCGATGGGTCAGGAGGTGCTCGATTGGGGTGGTGGTCATTTGCCGCCGTCCGAGGCGGACGCCATCGGCGACGCGAATCCGACGATCGACTCGCATCGCGCGGAGGCGACCGGAGCCGAGGAAGTTGAGGGCGAAGGCGACGAAGCTGAGGGCGCCGAACCCCAAGACGACCAAGCCGAGGACGACGCAGCCGAAGACCCAGAGGCCGAAGACGAC
>CADEGN010000222.1 GCA_902826865.1 uncultured Myxococcales bacterium
CGATCCGCGAGAACATCCGCTACGGCCGTGACGGGGCGAGCGACGCCGAGGTCGATCGCGCGGCGCGATTGGCCCATGCCCACGACTTCATCTGCGATCTCCCCGATGGCTACGCCACATCGGTCGGCGAGGGTGGGGTGCGCCTCTCGACGGGTCAGCGACAGCTCGTCGCGTTGGCGCGGGCGATCGTCGCGGATCCTCAGATCCTCGTCCTCGACGAGGCGACCTCGTCGGTCGACACCGCTACCGAAGCGATGATCCAGGCTGGGATCACCGAGGTGCTGGCCGGGCGGATCTCGTTCGTCATCGCCCATCGCTTGTCGACGATCCGCGCGGCCGACCAGATCCTCGTGGTCGCCGGGGGGAAGATCGTCGAACGTGGTCGACACGACGAGTTGCTGGCCGCGCGCGGGGCCTATGCTCAGCTCCACGGGCGCAGTTTCAGGTCCTTCGAGCGTGCTGCCGTCGCCCGCGACGCGGGGTAGCGAGGCGGCGCACCCGGGGCCCGGTGTCGGCGTGGCCGCGACGTCCTGCGTTGTCGCCTGGCGCGCGGATGCCTGCACCACCGGTCGTACTTTGCGAGCCACGCGGGCAATCGCGCCGCGTTCGCGACGTATGGGCGGGCTCGGCGGAGCAGGCACCGGGCGCATGCCATACTCACGGACGATCGATGCACTGGACGCCTCACCGGTGGCGCTGCGCGCGGGGTCTCGGGCTTGCGCAGGTCCTTTGGAGTCTCACGTGCTCCTCCGCGGGTACGGACCTGACCGGCCCCGGGAGTTCCGAGGGTGGTTCGACGACGATCGCCGAGACCACGGGCGCGAGCGGATCGGGCTCGAATGGCGGGCTGACCTCGGGCGGGTCGAACAGCCTGCCGCCTGTGCCGGTGCCCTTGCAGCCCGCGAACGGTGCGACGGACGTGCCGCGCACCACCAGCTTGTGCTGGACGGAGGTCGAGGATCCCGACGGGGACGCGCTGCGCTACCGCGTTTGGGTCGACGGCACCGAACTGGTTGCAGGGCTTCCGGGAGACCCCCCGGGATTCGCCGGTGGGTGCACACAGCCGCTCTTGTTCGACCCCGGTCGCACGTATGCCTGGGAGGTCGAAGCCTTCGAGGAAAACGCGGCGATCTTTTCCTCGGGCCGAAGCGCGCCGTCGGCGTTCACGACAGTTGCCGATTCGATTCGTCAGGTTGTGTTCGCCGATGACTTCGACGACGACCTCGGTTGGGAGCTCGGCGGTGACGCAGCGACCGGCGCTTGGGTGCGTGCGGATCCGGTTCGCACCGTCGATGGGAACGCGCTCGCCCAGCCCGGCAGTTGTGGTGGCGGCCTCAGCTGCATGATCACCGGCCAAAACCCGGACGCGCTCATCGACAGCGAGGACGTCTCCGGTGGCGTGACATGGATCCTCAGTCCAGCGTTTGACCTGAGCTCGGGCGTGGCTGCCAGCGTGCAGCTGCGGCGGTTTTTCTATCAGTCGGTCGACGGCCCCTCGACGTCACTGCGCGTGGAACTGCTTCGCCCCGACCCGGCGGAACCGGGGGGCTACGCCGTCGAGCCGCTCGAAGTTCTCGACGACGCCGCGTCGGCGCTTGGTGCGAACTTGTGGCATGCGCGCGAGCACGTCTCGTGCGCGCCGCAGCTCGGCCCAGGCATGCGGCTCAGGATCAGCGCCAGCGACGGCGGCGACGGCATCCTCGAAGCGGCGATCGACTCGGTGGTGGTGAACGCTGAGCTCGACCCGGCCGTGTGCGGCTCAGGGATCGGCAGCGTGTGCGACCCGAACGCTGGGCCGTCGGCGTGCACCAACGGGTCTTCGTGCTGTCCGCAGGGAGCCGCGCAGCGCGGGGTGTACCGCTGCAGCCTGCCGGTCGCCGGTCTCGACTACAACAACCCCACCGCCTCGCCCGACGACCCCGGCAACGGGCCGATCGGGTGCGACGCGCCGGATCTGATCATCGACGACGACGCTATCGATCCGTTCACTGCCGAGATCATGGTTGGCCCCGACAGTTGCGTGATTTACGAGGGCTGCGTCGGTGGCCCCGGGTTACGCAAGGTCTTGCGCTTTCCCACGCTCACGCCAAACGTTGGCTCACGCGACATTGCGCTCGGCGTGCCGGCCAACCAACCCGATCTGTTCCACTACAGCGCATGCCATGCGCACTATCACTTTGATCACTTCGCCAGTTACGAGGTCCACGACGACACGGGTGTGGTCGCCACGGGGCACAAGCAGGCGTTTTGTCTGACCGATTGGGCCAGCTGGGCGTGGCCCGGGACTTCGCCTACGTATGATTGCGCGACCCAAGGCATCGGCCGCGGTTTCTCGGACCTTTACGCCGTGGGCGTCGAATGCCAATGGGTCGACGTCACGGAGCTGCCGCCCGGCCCATACACCCTACGAGTCGACATCAACGTCGTGCCGCCGGAGGCGGCAGAGCGGGTATTGATCGAGCGTGACTACGGGAACAACACGGTCGAAGTTCCGTTCGTGCTGGAGTAGGGAAGGAAATCGCGTTCGCGGTCGTTGGGGCCTGGTTCCGCGCGTGCGTGATGCGCACGAGCGATGGATCCGCGCGCGCAGCCTCGCAGCCGGGCGGCCGCGCGAATTTCTTCGCGACCAGGCACACAGAGTTTTCGTGCTCGAGGTACCGGACCCCAGAATCCGGGGACGGCCTGAGACAACGCCTCGCGTCCGGCAACCTGGGCTGCAATGGCGATATGGGCATCGAAGTTGCGCGCCGCGCGTGTCGGCGCGTTCTTGCTCGGCGTTGCCCCGTGCGGCTGCTACAGCGGGCTCGCGAACTTCCCACAGGACGCGCAAAGCGGCGACGCGTCCGGTGCCGACGGCGCCGACGGCGCCGACGCGTCAGGGGGGACGAGCGAGGGCGGGACCGGCCCGCAGGTTGACCCGGCCGAGGCCGAAGTGGTCGTGGCCAGCGGTGCGCGGCGGCTCACCGCGCGCGAGTACAGTCAGACCGTTCGCGACCTCGTCCTTGACGAGACATTCGAGGCGAGCTCGCTCTTGCCCGCGGACGAGCTGAGCCCGTTCGACAACGACTACCGCACGCAGGTCGCGTCCCAGGGTCTCGTCGAAGGCGCCGAGCTGCTCGCCGAGAAGATCTCGACCGATCTGATCGCTGATCCGCCGCGCATGCAGCTCGTCGTCGGGTGCGTACCCACGGGGGCCGGAGATGAGCAGTGTATGCGCACGTTCATCTCCCGGTTCGGCCGTCGGGTGTGGCGCCGGCCGCTCAGCGATGCCGAGGTCGACAGCCTTCTGCAGGGTCCAAACGGCGACGACGGCGCCCTGGCCCACGCGATCGAGGCCGATGATTTCGCGGTTGGCGTCGACTCGCTCGTCCGCGGGTTCTTGCAGGACCCGGAGTTTCTCTACCGGATCGAGATCGGCACCCCCGTGCCAGACCAACCCGGGTTGTTCGCGTTGTCTCAGTTCGAGATCGCAACGCGCATGTCCTACCTCATCTGGGGTACCACCCCCGACGAAGAACTGCTCGATCGCGCCGCGGCAGACGAGCTCCTCGACGGGGACTCGATCCGCCTCGCGGCCGCGGAAATGCTCACGGATCCGAAGGCGCTCGCGCGGGTGGCTCGATTCCACGCGATGTGGCTCGCCTACTCGAGTCTCCCCCATGACGCCGAGCTATCGGCTGCGCTCGACCAGGAAACGACGGCGCTCATCGAACGGGTTGTGTTCGACGAGCGACTTCCGTGGCAGGACTTGTTCGCGTTCCCGGAGACGTACATCTCGGACTTCTTGGCCGAGCACTACGGACTGCCGCTCCCCGGCTCCGACGAACCGGTCTGGGTGCCATACGGCGATAGCGGGCGGGCAGGGCTGTTCTCGCACGGAACATTCCTGTCGGTCGGCGGAGAGGGGATCGAGACCAACCCCATGCGGCGAGGCCGCTACATCAGCGAGCGTGTGCTGTGCCAGACGGTCCCGCCCAAGCCGATGTTGCCGCCGCCACCACCGGTTCCGCCGGGTCTCGTGTGCAAGGAGGAACGCCTGAGCTTCCACAGCATGGGAAGCTGCGCGGGGTGCCACAAGTACATGGACGAAGTCGGATTCGGCCTGGAGAACTACGATCAGTCCGGCCGTTATCGCGAGTTCGAGTACGACAATCCGATGACCGAGGCGGACGAGTCGCAATGCCCGATCGGCGGACAGGGATCGCTACCGATTGGCGGCACGTATAGCGGCCCCAAACAGATGGCGGAGGTGATGCTCGCCGATGGATCGCTGTCGCGATGCCTCGCGACCCAGTTGATTCGTTTTCACGCCGGGCACGCGGAGCTCGACAGCGTCGACCTGGCGGCGGCGGCACGGCTCACCGAGAACGTCGGCGACGAGAGTTTCCGGTTCGATGACGTCGTGCTCGAGCTCGTGGGCAGCGATGCTTTCCGATTCCGCCGCGAAGACACGGAGGTGAACTAGATGTCCGGCCCGTTCCGACTCAACCGGCGCACCCTGCTGCGCGGGCTCGCTGGCAGTACGCTGGCATTGCCCGCCCTCGAGATCATGGGCCCACGTAGTGCTCGCGCGGGTGGGTCGGCTCCGCCGAAGCGATTCGTCCTAATCTACTGTGGCATGTCCCTCGGCGCGCCCTTTGCCGATCCGCTCGCGATCCCGACATCGCAGGGCGTGGGCTACGACCTGCCGCGGGCCCTGCTGCCGATCGGCGGCGGGGCGCTGCCATCGGATCCGGGACTGGGGGGCACCGGCTTCGACGTGCGAGACCACGTGTCGGTGATCAGTGACCTCAAGATCCCTTGGGGTACGGGAGCAGGTGTCCCGGCGGGCGGGCGGGTGATCGGCCAGTTTCACTACAACACGATGGGCCCACAGACGTCGGGGATGCGGGGTGGTCCCGGATTCACCGAGGCGCCCAATGGACCGACGGCGGATCAGATCGTGGCCGAAGCGCTCGCCGGGGACGACCCGCCGGTTTTCAACTCATTGTCCTACCGTGTTCAGGCCGCGTCATACATCGGCAGCAACGGAACGGGCGCGGCGGACTCGAGGGTGTCGTGGCGCGAGAACGACAACGGCGAGCTGCAGGTCATCGACCCGATCTACAGCCCCGAGTTGGCGTTCTCGTCGTTGTTTGGGTCATTCGCTGGCCCCGATCCCGCCGCCGCGGCGGCCGCGGAGTTCGCATTGCGCCGTCGTCGGACCGTGGTCGACCAGGTCAAGGGTCGGCTTGACGCCCTGTTGCCCCGTCTCGGCGCCGGCGATCGCCAACGTCTCGAACGACACCTCGACGAGGTGCAGGCACTCAGCGCGAGGCTCGACGAGATCCCACCGCAGGGGCTAGGGGATTGCGAGGCACCGCCTGATCCGGGCGATGATCCGCCGGTCGCCGGCGCGGCCATCGAATACAACGGCAACGGAGGTGGTGGAGCGGGCTACAGCAACGAAGAGCTGCGCGCGCAGGTCCTGTATGACCTCATCACCATGGCATTCGCCTGCGATCTCACGCGATCTGCCGCGGTGCGCATGACGTTCTCGCAGTCGTTCTTGCAGATGGGCGATCTCATCGGAATTCCCGGGGCGATCCACGATCACGCGCACACATCGGGCAAGCAGATCCCCTACGCCGATTGCGTGGGTTGGCACGTCAAGCACTTCGCCCGACTGATCGCGCGGCTGCGCGACACCCATGAAGTGGATGGTAGCTCGCTATTGGATCACACCGCCGTGGTGTTGCTCTTCGAGGGCGGCTATGGCTACGACAGCGACGGCGACAGTGCCGATAACGTCACCCATTCCAGCGAGGGCATGATGGCGCTCGTCGGTGGGCACGCCGGCGGGCTGAACAAGGGTGGCGGCAAGCACATCGTCGCAAGCGGCAAGCACCCTGCGAACGCGGTGATCTCAGCGATGGTCGGCTGCGGCGTGGTCGAGGAAAGCGAAACCCTCGGCGAAGTCACCGGCGTGATTCCCGAGCTGTTCTAAGTTGCGCCGGGGGCGGCGGCCTCAGTACGTGTCCCAGCGCGCGCGACGGCCCCGCAGGTCGAAGTGCACGGTGTCATAGCCGGGATAGCGCCCGATCCCGCCGCGTGCTCCGACGAGGTCGCGCTCGAGCACATCGATGACGATCGCTTTGTCGGCCTCGTCGGCGTCACCGTCGCGATCGACGTCGCCGATCGCCAAATCAACCGCGTCGCCGTGCATGTGACGGCTCCGCGACGCGCCGCCCTCGCTTTCGTTGAGCAAGAGGTGACGATAACCATCACGGACGGCGACAGCTCCGCCATCGTGCCCCGCCTTGGCGAGCGCGATCTCGAGGTCGAGCACGATGTGAACGACCCGCGGATCGAGGAGCAGCGGTTGGCTCGGTCCGTCACCGGCGGAAGCGACAAACGCCTCGTCACGGGCCATGAAGTCGGAGAGGCGGCGGGAGCCGGCGACAAACCGGTGGCGATCGGTTGCGCTCACCATGAAGTACGTCTTGCGCCGCAGCGCCTTGCGCAGCCAGCCGCGATCCGAACCAGTGCGCGCCAAGTAGTCGCGGGGCAGGTCCGCGAAGCTCACCGTGGGCAGGCCGGCCAATACAGCGTCTACCTCGGCGTGCGTCGTGACCGGGACTTGGCCGGTGACGCGATCGAACTCGAGCGCGTAGTCCTCGTCGGTGGGAGCGCTGTCGCTGGCCGGATCGTCGTCGGCGCCGCATTGAGCGAGCGCAACCGCGATTCCCAAGGCAGTCCAGCGCGCACTCACCGTGGTTCGCAGTGCCGCGAATCACGGAACGGTCACGAACCATCCCGCCCGATACCGGAGTGAGACCGCAGAGTCGGGCGATGAATCTTCCCCCGGATGGGGTGGGCGCGACAGGATTCGAACCTGTGGCTTCCACCGTGTGAAGGTGGATTTTGCGTCTTACCGGGACTTACTGTAAGCTACCGGAGTGCCACCTAGAACCCAGCAGACGCGCGTTTTAGCCCCGTCTGAGGCATCCCACGATCTACCCCCTTCTACCGGGGGTAACCGACGCCGCTTGGGACCACGCCGGGACCACGGCGTGGCTTCCACCCGATCGCGCCCCGGCGATGGGAAGGCAGAGGCACGTTGTCGGGCAGCCATGCCGACGAAGCACGTCGTCGACCACGACGTGGGGGTGCCTGATGCCCCGGGGCTGCGCCTGCGCGTGACGCCGGGTGGGACTAAGACTTGGACGCTCCGCTACCGCGCCCCGAACGGAGACCGCGTGCGGATGCCGATCGGGAAACGCGGCTACCCGGTGACGACCGTCGCTGAGGCCCGCAGGCTGGCGCTCGTCGAGCTCGACAAACTGAACCGCGGCATCGACCCCCGCCCCGAGGAACACGCCGAACGTGCTGCCCCGCGCATGGCCGATCTGTTCGGGGCCGCAGGCGACGAGGGTTGGTACTTGGCGACCTACGTGCATACGGCAGGGAAAAACGCGACGTCGAAGTCCGCGAAGGGCGTCGCCAACGATCGATATGCGATCACGCGGCACCTTCGTGCGCGCCGCGGGCTCATGGCCAAGCGTGTCGACGAGGTCACCACTGGCGACCTGAACGCGATCAAGACCGACGCGACGGCGTCGACATGGCGGAAGCTGAGGAACATCTTGCTCGTCGCGTTCGAGCATGCCGAGGAGATCGGGGCGATCGAGCCGGGCACGAACCCGGTCACGCGCACCAAGGCGGCCACGGACCGCAAGCGCGAAACGTTCCTCGCCCCCGAGGAGCGTCGGCGACTCGACGACGTGCTCGCGCGGGTGGACGAGCTCGGCCCCGGCATGCCGGGAGGGCTCTCGCACCACCTCGTGGTCGCGCTGCGACTGCTCGCGTTGACGGGGCTGCGACGCGGTGACGTGCTCGCGCTCCGGTGGGAGCATGTCGACTGGCGGCACTCGATCGCCAAGCTACCCACCGGCAAGACCGGCGGGCGCGACGTCCCGCTGACCCCGCAAGCGCTCGCGTTCCTGCGCGCCGAGCAGCGACGCGACGGGAAAGCCGTGCACGCTACGGGGTTCGTCGTCGCCGGTGCGGAAGGTGGGGCGGTGCACCCCGAGAACGTCGGGCGAGCCTGGCGGCGTGTCCGCATGGCGGCGGGGCTGGCCGGGGTCCGGTTGCATGACCTGCGGCACTCGTGGGCCAGCGATGCCGTGTCGGCCGGCGTGCCGCTCTACGTCGTGGGTGCCGCGCTCGGCCATCGTCAACCGTCGACGACGGCCCGCTACGCGCACTTGCACGACAAGGCGGTGCGCGAGGGGTTGGCCAAGGCCGGCGATGCGATCGAGCGCGCGACGAAGGGGGGTGAGTCGTGATCGCCGAGGATCCGATCTTCGCGCTCGGCCCCGTCGTCGAGCTCGCGCGCGTCGTGGTCGAGCCATGGCGGCGTGAATCGTTGTGGCTCGGCGGGGCGTACTGGCCGTTCATCGGGGAGACGAAGCGCCAGCTCGCCACGCACGGCGTCAAGGTCCCCGACGCGATCGAAGCGGCGCGGCGGCTAGCGGTCTGGGCTGCGCTCGATCGGGGCGACGACCATCCGGCGATCGACGCCTTGCTCGTCGCGTTCGACGGCGTCGCGCGAGACCTACTGCGGGCGACCCCGCAGTGGTCGCCGGCGGAACGGCTCGCTGCCCGGGCGCTGCTACACGACCGCGAACTCGTCGCGCGTGATTGGGACGCGAGCGACTTCCACGCGGCCGCGATGGCGGTCACGCCGAACGACGTGCAGCGCGACCCGACGGACTCCAAATGGCGCGGGTTCTATCGCGTCGACGACGACACCGTCGAAGCTTCGCGGGCCGCGGCCGACGCTGGTCGCAGGCTGCACACCGCCGCGGCCGGTGCCGCCGACCCCTGGGAGGAGCTCGGACGGATCGCTGCCGGCAAGCACTGATGTCCGCCACGAACCCCCTACGTGGCGGGTTATCTGGAGACCCGATCGTTATCGTGGGAGCGTGGAAAACAAACCCATGCTCACCCCACGCGAAGTCGCCCTCCGAGCCGGCCTCGCATCACAGACCATCTACAACCGCTTGCTCGCGTATCGACGCGGCAAGCCCCGTCCGGCCAACTTCCCGCAGCCTGTGCTGATCGGTGGGCGGGTGCGGTTTCGCGCCGACGAGGTCGAGCGCTGGCTCGCCGAGGGGGACGGGCCCTTGCTCTATGACCGAGACGAAGTGCTCGCCGCCGGAGGTGGCCGATGACACCCGAACAGATCGAGCGACTGATCGAAGCGATGGAACGGGCGGCGAGCCCCGGCAAGATGTCGGTGTTCGTCGACAAGCATTACACCGGGAGGGCGTCGAACGCGTGGATCGAGCCTTGGTGGCCGACCCATAGCGTGGACCGTTCCGAGTTCTGGATCGGTGAGATCTTCCGATGCCCGTGGGGCTGGCGCTTCGATGGTTTATTCCCTGACCGAAGCACCGACCTGACCGACGTGTCATCCGAGTCCGCGATCCTTCGACAGCTCGCGATCGCCCTCCGCGGCGAGCACTGGATCTCCGTGCCCGACGACGAGGAAAGCGAAACATGAACGCGCCAGCACACGTGCCCCCTGCAGCGAACGGGGTGGCCCTCCCGCCGCTCCCGCCCGACTTCGCCACGACGCTGTACACGGCGGCGCAGGAATACGAGCAGCACGGCTGGCAGCTCGCGCCGCTGCGCACTTACATGCGGGACGGCGAGATCCGCCAACACCCGCCGAAGGGTTGGCCCACACGCACCGGGACCGTCACGGGCGAGCTGTACGACGGCTCGCAGCGGCTCGCGCGCGGGCTCGCCCTGTTGCTCGGACCCAGCGGTGTCGCCGACATCGATCTCGACAGCGACATCGCGCGCGAGCTCGCGCCGTCGTTCCTCCGAGCTACCGCGATGTTCGGGCGCAAAGGCCGGGTCACGCACTATCTCTACGCGGTTCCGGCGCTTCCGCACCCCGAAAAAGGCGGACCACCGACGCAAACCAAGACGCGCGCGTTCAAGCTGCCGGGCACGCGGGGTGAGAGCGACAAGGCGACACTGCTCGAGCTGCGGCGAGGCCCGGGGGCGCAGACCACCGTCCCGCCGACGATCAAGCCAGACGGCTACCCCGCCGTGTGGATGAGCTCGACTCTCCCCGTCGCGTGGGAGCCTGAGGACGAACAGCGTGTCGAGGATCTCGCGCTCGCGTGCGTGTTGGCCCTGTCGACATGGGAGCCGGGCAAGCACGACTCGGCGCTGCAGTTCGCGGGTGAGCTCGCGCGGCGCGGGGTGGACATCGATCGAGCGTTGCACGTGGTCGAGGTCGCGTGCACGCACCGCGGCGACGACAACGTCGCTGATCGGATCGCGTGCGTGCACGACACGTACGCCCGCCGTGCGTCCGGCGAGGCCGTGGCCGGCGTGCCCGACGGCGACATCCACAAGCTGCTCGACACGATCGTCGAGCGAGCACCACGCACAGGGGCGCGTGTGAACATCAGCGCTCCGCTCGACGCTGTGATCGACGCGATCGGTGCTGCACTGCAGGCGGCCGCCGAGCCGCGTCTTTTTTCGAACGGCGGCGGGTTGGTAACGCTCGAAGGTCCGGCGACGGCGCCACGCCTCGCAGTGGAGGTCGCCCGCGTCTCGCATTTCGTCCGGAGCGGCAAGGACGGTGACGTGATCGTGCACCCGTCGATCGAGCTCATGTCGAAGCTCGCCGCCTCCCCCCCTCAGCTGCCCGAACTGCTCGGGCAACGCACCACCCCGATCCTGCGTCGCGACGGTTCGGTCTACGTCGCCGAGGGCTACGACGCGATCACTCGCACGTGGTGCCACGGCGACGTGTGCACTCCCATCGATCACGACCCGTGCTCGGCGGCTCGGCGGCTGCTTGAGTTCGTGTACGCGGGCCAGTTCGAAGACCAGATCGACACCAAGGCATGGCTCGCGCACGTGCTCACGGTCGCTGCCCGCCCAGCGATCGACGGGTGCGTGCCCGCGTGGATCTACACATCGCCGGTGCCCGGTGGCGGCAAGACCACCCTCGCTCGCGTCGCGGGCGTACTCGGGGGCGGCTGTGCCGACTACACGGCGCCGGACGTGCGCGACGAAGACGAGCTCGCGCGCCGGCTCGACGCGTTCGCGCTCCAGCCCGCGGTCGTGCTCGACAACATGCGCGGCGTGCTTCGGTCGACCATCCTCGAAGGCGCGGTGACGAACGGCGTGCTGCCGGTCCGGCGGCTCTACGTCGGCCCCGTGCACGTGCCGTGGCGCGTGGTGCTTTCGGTGACATCAAACGGCGCCGAAGTCGGGCACGACTGGGCCCGGCGATCGCTGCCGGTGCGATTGACGGGCCGGACCATGAACGCGAGCCGCGACGTGCTCGCCGAGGCGAAGAAGCGGGATGACCTGCAGGCGGATGCGATCACGATCGTGTCCGCGTGGCTGCGGTCGGGGCTGGAGTCGGCGGCGACGCCGCTCGCGAGCTTCGCCGAGTGGTCGTCGGTCGTCGCGGGAGCGATCGCGTGGATCGGTCTCGGCGACATCGTGGCCGAGACCCGCGACGCGGCGAGCGAGCTGGTGGCGACGACCGACGACAACGGCGATCTGCTCGACGCGATCGAGCGTTGGCTCGCGAAGGAAGGCAAGAGCGAGTTCTCGGCTGCCGAGCTGTGGGGGTCGCCGGTGATGGCAGAACGGCGCGAGGGGTTCCGGGACCTGGCGGCGCTCACATCCCGGCTAAAGCGGTGCGGCGACGCCACGCGCGTGCTGACGACCCGAAAAACGAAGGGGGTCCGCCAATGGCGGATCGAGCGTCGGTGAAAGCCACCGTCGCCGAGGGCCGGAGGGCCGGTGAGGGCCGCAGTTCGGAAACCCATGGAGTAGGTTCTTAAAGAGCTTTCCCTAAGAGTTCTGAACGTCCGGCCCTCACCGGCCCTCCGGCCCTCCTATTTTCTTTGATTTGTTATTCGGGGTTTCGCCCTCCCCCCACCACGAACCCCCATCAGGGGGCGACAGCCGCGATCGCGTTCGGGTGTCGTGCGCGGACTACGCGATCGGATAACCCCCGTCGCACCACACGCACCGCGGCTCCCCGCGTCCAAGGGGCCGGGCTAGATCACGACACGCGGCCCGTCACCCGACGTCGATCCCGTCGCGCGCGTAAACGAACCAGCCACGTTTGACAGCGTCGCATCACGAACGCGCGATTGACGCGTGCATGGCTTCCACCCTAACGGGGTGGCGACGTCGTAACTAGAACAGTGTTTATATGCCTGTATCGTGCGATCTGGCTCGGATATCTGGCGGTCCCCGTTGTCGTGGTCCCAGGGTGGTCCCGCCGCCCGTGTTATCCTGTCAATGGCATGTCTTCCGCTGGCAGAACTCGCACCCCCCGCACCCCCCGCACCCCCCGGCCGTTCGGCCGCCAACGCAAGCAGGTCGACGAGGACAAGCTCGCGGCTTTGCTTGACAAAGGGGTGACGTGGGCCGACGCCGCGAAGATCCTCGGTTGTAGCGTGGCGACGATCGCGCGTCGGCTGCGC
>CADEGN010000223.1 GCA_902826865.1 uncultured Myxococcales bacterium
AAGAATGACGAGAGCTCCGACACGCGCGCAGATGAGTTCGCGCGCGCGTCTGCTGATCCGGCGCAACCGAGTGCGCCGCAGCCGGACTCGGACCTGGTCCGCGAACCACCCGACGATGACCGAGCGTTCGGGCCGACAGTCCCCGGCGGCGCGTCACCGCCACGCGATGTGCTCTCCAAAGGGACCGGCGGGCTTCTCGGCGACGCGAAGGACGCGAGCCGAGACGAGGAGGCCAAAGAGGAGGAACTTCGCGGGCTCGACGACGATGCCGAAGAGATCAGCGCCGAGTCGCCGCCGTCACCCAAGCCCAGCTCGAACTCCGCGGGGGGCTCGGGCGGTGGACGAAGCAGCCGCGACGTTCCGCCATCGCCGACGTCGCGGCCCGCCAAGAAGGCGCCAGAGGCACCCTGGGAGTCCGACGAGCGCAGCCGAGGTGGTCCAGGCTTCTGGCGTGGCGTGCGGCCTCCGCGGCTCCGCATCGCTGCGGCCGACGCGGCGAGCGGTCGATCGATTGCCCAGATCGAGTCCTTGCGCCGCGCCGTTGCCGTTGATCCCTCGCGGCGCAGCACGCACGGGCAACTCGTCCGCTCGGCGATCCGCACGCGGCACGCCGAAGCCCTGACATTTGCGCGGGCTTGGGCCGACGCGGATCCTGATCACGCACCCGCGCTCCTCGCACTCGCCGATGTTCTCGCCGGCGCGGGCGATCCGCTGGCCGCACGCGCCTACGCTAGCGCCCTGGAGATCACGCCGTTCTCGAAGACGCAACATGACGCCTTGGCGCGCGCCTTCACCAGCAAGGGCGACCTTCGCCGCGCGTGCTCGCACCGCCGCGCGCTTGTCAGCATCGATCCGCTCGCCGCAGAACACCACGCGGCGCTAGCGAGCTGCCTGCATCGCGCGGGCCGGACGAACGAGGCTCGAACCGTGCTCCGCGATGGCGCCGCTCGGGTTCGCGGTTCGCTCGGGGCCCTCACGCGCGCGGAAGCCGATCTCCTGACCCCAGCGAGCGCGACGGCTCCGCTGCGTGGCGGTCAGCTGCGCGCGACACTGACCTGGGCAGGCGAGGACGACCTCGACATCGCGATCATCGATGCGAGTGGCACACGATTGTCGGCGGTGCACCCCATCAAGCTGCGCACCCGGGAAGGCGCAGGTCTCGACGAAGTCGCGCTCGCGACCGTGAAGAAGTCGGTGTTCGTCGAGGTCACGCGCACCGAAAGTGGGGGTCGGCGGGCGCCGATCCACGCGACGTTGGCCGTGCGAACATCGAGTGGCGTCAAGACGTTCCCGGTTGTCCTCGACGAGGGCAGCGGGCGCGTAGCTCGCGTGTTTTGGAGCCGCTGAGTTCCAACGCGGGTCTTCCCGCTCGGCGCTGCGGCGTTCGGGAGTTCGCGTCGGGCACAGCGGGCTGAAACGCGCACGGATCAACACCGCGACGGGTCCGATCACGCCATGCCGTCTATTGGCTTATACGCGACGTCAGGTAAATGTCGTAGCCGCCGCCTGCGTTGCTCGCGAGGTAGAGGTTCGAGCCGTCGGGCGATCGCCAGGGATCCTCGTCGGACGCGGCCGTGTTGATCTCGGGAACCGGTGCAGCGTCCGCCAGCGGCTGGCCATCGACCACAGAAACCGCCCAGATATCGTTGTTGCCGAGTGCGTTCTCATGCCGCCGATCGGTGGCGAACCACAGCTCGTCGCCGCCAGGCGCAAGCCAGACCGAGCAGTTGTTGCCCCCCATCTCGGCTCCGATCACCGAAACTGGCTCGCCCCAGCGCGCCCCGTCGACGTCCCAACGGGTTGCGAAGATCTCATTGTTCACGAGCGTCCGACAAAACATCCCGAATTGTTCGTCGGCGGTCCGAGCAAAGCCGCCCTCGGGCAAGTCGGTGGCCAGCTCGTCGATTCGCGAGGGCGCCTCCCACGGGCCATTCGGGTCGCCACGGGTCGCGATCCAAATGTCGAGGTTGCCTGCGCGGGCACTACCAAACGCGAGCACGCGTCCATCTGGACTAAGCTTCGGCGAACCGTCGCCGGCATTATTATCGTTGAACTCCCACCGTTGCGGCGGATCGAAGTCGTCAAGGACCGATGCCCGCGTTGCGAACCAAATATCCTCGTCGGCACCCATGCGATCGCTCGCGAAATAGATCTGCAGCATATCGGCGCTGAGTGTCGGATCATCATCGTTGGCATTGTCGGAGTTGATGACCGCGACGCGCTCGGGTGGCGCGAAGGGGCCATAGTTAGGCTCACCCGTGGAGCCGCCACTATCCTGCGTCCCGGTGCCGGTAGAGGTCGCGCCTGCTTCGGTTGTCAACCCACCGCTCGCCGCGCTCGTCGGGCCCCCGTCGGTGGACGCTGCGCTGGTGCCGGTCGCGGATGCTCCGTCGACGCTGCCCTGGCCCCCATCAGGGTCGAAGGCACAACCAAAGGCGACCGCCGCACAGGCAATGCCCCGCAACATGCCGTTCATTCTAGCAAGCATCGGGCAACGCCGAGCCCGTTTGACCGGGACCGCGGCTCCTGGCCCGGGGCCGCTTGTCGGCGCGTCGGTTTCGGTCTTTGCTTCGCGGGCCGATGACCCTCGCCACCGAACTTCACGCCGAGGTCGCACGCCGACGGACGTTCGCGATCGTCAGCCACCCCGACGCCGGGAAAACCACCCTCACCGAGAAGTTATTGTTCTTCGGCGGCGCGATCCAGGTGGCGGGCGCAGTTCGAGCGCGCCGTGCATCACGGCACGCCGTTAGCGACTGGATGGCGATGGAGCAGGAGCGCGGCATCTCTGTCACGACCAGCGTGCTGAGCTTCGAGTATCGGCCGAGCTTTGTCGCCGAAGACGTAGCTCCGTTCGAGGTCAACCTCCTCGATACACCTGGCCACGCGGACTTCGGTGAAGACACGTACCGCGTGCTCACGGCCGTCGACGCCGCCTTGATGGTCATCGATGGAGCGAAGGGCGTCGAGTCACGCACCGAGAAGCTGATCGAAATCTGCCGGTTGCGCGACACACCGGTGGTCACGTTCGTCAACAAGTTCGACCGGGAGTGCCGCTCTCCGATCGAACTCCTCGACGATGTCGAGGCCAAGCTCGCGATCAAGTGTGTCCCCATCACCTGGCCGATTGGCATGGGGAAGCGCTTCAAGGGCGTGTATCACATCACGGCGAAACAGCTCCATCTGTTTCGCTACGGTGATTCACATTCCGACGAAACGCAGTGGCCCGACGCCGGCATCCCCGTGAGCGGCCCTGACGATCCGAAGCTCGACGAAATGCTTGGCGACCAAGCCGACGAACTGAGGGCGGAGCTCGAGCTGCTCGCGGCTGCCGCTCCCGAGCTCGATCCGGCCCAGTTCTTCACCGGTCGCCAAAGCCCGCTTCTGTTCGGATCGGCGATGAACAACTTCGGGGTGCGCGAGCTGCTCGAAGCGTACCTGCGCTACGCGCCGCCGCCCCAGCCGCGTAGCGCGGTAACCGGGCCCGCCGCAGTGGCGCCGCCCGCCCCGGGCGAGCCGGTTCCATCCCGTGCGATCGATCCAGAAGAGGAGCCCTTTAGCGGCTTCGTGTTCAAGATCCAAGCCAACATGGATCCGAAGCACCGCGACAGGATGGCGTTTCTGCGGATCTGCTCCGGGAGATTCGATCGCGGCATGCGAGCCTATCACTGCCGCCTCGGACGTGAAGTGGGCCTCGGCAACGCAACGATGTTCTTCGCGTCGAACCGCGAGATCGTCGAGCAAGCCTATGCCGGCGACATCATCGGGATCCCCAACCACGGCACCATCAAGATCGGTGACACCTTCACGCAGGGCGAGCTACTCCGCTTTACCGGCATCCCGAGCTTCGCGCCCGAGATCTTCCGTCGCGTAGTGCTCAAGAGCCCGCTGAAGGCCAAGGCCCTGGCCAAGGGCCTCGAGCAGTTGGCCGAGGAAGGCGCGATCCAGGTGTTCAAGATGATGATGGGATCCGACTTCGTGGTCGGCGTGGTCGGGCAGCTGCAGCTCGAAGTGATGAAGCACCGGCTGCTGCACGAGTATTCGGTCGAGGCCGACTACGAAGCGGTCGAGTACACCACCGCGCGCTGGGTAACACCCAAGACCGAAGGCAAGACGAACGAGGAGGTCCGCAAGCTGATGGACACGTTCCAGCGCAAAAACGACCTCAACCTCTCCACCGATGCGCACGGCGATCTCGCATACTTGGCGCCCAACCGTTGGAACCTGCAGAAGGTCGAGGAGCGGTTCCCGGATGTCCGCTTCTCCGCCACGCGCGAGCACACCTGACGCCGATCGAGCCTGGTGCGGCCCGCGCCCATTTCCACGCGGCGGCCGCGTGGTTTGAGCGCGCCCGAGCACGCGGCACCGTGTTGGAGTCGTGAGTTCCGGCTCAGGGTCGCATCACCGCGTGTTGCCTGGCGAAATCGTCGACTGTGACAGGATTGTCGTGCCGTCGAACAGCGGCCGTCGATGCGAACCCGCGCAGCAGAGCCGATCGCTTGTCTCCCCCCTGAACGGGTGCTACTCGTGGGCGTGTTGCAGCGGTTGGTCGCAGCGGGGATGTTGCTCGCGCTGGCTGGGTGCGAGGGAGCGGGGACGCCTGACGACCCCCCCACGTGGCAGGTTGTCGAGGAGGGCCTCCCCGGCGCGCTCTTGTCGATCTGGGGCACCTCGGCCGAGGACGTTTGGGCG
Organism: uncultured Myxococcales bacterium; assembly: GCA_902826865.1. Taxonomy (GTDB): domain Bacteria; phylum Myxococcota_A; class Polyangia; order Nannocystales; family Nannocystaceae; genus Xiheibacterium. The sequence continues at coordinate 4,693 of CADEGN010000223.1, forward strand.
GTCGGCGCCGATGCCCGTGACGGCAGCGGCCCGCTCGTCATGCACTACGACGGCGAGAGCTGGACCCGCATGCCCACCGGGCAGACCGCCGGCGACCTTTGGTGGGTCTTCGGTTTCGAGGGCGGTCCCATCTTCATGGGCGGCGACGGTGGTGTGATCCTCCGCAGCGACGGATCGACCTTCGAGCGGATGACAACGCCGGGCATCGGGACCGTCTTCGGTATTTGGGGCGCGTCGGTCGACGACGTCTGGGCCGTCGGTGGCGACTCGGATGCGAGCGGTGGATTCGCATGGCGGCTCGCCGGCGATAGCTGGGCGGCTGAGCCGAGCTTGTCCCCCGACGTGTCGAGCAACGCGGCGATCTGGAAGGCCTATGGCACGACGACGGACGATCTCTGGCTCGTGGGCTCCAGTGGCGTGTCGCTGCACTGGGACGGTACAGCGCTGACGCCGGGCATGACCGGCGTCGGCTCATCGCTGTTCACCGTGCACGAGCGCGACGGCACCTACGCGGCGGTGGGCGGCCTCGCCACCGGCATCATCGTTGAGTTTCGCGATGGATCGTGGACCAACGTAACGCCGGATCCCCCACCGATGGGCCTTTCCGGCGTGACCCTTGGCGACGAGGGCACTGGCATCGCGGTCGGCTCGCTCGGGACTGTGTACACGCGCGACGGGGCCAAATGGGTTCCGGAGCCGCTCGAACTCACGGTTCGCCAGAATCTCCACGGCTGTTGGATCGACAACGAAGGCGGGTTGTGGGCCGTCGGTGGGCAAACGCTCACGCCGCCCCTCGATGAGGGCGTTCTCTTGCGTCGCGGATAGCGGGGCAAATCGGAGGTCTCTGATGAAAACGCAAGCTGGACCAACCGCACGCGAGCCGGGCCGACGACGCCGGCGTCGTGCTGCGAGGCTTCTGCAGGGGTTGGTAGCAGCGCTCGCGACCGCCGCGTGTGACGAAGACGGAGACAAGAACGTCGACCGTTCGTGCGAACAGCTCGAATCCGGGCACGCCTGCACCTGGCTGGGCTTGCCGGGCGAAGAGGGTTTCAATGGCGATGGTGCCCACCGCCGATCGACCTTCGTAAACCAGCCCCAAGATCTTCTGTTTTTGCCCGACAAGACGGCATGGTTCACCGACTTCAACAACTTCCTCATCCGCCGCGTGCTGCCCGACGACACCGTCGAGTCGATGGTCGGTTCGCTCGACCCGGTATTCCCCGGCGATGGTCCGTTCGCGGGGATCAAACCTGAGGGCGCCGAGGGCAGCGAGTGGTTGCTGAACCACCCCACCAACCTCGTCCTCGCGCCGGACGGTTCGCTCGTCGTCGTCGCTTGGCACAACCACAAGTTGCTCACCGTCGACACCGACACCGGATTCACGAAGCTGATGTGCGGCGGGGGTGCTGGCTTTGCGGGGGATGGCATGCCAGCAGGGGCGATGACGCTGTTCAGGCAGGTCCAGGATGCCTCCTTCGACGAGGACGGCAACATCTATCTCGTGGATCAGCAAAACGCCCGCGTGCGCAGAATCGACGCCAGCGGGGTGATCGACACGATCGCGGGCGATGGCATGCCCGGCTATCAAGGCGACGGCGGTCCCGCGACGATGGCCCAATTCTCCTGGGCGCGCGGATCGAATCCGAACCCGAGCGGGGGCATCGTCTACCACGCGGGCAAGCTCTATATCTCCGACACCGAGCAGGACGTGATCCGCGTGATGGACCTGGCCGCAGGCACGATCGATGGATTCGCCGGCACCGGCACCGGCGGCTACAGTGGCGACGGCGGCCCGGCAAAGTCGGCCCAGCTGAACGCACCACGGGATCTCGAGATCGGCCCCGAGGGCGACCTCTACTTCGCGGACACCGACAACAGCGTGGTTCGGGCCATCTCGCTCTCCTCTGGCGAGATCCGAACGGTCGTAGGCACCGGAGATCTCGGACTCGACGACGAGGACGGCCTGCCCGCACGCGAGACGAAGCTACGTCGACCGTTCGGCATCGCGTTCGACCCCGACGGCAACCTCTACGTCATGGATACCCTCAACGCTCGGATCGTGAAGGTGGCAAAGTGAACGTGTGGCGTATCCCATGCTCGCTTGCCGCCGCGCTGCTATCGACGGCATGCCAGGAGTCCGCGTCGGACTGCGACACGGAGGCTCCCGGTGTAATCTGCACGCTGGTCGGAAGCGGTGAAAACGGTTACGACCGCAACGCCGACCGTATGGAACTGGGCGCCAGGGAGGCGAAGTTCTCACTCCCGCAAGATACGCTGACGAGCAGCGAGGGCATCATGTACGTCCTCGACTGGAACAACCATCGTCTGCGCGCGTTCGACCCTACGACTGAGATCGTGTCGTGGGTGGCTGGCCGCGGTGAGCTAGGCGGAACCCTGGACGATCCTGCCAACGAGGACTTCAACCACCCCACAAACATGATCTTCGACCCGTCGGGGTCGAAGATCATCGTCGCCGCGTGGCATAACAGCAAGATCCGCACCGTTGACCTCGCCAGCGGAGCCGTGAGCGACGCTTGTGGCGACGGCAAGCGCGCGTACTTTGGCGACGACGGGCCGGCGGCCACGGCTTCGCTCGATCTGCCGGCATCGGTCGCCTACGACCCCGACGGCAACCTGGTCATCATGGACCAGGCCAACCAGGTGCTGCGCTACATCGATACCGCAGGCAACATCCGCCTTCGCGCGGGCCGCTGCGTGGTTGACGCGCCGATGCCAGCAGGACCTGGCCCGTGTCCCGACGGGGTCGAACCCACGGCTTGCCCCGATGGCGACAACGGACCTTCGGGCAAGTACACGTGTGGCGACCCGATGCTATTTTGCGGCAAGCCGTGCACACCCAGTTACTCCGGCGACGACATCCCGGCGGGCGAGCTTCGCATGGCCCAGCCGTTCGGCCAGTCGGCGGCGCCGGCCGGCCGCATCGCGTATGACAGCAACGGCGAGCTTTATTTCGCGGACACCAACAACAACCTGATCCGCAAGATCGACAAGGACGGCCTCGTTCGCCGCGTTGCCGGCCTTGCGCCCGTAGATCGCGTCCCGCAGAGCGGGTACGACGGCGACGGCAAGTTGGCGACCGAGTCCAAGCTGTCCGGACCGGTCGACCTCGCGTTCGGCGACGACGGCACGCTGTACTTCACGGATGTTCACAACCACTGCGTCCGCGCGATCGGAACCGACGGTAAGATCTCTACGGTGGTCGGCGTATGCGGCGAACATGGCTATGAGGGCGATGGCGGCCCGGCCGACGCCGCACTGCTCAACCTCGCCTTCGGCATCGAGTATCACGAGGGCCGGTTGAACATCTCGGACACTGGCAACAGCGTGATTCGCACCGTACTTTTACCTTGATGTTTCCCCGGCTCGCATCCCTGGCCCTTGCAACCGTCGTCGTCGCGTGCAACGACGACGGGGGCCAACCGTCGATTGAGCCCCTGTTTCCGGCCGATTATTCCAGCCGCTACACGGAAGTCCGTCCGTGCATGTCGAGCGGTGACCACGACCTCCACAACGTGCGCATCCTCGTGGATGACGCGGCCCACGACCCGTACGTCGATCGCACCGCGCCGTTCCCAGTGGGCGCGGTGGTGCTCAAGGAAGAGTATGACTTCGGGGACACGACCTGCTCTGGGCCGACCCTTGGCTGGACGGTCATGCAACGACTCGCGGACGGCAGCTCGCTCGACACGCTGGACTGGGAGTGGCAACAGGTCGACCCCGATCGCGTGGTCGTATCAGCGGATGAGCCGCGGTGTGTCTCGTGCCACACCGGCTGCGGCGTACCTCCGGATGGCTACGAAGGCACGTGTGCGATCCTGCCGTAGGCGATCAACGTAGATCGATCCGCCGCACCAATGCGTTCGACTGATCGGCGAGAAGCAGCGCTTCGCCGTCGAGGGCGATGCGCGCAAGATAGGCGAACTCCGCCCTCGCGCGGAAAAGGAACAAGGACCGCGTCGTACCCATCGGCCCCGTTGCGCTGGCGTGGGAGGTGCAGGGCCGGAGCATCACTGACCTCGGCAAGTCCGGCTCGTGCCATGCCTTTCGTCACTCGATGGCGACGGGGATGCTCGAAGGCGGTGCCGACATCCGGTTCATCCAGGCGCAGCTTGGCCACGCCGAGCTTGCGCAGCCGAAAACGACGAATCTCGTTCCCGCCGGGAGTGTGTCCTCCCGCCGCGCCCAAGCCCGGGTTCTCCACGGGCGACCGCCAATCGTTCACGGGACTCCGCGACGAGTTCGAGACCGAGGCCTTCGCGTTGCCCGTCGTGCCAGACCGCGGCCGCGTCGAGGTCGTCGCTCGCCTCGTCGAGGATCTCGTAGGACTTCACGTCCCGTGGATGCCCCGGAGTTTCGCTTCCAGTTCGGCCAAGACCTGCTCGCCGTCTCGCGCTCGAACCTCACCACGCTCCAGGCGATCGGCTCGACGATGTGCTTCATCCAACCACGCCATCTCGATTTCGTCGGCGGTCTCGGGGGACATGGCATCGAGCAACGCCTCGGCCACCCGACGACGATCGTCCTCCGGCAGGGCGAGCGCTTGCTCGAAGATCTTCTTCGCCTCGGCGGTCACGAAACCAGTCTGCGTCGCGTCACCCTGGGGTTCCACTAGGGACGCCCACACCCGCCAGACGCCGTCGTACGAGCCCTCGTAGCCTCGGGCGTCGTGCCCGCCCGGCATCTTCTCCTGATCGTCATCACCGTGATCGTCGAGCTTCTCGTGCCCAGAAGCGCCCGGGCCCGAGCAACCGGGAACACGAGCGCGCCGGTCGTCCAGACGGGACACGAGGACGGTCTGGCCCTCCCCCGATTCGTTGGACAGGAAAGATGAAGAAGACGCCTGATAAACAACGCCGCGTCCACACGCGAGAGTTCATGGTGCGGCCTGGAGACGTCGACGGTTTCGCGGTTGCGGTCGCGCGATTGATGGCGGACTCCGAGCTCCGCGCGCGGTTCACCGCTCGCGTCATCGAAGCTCGCGAACGGTTCGGCATCGAGACGATCGCGGCAAAGTGGGAAGAGCTGTTCGGCCACGGCCGAAGCGGTGACCACCCGCGGCGCGCCGCGTCGTGCGCAGATCTGCGGTTGTTCTAGCGCATTGCGCGGCGCCGAGTCTCAACCTGATCCCGCCGAATCGGCCAAGCCTGAAGGTCCAGGCGGCTCGGGGATCCTCGAGGGTCTCGCCGTCCTGCGCGAGCTGGAGAAGCTCATCGCCGGCCTCGGAGCTCGCAACGCGTCGGCGCTGCGTCGGCTGCTGAGCGAACTACTCACGCTGCTTGAAAAGCGCGCCCCGAGCACGCAGTGACCGCAGCCGCGCGCTTCTATGCGATGCTCCGCATGTGACGGCGCCGCTTCGTTTCTACTTCGACTTCATTTCTCCGTACGCCTACCTCGGGTTCCACGCCATCTACCCGTTAGCCGCCGGACACCAGCGTCAGGTCGAGTTGGTGCCGATCCTGTTTGCGCGCTTGCTCGACGCCAATGCGACCCGCGGGCCCGCAGAGATCCCCGCCAAGCGCGCCTACGTGTTCAAAGACGCGTTTCGCACCGCACACGCGCTCGGACTCCCGTTCGGGCCGCCGCCGGCGCATCCGTTCAATCCGCTGCTCGCGCTGCGCATCGCCGGACTGCCGGAGCTGGGCGACGCTAGGCGAGCGGTCGTCGAGCTGTTGTTCCGCGAGGTGTGGGGTGGCCAACCGCGCGGCGTTACCGATCCTTTGGTTGTCGTGGGCATCTTGGACGCGGCGGGGTTTTCCGGAGCCGCCTGGGTCGAGGCCGCTAACGGCGATGCCGCCAAGCAGCGGGTGCGCGACAACACCGAGACCGCACTCGCGAAAGGGGTGTTTGGCGTGCCGTCGGTCGAAGCCGACGGCGAGGTGTTTTGGGGGGTCGATTCGTTCGGCCACATCGAGCGGCGCCTGCAAGGGCGCGACCCCCTCGACGCGGCGCAGTTCGAAAGATGGCGGTCGCTCCCCGCCGCGGCGGTGCGCCGTGCGGTCTCATCCGACGGCGGTCGGTGATCGCGTGCGGCCGCGGCCTTGGTTAGCCCGCGCCGAACGCCGGCGACGTTTGCGAGGCCGCCCCCGGTGAAGTCCGAGTACGTGTACATCGACGCGGTGTTGGTGAAGACCCAGTGTCCACCGGTCTCGACGTCGATCTAGGCCTGATGCCCATTTCGATCGCCCACAAATAACCTCTCGCGTCAACCGACAGCCCCCACGGCATGTCGAGACCGGGGAGATCCATGGGGGTCAAACCGCTGATCACCGGCGCGGACCAACGAGGTTGGCGCGGCGGGGGTACGAGCCCGACCACGCCCGAGGAAGCGATGCGGGTGAGGGCCGTGAATCGTGGGTGCATCGGTGTTCGCAACCATACTTGCGTTTGGTCTGACCATGAGCAAGTATGGTTGCGGGATGCTGCGAGCCTTTTGGATGGACGAGATCCGCCGCGCGTTCGCGAAGCGCCCGATCGTCTGGCTCTCCGGGGTCCGTCGTTCGGGCAAGACGACGCTCGTGCGCGCGCTCGAGGGCGCGAGCTATCACGACTGCGAGCTTGCGCGAGTGCGCCGCACGCTCGAGGACCCCGAGCTGTTCTTCCGTGAGGCCGACGCGACGACGATCGTGCTCGACGAGGTCCATCGGCTGGCGAACCCGTCCGAGGTGCTCAAGGTCGCGGCCGATCACTTCCCCGATCTCCGCGTCGTCGCGACGGGGTCGTCGACACTCGCTGCCCGCGAGAAGTTCCGCGACACGCTCACCGGTCGCAAGCGTGACGTGTGGCTCGTCCCGATGCTTGCTGCCGACCTCGATGCGTTTGGCAGCGCCGACCTCGATCGCCGGATGTTGCGCGGCGGACTCCCGCCGTTCTTCCTCGAGGAGTCCCTGGACGACGCGGCCTACGAGGAGTGGATCGCGTCGTACTGGGCGAAGGACCTCTCGGAGCTGTTCGTCGTCGACAAGAAGACGGCGTTTACTCGTCTCGTCGAGCTGCTGTTCGTGCAGAGCGGCGGCATGTTCGACTCGCAGCGACTCGCGACCGCGTGCGAGGTATCCCGCCCGACGGTGCAGCACTGGCTGTCGATGCTCGAGACGACGCTGCTCGCGACCACACTGCGGCCGTTCCATGGCGGCGCTGCCGCCGAGATCCGCAGCCAACCGAAGGTGTACGCATTCGATACGGGTTTCGTCGCCTATTTCCGCGGCTGGGACACACTGCGCGACGAGGACCGCGGCGCGCTCCTCGAGCACCTCGTACTCGGCGAAATCGCGGCGCGCTTCGGCACCGGTCGTCTGCACTACTGGCGCGACAAGGCAGGGCACGAGGTCGACTTCGTGCTCGAGATCGGCCGGCGCCGCGAGCTGATCGCGATCGAGTGCAAGAGCTCGGCGGCGAGCCTCGATCCCGCCGGGCTCGCGGCGATGCGGCGCAGGCATCCTCGCGGGAAAAACCTGTGCGTGACCCTGAGATCGACCGAGGCGTTCACCAAGCGCTTCGGTCAGCTCGAGGTCGAGCACGTGCCCTATCGCGACCTTCCGGCGCGACTCGACGCTTTGCGCTGACGCGTCTTGTCCGTACTCAGCTCGACGAGGGTACCTCTGGATGGCTACGAAGGCACGTGTGCGATCCTCCCGTAGGCGATCAACGTAGATCGGATCCGCCGCACCAATGCGTTCGACGCGGTCAGACGCCATGGTGGCTCGGATGCAGCACGCGTCCGCGCGCCACGTGCCGCCACCGATCGTGTGGTCGAGCTCACGGGCGTTGGCCGTCCGG
>CADEGN010000224.1 GCA_902826865.1 uncultured Myxococcales bacterium
GGTGTTGGGGTGAGCGCGGTAGTGGAGGTAGCAGCCACCGTGTGGGCGTGAGGGTTGATGGGCGGCAGCCGCGGGGGCAGGCGGGACTCGCGCGACTGCCCTTGGGTCGATTTGTGGGGCGGGTCAGAGGGGCGCCGTGACGGCGACGTCAAATTCGACTGGGGGCGCAAGGGTCCGTTCACCAACTTTGCCGAGGATGAATTCTCGGCCCGCTGGGACACATGCCTCACCCTCGACGCCGACGCCTCGGTGGCATTTGAGCTGGTGTCCGACGATGGGTCGCGCCTGTTTATTGATGGGTCCCGCGTTGTCGAGAACTGGGGCACCCATGGCCGACGCGCGCGCGGCAAACGGGTCGAGCTCGAGGCAGGTGTCCATCATCTGCTGGTGGAGTACTTCGAGAAGCGTTCCAGCGCGCTCGTGACCCTGACCGCGTCATTCGCCGGTGAGGTTCCGGAGCCGATCCCGACGCGCATGCTCACGCACCCCTTGCCTGACGCCGACGAGTCCGATCCGTGCGGGACCGGCCGAAGCCACGAGCAAGAGCCCTCCCCTGCCGTCCCGTCCGCAACCACCGGCAAGCCGTAACCCGCGCCGATCGGCGCCCCCTGGCCCACGCGGCCCGGCCACAGCCCGCCACGCCCCGTCTGCGCGCCTGCGCCTCGCCCCCGCAGGCGGCCCGTTGTAGGCTTCCCGCCGATGGCCCCTACTTCGCCAGTTGATGTGTCTGCTGTTGTTCCGGTTTACAACGAGGTCGAGTCGCTTCCTGAGATGTACGATCAGCTGACCAAGGCGCTGGTCGCACTCGGCGGCACCTACGAGATCGTCTTCGTCGACGACGGCAGTCGCGATGGATCCGCGGAGGCCCTCGCCGCCCTCGCGGCGAAGGATCCGGCGGTCCGGGTCATCCACTTTCGCAAGAACTTCGGCAAGTCACCGGCCCTCGCCGCCGCGTTCGAGCGCGTACGCGGCGAGATCGTATTGACCCTCGATGCCGACCTCCAAGACGACCCCGCGCTGATCCCCGAGTTTATCGCGAGGATCCGCGGCGGCGCTGACTTGGTCTCAGGCTGGAAGAAGCGCCGCCACGACCCCTTCGGCAAGACCTTTCCGTCCAAGCTGTTCAACTGGATGGTCCGTCAGGTCTCCGGGCTCCCGCTGCGAGACTTCAACTGCGGGTTCAAGGCCTACCGCTCGGCCTGCATTCGCGAGCTGTCGATTTACGGCGGGTTCCATCGCTTCTTGCCGGTTCTCGCCAGCGAGCGCGGGTTTCGGGTCGAGGAGCTGGTGGTCATGCACCGCGCGCGCAAGCACGGTGTCAGCAAGTTCGGCGCCCGTCGATTCCTCGAGGGGCTGATCGATCTGCTCACCGTGTTGCTCATTACGCGCTTCCGCACCAAGCCCGCGCATTTCTTCGGTGTCGTCAGCCTGATCCTCGGTGCATCGGGTGTTGCCACCCTCGGGTACCTCTCGTTTCTGTGGATCCTCGGCGAACCGATCGGCACGCGCCCGCTGTTGCTCCTCGGCGTGCTGTTGACGGTCAGCGCGGTTCAGTTCATCGCGATCGGTCTGGTCGCGGAGCTCATGGTCCGCACAACGATCCGCTCACGCGAGGTCTTCTCGATCTCCGGGATCGTCGGCTTCGACGACGACCATGCGCCGCGCACGTCGGCGGCGGACAGCCAGGCGCGCGGCACTGTGGCCGCCGCAGTCGGTGCCCGCGAGATTCAGGGCACCTCGCCGGGTGCAGCCCCCTCTTCGACCTCGTCGTCGTCCTCACCGTCGGCGGCGTCGTCGGCGACCTGAGGTTTCGGGGCTGCCGTCGCGGTGCGCATATAGATCTCGTAGCCAGGGTTCGACTTGCTCGGGATCTTGCGCCGCAGCGCCAGGAGCTGAAACTTAGCCTTGACCGACTTCATGAGCCCCGCGTGACACTTGGGATCGACGACGACGTAGTCCGCGCCGGCGATCAAGCTCTCGGCGTCCTTCTTGCCATCCTTCGTGCTCGCGGCTTGATACGGCGTTGGGTAGTCACGCTCCCGGGGGCCGAACATCGGCGTGCGCAAGTCCGCCACGCGGTATAGGCCAGCCCGCTCCTGGCGACCGCAACCGAGCACGGCGACGACGTCGGGAAAGCTGCTTTCCGGCGGAGGCGCGTCCGGCATGCGCGCGAGCGTCGTCTTGGCGACCCTCTTCTGCTCCACGCTGTGGCGGACGGCGAAGGTAAAGAACATGATGTCGGACGCGAGCGAGTCCCAGCTGCGGCTCTTGCCGGTTGTCCAACTTAGGTGGGTAATCCCGAGCGCGTGGAGCTGCTCGTAAACCTCGCGTGGTGAGCTCGCGAGCGAGTAGTCCATGCCGTATTGCCACGTGCTCCAGTCGGCCACCGATGTCGCGCCGATGCCGAGGTGGGCGTGGTTCTCGTGCATCAGGACGTGGGCACCTTCCGGCAGCAGATCGCCGATCTTCGCGTAGGTGCCCTGCGTGCGCAGCCGCGCGTCGTACTCCTTCTTGTAGCCGGCGGCGAGCAGGTCGGCGACGGCCTTGAGCGGAGATCGAATCATCGAGTGGGTTTGGATGAAATAGACGTCACCGCCCCAGAGGACCTGAAACGAGACGAGCCCGACGACGGCCACCTGGACGAGGCGCGCACGCACCCGCCACAGCATGACGAGTAGGGCCGCGACGAGTGCTGCCATCCACGGCAAGATCGCCTGCAGGTAGCGATCTTGGTGGTGAACCCAATACCAGCCGAAGATCGCCGCGTGCACCCACGCCGCCAACCACCATACCGGCTTGGTCCGGCGCAGCAGGAGCAACGTCGGCAACAGGAGCGTCATCAAGGAGCCGAATACCGGCACCTTGCCGTGGAAGTTCTTCCAGTCGTTGGGGATAAACGAGAAGGTCGCGAGGGCCTCCAAGGTCTCAAGCACGCCCTTGATGCTGCGGTCGGGTCGCCACATCTGATACTCGACGTACGCGTACTTGTACGTGTACGCCGAGTCCTCGAGCCACGGTTTGGGCGTGAAGTACTCGTGCAAGACCGGGTAGAACGGGTCTCCGTACCAAACCAAGTTGCATAGCCAGTGCGGGGCCCCCCACAGCGCGGCGGCCACCATCATCACCGCCGGTGCCCGCCACCACACGCCCGCCAGGCTCGCCGACAACCTCTTGCGGATCGTCGCCCAGGTGAGCTGGGTCCAGCGCACGGCCAAGACCGCGAAGATCGCCGGCAGGACCATCACCGTCATGGTTTCTTTGCCCATGATCATTCCGGCGATGATCGCCGCCAGAAGGATCAGGATCCCGCTATCGAGTCGGCGCCAGGATCGCCGCAGGAGCAGATACGCCGGCACGCAGAAGGCGGCCACCACGTGGTCGGCCCCGCCCGTCAAGCTCGAGTCGTACAGAAACACCCCGGGAAACAGGAACCGGGCCGCCCACACGAGTGCCGGATCGGCGCCGGGCACCAATCGCCGGACCAGCACAGGGATGCCGATGAGCGTGGTCCAGCAGAACACGGTGAACTCCATGTGCTGCGACAGCTCGATCTGATCGAAGAGCACCCCGCTCGGATGGGCGAACGCCCACGTGTAGAGATAGCTGGTGAAGTGCGCGCGCGTGGCGAAGATCCAGCCCTCCTCGAAGCGGTGCACGCCCCCGGCGGCGATGAAGTCTTCGGCGAGGGCGAGATGCTTCCACCGCGCATCGAACTGCACGTTCTCAGGCGTCAGGATCGACACATAGACCATGCCGAGGCCGAGGGTGCCCAGGCCGACGATCGCGATGTGCCACCAGGGCCGCCGCCGAAGGCGAGCGTGGTGTCGGCGTAGGCGTCCAATCGCCGGGCGATAGTGGCGCCAGGTGGGCACGATCGTGGCGGCAATGAGCACCAGGGGCAGGCTGAAGAAGAACGCGGTCCCGTAGGCGTGCAGTAGACCGACCCCGAACACCGCGAACTCGAACAGCAACATGCCGATGCACAGACCACAGATCGTGTGTTCGTACAGCGGCAACGAACGCCCGCGCAGGGCGGCCTTGATCGTCGCGTGACCAAGCCCCAAACTGGCCAGCGAAAACGCGAGACAACCGATCCAGTAGCCGATGTAGCGCCAGACAAGCCATTCGGAGATCGGGTAATGCGCCCGCACGACGCGCGCGAAAATCACGAGGCCGATCACCAGAATCGCGGTGATGGCGATGGAGGTGACCAAAGGCCGCTTGCTCGGTCTGTCGGGCACGATGATTGTCCTCGCGGTGTCGGCCCGAACCCGGTGGCCGGGGCCAGTGGTGCTAGGGTTTTTTGGGCGCGGCCTTGCCGTCGGTATCGCCGCCTGGTTCGTCGTCGTTGGACTTATCCTTGTCCGGCTTGGGCTTGTCGGCGGGCGCGCGCTTGCTCGGCCGGGCATCGTCCACCTTCTGACCCGGCTCATCGTCTTTCTTCGGATCCGCTGCCTTCGTCTCGCCCTCGCGCGCTTGACCGTCGTCGGGGGCGTCCTCGTAGGGGTTTGGCGCCTCCTCGGTATCCCGTCGCGCCTCCTCGCTGGCGCGGCGCTTGGCGGTATCGGGCAACTTCTTGGCCTCCTCCCGCGCGGCGGATCGCTCGGTGGGGTCGACCTTCTCCAACACCTCGACGCCAAAGCCAGCATCGACAAGGCGATACTTGCCGTCTTTGACCATCCGATCGAGCTTGCGGTCGTCCTTGGTCTTGAAGCCCTGGATGTTGAGCACGAGGTAGTCAGCGTCCTTGCACGATGGCCACAGCGCGACGTCTTGCCGACTCGACACATGGGGGCCGAGGCCCGAGGTGTTGCACACCGAACTCTCGCCCGGCAGCTCCGCGGCAATCTGCTCGATGAAGCGGTAGCGGTCTTTCTGGGTGCGATCGGGGGTGCGGTCGAGCACGTTCCACCCGGCCCGGAACGAGCGGTTCGGCAGCATCACCCCGAATTTCACGCTCGTGAGCAGCGTCGAGCACAAGCAGGTCAGCAACAGCGTGCGCACGAGGGTTTGCTCGCGGGCTTCGAACGCGCGAGCGAGCCGGCCCTTGCTGGTGCGAGCGACGCCGTCGGGCAGCGCGGCGATGAGGACCGGAAACAACACGGACGAATACTGAAAGTGGAGCGAGAACATGTGTTTGCGGCTGGCGAACCCGATGAACACCAGGCCGTAGAGCATGATAATCGTCTTGCGTCCGGCTGCCAGTGGCAGAAACAGCACCGGCACCAACAGGGCCATGAAGAAGAAGAACTTCGGCTCCTTGAGCAGAAGTTTGAGGACAAACACCGGGTTGGTGACCGCGCTGATGACAAGGCCGCGTACGCCCTCTTTCCCGTGCGGGATCATCTCCTCGTAGAACTTGGCGTACGACGTGCTGTCCTGGCTCTCCTGCATGATGAGCCCGGCGTCATTCATGAACATCGTCTTGATCGTGGCCAGGTACACGAGCGCGACGACGATCGTTAGGAGGCCGGTGCGCACGCGCCCGATCAAGATGGCGTAGAGGCCGATGAAACAGGCCAAGAGCGACATGTCCTCGCGCGTCAGCAGCACCAGCGCGAGCACACCGGCGTAGGCCCAGCGCGAACCGCTATCGACGAGGTAGATCGCCCACACGAGCGACGGGACCACCAGGGTGAGCGAGTGAAAGTCGAACATGTTCACCCCGTGAAGCGCGGGGTAGAGCACGTAGATCGCGACGACGATCACGCCAGCGGGGGCGTCACCCAGCCGGCGCACGGCGATGAGATAGAGCGGGATCACCGCGGTGGCGAGCCACACCGACTGAAACACCAGCAGGGTGTCGGCCCGCGGCGCGAGGCCGTACAGCGGCGCCAACAGGATAATGATGGGATCGAAGTGCGCCGAGGCATGTTCGCCGGCTTTGCAGTACGAGCAACCGAGGGTGTCGCCGTGGAGCGTGCGCCAAAAGACGTTGTTGTAGATCCCGAGGTCGTAGGTGGCCGTGCCCATGTTGCGGTGATCGACCAAGGCCAAGTGCGACATGTAAATCGCGTAGAACGCCCCGAGGCCGACCACCAGCGCGGCGGGGAGCCAGCGCCCCACCCCGCGCCGACTCGCGCGCCCACGCTCGCCAAGCCCGGTGGCATCAAGCACGCGGTAGCACACCACCAGGAACAATCCGGCAATGATCCCGATGAGCACAAGCGCGAGCAGGCGGTGGCTGCTCTCGATCCCCGGGTGGAGAAGGCCGGCGAGCAGCGGTGCGGACAGAAGCAGGACGCTGTAGCGGTTAATCCGGGTGGCTGCGTCGCCGAACCCGAGCGCGCGATCGCGACGCCGCCAAGCGATCCAGATCGCCAAGTACGAGCCGACGACGACGACAAGCGTCGAGATCATCGCGACGATGATCTTCTTGCGCTGATCGATCTGCAGGTCGTTCTCGAGGACGTAGGCCGTGTCCTTGGCGAGCAGGGGGCCGAGGGCGATTCCCAAGCCCAGTCCAATGGCCAGCATCAGCGCGCCATAGCGCAGCAGCGCCTCGGAGAGGCCGAAGATCCGCCTCGACACCGGACCGGTCGGCGCCTCGGGAATGCCCGCGTCGGCCGCCTCGCCTTGCCGCCCGTCGACCTCGTCCTTGCCCCCGGCGCGTCGCCCAAGCCATCCCATTTGCGGTGTCCGTAGCGTCCATGGCGCGAACGCGGCGGGATGGTGGCATAGACCTACCCCGAGCGGAAGCGCGACCGGTCGGCCAACACCGTCGTGGTGTAGCTCACGATAGGATGACGGGTGCGCGCGGCAGATGGTATCTTGGTGGGAAACCGTTCGACGCCGCCGCGCGACGCCCGGACGCGCCCGAGCTCGATTGCGGGAGTTGTGCGCGGCGAGCGTGCGGGCCGATTCGGCGATCGGCGACGAATGGGGGCATGATTTCGGCGCCCGCCACCGCCATGGCAGATGCACCCGGCCGCGTTGCGATCGCGCCTGCGCGATCGCCCCTCTCGCCCACTGGGCACGTGCTCGCCCTTGCGGCGACCTTGGCGATCGGATCGACGATCGACGTCGTTGGGATCGCACCCGCCGTCCGTGGTGTCCCGCCGTTTGAGGTGGCCCCTGCCATCGTTGTGGCGGTCGGCGTTGCGGCGTTGCTCGCGATCCCACTGGGGCTGCTCCAGTGGACCGCCACGACCGGCCTGCGAGCAATCTCCAGCCGCAGTGGCCTCGCCGCCTGGTGGGCTCAACTCGCGGATCGAAACAACGACGAGCGCGCCCCTACGGTCTCGGCCCACGCCGAGCTGTTGGCGATCATCGCCGGCGCGATCGTCGTGGGAGTGGCTGCTTTCGTCGTCGTTGGACCGATTCTTCGCGTGGATAACGTCCGTCTCGCTCGCAGCTTCGGCGCCATCGTCCTCGCCGTGGCAGGCTTGGGCGCCATCGCGGGCGCACGGGCGCTCGCGGCTTGGCTGCCCTCGCCCCTGGCCCGCCTCGATGCTCGGGTGCGGCTGCCATGGCCCGCTTCATCCGGACTGCGCGCGCTGCTATGGCTCGCGCTCCCGACCGTATTGCTCGGCGGCGGCTACGCCCTGCGCCATCGCACTGACCTTGGGATGTACGCCGCGCCGATCTGGGGCGCGATTGTGATCGTCTCGGAGATCGCCCTCGTTCAGCTGTGGCGTGCGCACGTCCATCTCGGCGCGCAGGAACGAAAGGCGCGCTGGATCGGGCTGGCGGCGCTCGGCCTGGTGGGGCTCGCCGGCGCGCGGGGAAGCGCCGACGCGGCCGTCGGAGAATGGCTGCGATTCGCCCGATCCACGGCCACCGCCTTCAACCTCCTGCGCTGGGCGGCTGACGTCGATCGCGATGGTCAGGCCGCGGTCCTCGGCAGCCATGACTGCGCCCCGTTTGATCCGACGCGATTCCCCGGGGCGCCCGACATCCCGGGCAACGGCATCGACGAAAACTGCGATGGCGAAGACGCGGCGCCGCTCGCCGCCGGCGAGCTCGTTCGGTTCGCCGGAAGCGTCCAGCCCATCCGCGAGCGTCCGCTGGACGTCATTTTGGTGGTCATCGACGCGCTTCGGATCGATCACACGCGCATCGGCGGCGGCCGACGACCCAACACGCCCTACCTCGACGCCTTTGCCGAAGAGGGATTGTGGTTTCGCAACGCCCACAGCCAGTCCTCGGCGACGATGCTGTCGGTACCTAGCATCCTCACCGGCCGCGACCCGTCGCGCACGCTCTACCAGCCGGCCAAACGCCTCGCCCTGGCCGAGGAGGAACTCACGCTGACGCGCCGGTTATCGACCCGGGGCTACGCTACGACGCTGGTCGCCAACGAGTACTTCGAGGAGTTCCTCGAACGCGTGCGCGGGGACTTCGACGATGTCGAGATCGTGCCCGCCCCGCGGACCGCAGTCAGCGCGAACGACGATGACGACGAAGTCGATCCGGCCAAGAAGGAAGCCCCGTGGAAACCGGGCCAATCCGAGGGGCTCACGAGCCGGGCGATCGCAGCGATCGAGCGCGTGGGTGCGACGAATCGCCCTTATTTCATGCTCCTCTACATGCCCGACCCCCATGCCCCCTACGATCGTCACGGCTTCGGCCTCGATTTCGGGCCGAGCAAGGGCGAGCGCTACGACAGCGAGATCGCCAATGTCGATCGCCACCTCGGCTTCCTCTTCGAGCACCTGCGCGCGAGTGGCCGCTGGGACCATACGCTGATCGTCGTCACCAGCGATCACGGTGAGGAGTTCAACGAGCACGGGGGGACCAGGCACGCCCGGACTTGCTACAACGAGGTCACCCACGTGCCCCTGGCGCTGCACGTCCCCGGTCTGGCGCCGGCGAAAATCGACGATCTGGTCGGGCTCGTCGACATCGCGCCGACCGTCCTCGAGATCATCGGCGCCACCGACAACCCCGGCAAGCTCGACGGCCAGAGCCTGCTCGTGCCGGTGCAGGCAAGGGCGAACCTCTCTGCGGATCGCACGGTGCCGTGTGCGATCATCAGCCAGAAGCTCTCGCAGGGGAACTTCTTCGTTCGGGCGATTCGCTCGAGTCAAGGCGTCCTGGTGCACGAACGCATCGACGACCGCTGGGAGTTCTACGACGCCGTCGCAGATCCGCGGCAAAAGGTCGACCTGTGGGAGCAGCGTCGTACCGACCCGGAGGTCGTTCGCCTGCGCCAGGTGCTCGAAGCAACGCTCGAGGGCAATCTCCCGCGCCAACTCCTGACCAACTGAGCGCGCTCAGGTGCCGGGCGGAAGAAGGCAATCGCGCGTGTCCGCCGCGCGTATCGGGCGAGCTCCCGGTAGGGCGCGTCGCGAGCTACCAGCGCCGTCTCCACTTGTCGCGATAGCTCGGGGGCGCCGGGATCGCCTCCGTGGGTTCGCTGGCCCGCACGGCGACGAACGTGCTCTCGTCGCCGTGCTTGATCTTGATGCGCCCGCGCAGCTTGCCGTCCTTGCCGAGCCGCACGCTGCCGGTACCGCTCATCGGGTCGTACTCCCAGGCACCCTCCCAGGTGAACGACGCGCCCGACTTGGTGGGCTTCACGTTAACGTAGGCGAGCAGGCAGTGCATCCGGAGGCGATCGGCGTAGCCCGTGAGCGAGAGCAAGGCGGGGCCAAGCGCGTCGAGGCCATCGTTCACCCACTGCGAGGTCTCGATGATGCGCCACCAGCCGTGGAGGGCCGCGGGAAGGCTTTTGGTGGCCATGGGGTCACTCCACGTGTGCTCGTTTTGCAGAACGTGACGGGTGGATGGGATGGGTTGCGTAGCATAGGCTCAAGCGCAGGCGGAAGGCTGATCGTGACGGGTCGAGGTGATGCGGCGGGCGCGTGCTGCGCAGGGCGCCAGCGTTCGCGCCGATCGGCCCCGTCGACGGCCGCGCCCAAGTCTGCACAGGCGATCGTCGGGCGTGGTGGCGCGCGAGGTCGACTCCTCGCCTGGTATGATCGCGATCGGTGACGGGCCCGCAGGCGATCGAGCGAGCGCGAGCCGCCCTGCGCGGACACCAGGACATCGTCTTGGCGCTGCTGTTTGGCTCGATGGCGCGCGGACAGTCGCGCGTGGACTCGGACATCGACATCGCGCTATTGGCCCCGGGTGCTGATCTTCTCGCGATCGCGGCCCAACTGATGGACGCGACCGGTCGCGAGGTCGACGTGGTCTCGCTCGACGACGCGACGATTCCGCTGCTCGAGGAGCTCCTGCGCGACGGCATCGTGATCCACGAGGGACGACCCGGGGCGGCGGCGCGCTGGAGGTTCCACGCGGCCCTCACACTCGAGACCGACGGCCCCGGGTATCGGCGCATGCGCGATGCCTTCCTCGAGCGCCTCGCGGCCTCGGGGGCTCCGCGAGCGGGAGCATGATTCCGTGGTCAACGCCAGCCTCATCGCCGCAAAACTCGCCGAGCTCACCGAACGCATCGACCGCGCACGCCGGCATTGCCCGGCGACCGTGGAGGAGCTCGCAGCCGATCGCGACGCGCTCGATCTCGTCGCGTTCAACTTGATGCTGGCCGTGCAGACGTGCGGTGACCTGGCGTTTCACCTGATCGCGGATGCCGGATGGCCGGCCGCGAGCACGCTCGCCGCGGGTTTCGATCGGCTGGTCGAACACGGATTCACCAGCGCCGAGACGGCCGAGCAGCTCAAGCGAGCCGTGGGATTGCGGAACGTCGTCGCCCACGGATATGCGCGCATCAACGTGGCGATGGTGCACGCGGCCGCGACCCAGGGCGTCGTGGATCTGGAGCGGTTCGCCGCGGACATCGCTAGCACGCTGGTCTCGCAATCAGGATGATCAGCGCGTCCGTCACGGCGTGACGCCCAGCACGAAGGCGTGGCTCTGCGCGGCCGTGTTCGCCAGGCCGCTCGCAACCACAAGGCCGAGGGCGTCATCATTCGCGACCGACAGCACGAGGCCACTGTTGGCCAGCGTTGGCCCGTGGCTCCACATGAGTTCGCCTGCCCGCGAGATCCGCCCGAGCCACGGCGCGGCCACCTCCCCGCCGCGGTAGCCCCCAACGATGATGTCGCCATCGCGGGTGACGGCGAGCGAGCTGGGGTACGCGTCGCCGATGTCGACCGGCGGCGCGGTGGTGATGGAGCCGTCCGGAGCAACGCGACACACCGAGAGCCCCGGATCCGCGGTCTGGATGATCGTAAGGGTATCGGCCGCATCGACGCCAATGGCCCCCGCGCAGGGCGAGCTCAGCTCCCACACCAGGTTGCCCGCCGGATCGATGCGGTGGAGCGGGAAGCCGTCGCTGTTGGCGACGAAAAGCACGTAGGCGCCACCTTGGCCCAGACCAGCGATCGCGAGGGGCTGAAGCGTCGGCTCGATCGCGCCGCGTTGGGTGCCAGAGCTATCGCGCAGGTCGATCCAGTACCGGCTCGAGCTCGCGATGCTGTCATTGCCGGAGACGAACAGATTGCCCAGCCCGTCGACCGAGACAGAGGCGAGGTAGCTCGAATACCCCGCGATCGCGGTGTGATAGCCGCTGCCGCTGAAGTTGCCGTGCTGGTCCCAGATCTGCACGACCGCCAGGGTCTGAACCCCGTCCGAGTTCGTCGTACCCAGCACAGTTTCGCCGGCCGCGCCCACCGCGAACCCCACGACCTGCTCGATCGGAAAGTCGAGCAGATCGTCGCGTTGCCAGAGTTCCGTGCCATCGATGCCGTACCCCTGCAGCCCGGCCGCCACGCCCGTTCGGTGGCGGCTCACCGCGAGGATCACCTCGGGCTTCGGCGACAGGGCGACGCGGTACCCGTAGCTGTTCGTACCGGGTGGGTCGTCCGCGATGACGCTCCACAGCAGCTCACCGGACGCGCGACAGTCGACGTTGCATCCGTCCCCGTTGGCGCCGTTGCCGTCGTCGCATTTCTCGCCCGGATCGACGAGTCCATCGCCGCACGCAGGTGACGGAGCCCCGGACTCGGAGACGCCGGCGGAGTCCGCTTCAGTGAAATCAGCTGCCATGTCTGTGGTGGACGACGCTCCGGCGTCGTCCGTGGTCTCGGCAATACCGACGACGGGCCCACATCCGACAGTCGCAAGCACGGCACCAACAATTCCAAATCCACGCATCGTTGCCCCACGGCCCCCGGCATCTGCGAAGGTCTCGCGAGCAATGTGCCGCTGCCGCCCCGCGGTGGGTACTTAATCCCGATTAATCCGGGCACTCCCCGGCGCGGTCGTGCGACAGGGCGGCGCGCGCCTCATCTCAACCGGCGGCGCCGCGCCCCGCCGGTGAGCAGTGGCCGGGCGGGCCCACGAATCTGGCGAGGCCTTTTTTTGTTGGCCTGCGGGCATCTCACCAGGCCGGACGCGGCAACGGTCCTCGGCAAGCTCCACGCCCGCGAAAACCGGAGGCAAATCGGCGGGTTCGCACCGATCGGGTTCCGCCCCGCGCTCGCGGGGGCTGCAGTCGGCCGAGGGACCGTGACCGCGACCATCGAGCC
>CADEGN010000225.1 GCA_902826865.1 uncultured Myxococcales bacterium
CGAACAGCGCCACCAACTGCGAGCGCGACACGGTGCTCGCGAACGTTCCGATCGCGGCGACCGCAGCGCCAACCAGAAGCAACCCTACGTAACCCGCGAAGATGTGGCCGTACGAGACCTTGCCGTTCACAAACACAAGAGCGGGCATGTAAACCGTCGCGAGGATCATCGTCCAGATCACCGCGAGCGCGGAGAGGTACTTCCCGCCGACGATCTGCCAGTGGGACAGCGGCGACGAATCGATGAGCACGATCGTGCCCGTTTGACGTTCTTCCGCGACCACGCGCATCGTCAACAGGACCGTCGCGATCACTGTGGTACCGAACGAGAACTCGAAGAACTTCTCGATCACCGCCGAGCTGAACTTCGCGGTATTGCCGAGCGCGACGGCGTTGAACAACAGGCCATCGATCACGAGCACTGCGGCGATCACCGCGTACCCCCAATGGGAATTCAGGTAGCCGGCGAGATCGCGCCGAGCCACCAAGAACATGCCCCTCATGCCTCCGCCTCCGATTTGTGCTTGGGGTTTTGCTTGCTCTGGAGCCCGACCTTTGAGCCCCCGGCGCGCGTGAGCTCCAAGAAGATCTGTTCCAGCTCGCCGGCCACGTCTTGGATCGAGCGGATCCCAAGCCCGGCGTCCACGAGCTCGCGGATCAGCTGCTCGCGGTTGTCGGCCACCAGAGTCACCACAGCCTTGACGAAGTCGCCGTCGGCGGCCAGCTCGTAGTTCGCGACATTTTCGCTCTTTCCGAGCACTTCCTCGAAAAGCGCCAGCTTTCCCCGCACCACGACGTCGAGGCGTGGGCCGGCAGCCAGGCCTCCGCCGAGCTGCTGCTCGGTGCCCTCCGCCACGATCTTGCCCTTGTGAATCACCAAGATGCGATCGCAGCTCTGGGCGATTTCCGACAGGATGTGCGAGCTGATGAGAACCGTCGCCCACTTCTTCAGGCTACGGACGACCGAACGCATCTCGACGATCTGACGCGGATCGAGACCGCTGATCGGCTCGTCGAGAATGACAACCTGGGGGCGATGGATGATTGCCTGCGCGATGCCGACACGCTTGCGATAGCCGTGCGACAGATCGGCGATGACCTTATCGGCAACGTCGCTGATCTGGCAGGTGTCCATCACCTTGGGCAACTCGGCCGCTACCTCGGCGGCGCTCGCCCCCTTCACCAGGCCAACCCAGCGCAGAAACTCGCCGACCCGCATCTCACGGTATAGCGGGGGATCCTCGGGGAGGAACCCGATCCTGCGCCGCATCGCGTCGGGAGCGTCGGTGGCGTCGACGCCGCCAATCGTCACCTTACCGGCACTCGGCATCTGCAGGCCGGCGAGGATCCGCATCATCGTCGATTTGCCCGCGCCGTTGAGGCCGAGCAAACCGACGATTTCTCGTTCGCCGATCTTGAAGCTAGCGTCGCGCACAGCGGCAAAACTGCCGTAGTACCGCGTCAGTCCCTGGACCTCGATCACGATGTTTGCCTCCGGGTTCACGCATGGGCCGCGATTCGGCCAGGCGTCAGTCGAGGAAGAAGTCGGGCATCGGGTCGACGTCCGGGTCGACCGCATACCCGCGGAAATCGCTCACGCCCTCGCTGCGTAGAACGTCCTCGTCGATAAAGAAGTTGCCAGTGCACTCGCGGCTCGATCTCGTGAGGATCGCGTGGGCGGCGTCCCCCATGATCTCGACCTTGCGACTGTGGCGCATCATCGGCTCGCCGCCGATCAGCTGGATCGCCGCCGTCGCGATCGCAGTTTTCGGCCAAAGCGCGTTGAACGCGATGCCATCGGCGCGGAACTCCTCGGCCATCCCGAGCACGCACATGCTCATGCCGTACTTGGCCATCGTGTAGGCTACGTGCCCGGAAAACCACTTCGCCTTCATCGAAAGTGGCGGCCCCAAGTTCAGCACGTGCGGGTTCGCGGCCTTGCGCAGGTGTGGGATGCAGGCCTGCGAACACAGGTAGGTCCCGCGCGTGTTGATCTGATGCATGAGATCGAAGCGCTTCATCGGCGTCGATAGCGTGCCCGTGAGGCTGATCGCACTGGCGTTGTTGACGAGAATATCGATGCCGCCGAAGCGCTCGACGGCCTGGGCGACCGCGGCGGTTACGGCCGACTCCTCACGCACATCGCACGCGACGGCGAGGGCGTTTCCACCGGCCGCCTCGATCTCGGCTGCCGCCGTGTAGATCGTTCCGGGAAGCTTCGCGTGCGGGTCGGTTGTCTTGGCGGCGATCACCACGTTGGCGCCGTCGCGGGCCGCTCGCAGCCCGATGGCCAGGCCGATCCCGCGGCTTGCCCCGGTGATAAAGAGGGTCCGGTCCTTAAGCGTCGCCACCGGCGGGAAGATATCGCAAAGGCCCGTCCCAGGGAATGAA
The DNA here is from genome assembly GCA_902826865.1 of uncultured Myxococcales bacterium. Classification (GTDB taxonomy): domain Bacteria; phylum Myxococcota_A; class Polyangia; order Nannocystales; family Nannocystaceae; genus Xiheibacterium. The sequence continues at coordinate 2,391 of CADEGN010000225.1, forward strand.
CGAGGTTCGCGGCGCGGTCTCGGCGACCGCCGACGACGGAGGCAACGCACGTGATATGGCTTCGTCGCCCCGGAGACGATCGCGCGCTGTGGCACACGCGCGCGCAGCCCGAACGAAGCGCGCTAGCCCACGCGCGGGCCCACACGCAGGCGAAGGTGCAACACACCTCCGTTGCGTTGGGCTGTCCCCGACGGCGCACCCCGTAGCTTGGTCTGGGCGCGCGATGGTCGGCTGGGGCGCAGTTGCGGGAGCCGCTCGGGGCGCGGTGGTGATGGCAGCTCGCGGGCACGCGGTCGATCAGGCCGCGACTCGCCGGTGATTGCGCGCGGCTTGGGGCTCGCGTGGGCTGTATGGGCCGGCTCGCTCCCCGAAGCGCGATCGATGATCCGGCGACGCATTGGTCACCACGTCGAGGACGGGCGCAATCCGGGCGATCTCCACGGGCCCCGTTGCCGCTTGATCACGCCGCGATGGCTGCCTGGACGAGCGCCGCGATCCCGGCCAGGGCGCACAGACCGATCGCGAGAAACGGCCAGCTCGGCACGTCGTCGGTGTCGAAGCTCGCGCCATCCGGTGCGAGCTCGTGGATCCGCTGCAGCGCCTCGTCGCGGGCGATGCCCTTGGCCGCCTGCTGCTTGAGGTACGCCACTGCCGCCAACCGCGTGCCGAAGCGCCGGACATGGCGGGTGAGCAGGAGCGCGACCGGAGCCACGATCACGCAGACCGCGGCAAGCACCCAGGCACTTGCAAGGGCGTTGAGCACGGCGGCCGCGAGCCAAAGCACCGCGATCGCGAACGGAATGACCACGCGCGGATGCTAGCAGCAATCACCGCTCCGGCGCCTAGGAGGTTCGAGGCGGGTACTCGTGGGGCTGGGCCGTCGAGGGTACAGGGGAGCTGTGGGACATCAAACAGCTTTCGTCGTCGAGCGCGCTTGTCCTCGGTTTGAAGGCTCTCGCTCGAGAGGGACAAAGGGCTGCGAGTGTAGCTCCACTCCCGGCCCGCCGCGGCGCCGGCTGAGGGGAGCAACCGGTTGCGCCGGAGGGAAAGCACTGAGGTATAGTCCCGATATGATTGATTTCGAGCGCGAGCACCCGTGGTGGGATGCAAACACGCCTGGTACACGCCAGCGGGCCCGGCTGATCGGAGTGGGTCGCAGGGGCCAGCCGTAATGGGAGACGGCGCTGGTCGCTACTACGATCGCCTCGCCGACCTGTGGGATGAACTGTACGCCGCGGCCGTCCCGTACGACGACGGCTTCAAGTTCATCGACAAGCTGCGTCGCAGATACCGGCTTGAGAAGGCGATCCTGGACGTCGGCTGCGGGACCGGGGAACTCCTCCGCCGGTTTGAGGACGCTGGATACGAGACGTACCGTGCGGACCGAAGCCAGGAGATGGTGCGGCGGGCTAGGGAGAAGTGCAGGCAATCCTTGCTGAAGCGGGCCACATTCCAGGACGTATCGGTCGGGCGGCAGCTGCCCATTATCGCAAGTTTCTTCAACTCGCTCGCCTACTGCCAGACGCCGACCGAATTGACGAAGACCCTCAAGCATCTTCGGGGGCAACTCCAGGCCGGAGGGCTCGTGGTCTTCGACCTTGTGACTGTTGACGACCCGAAGAAGAACACGCTCGTCTTCGATGTGAAGAAATTCGAGTTGGCGGCAGCGCACGTATCGCGGACGTTCTTCGGTCGTGCGCTGCGCCGCAGGTTCACATCCGACATGACCTACGTGATCCAGTGGAGAAGCGACGAAAAGCAGGTCATCTCGGAACGGACGACGAGAGGCTGTTTCTCCACTGAGGATGTCGTGCGGTGCATCGAGAGGGCGGGCTTAACTCCACTGGAAGTCTCCAACGGGTACATGGGCAAGATCCCAACCTTCGTGGGGCAGGCCCCACATTGACCGGCGGCAGCCGAGGGCCAGTTGCCAACGGTGCCGCCTGCGTGAGCGAGACAAAAGGGTATTCACTCGAGGCTCAGTTGAAGCTCTGTCGGAAGCGCTGTGCGGACAACGGTGTCTGCACACCATAGTCGGGTGTGGTCGAGCTGGAGCTTGAGATTGTGATCGGCGAAGTAGTAGTTGATGCCGCCGCCAGCCTCGTTGCGGTCGCTAAGGCTGCCATCGGAGCCCAGCGGACGAATCACGCTGTGGCGACCGGCGATTTCGAGCGGAATCTTCGGCACCAGGTAGCCGGGCTGGATCATCCAACCGATTCCATCGCGAGCCCGCTCGGTCGCGACCGGAACGTCCATTTCGTCGACGGCGCCGCCATACGATCGACTCGGCTTCACGTCGACCGACGCGCCAGGCGAGCAAGCCTCCGCCGTCGAACAGCTGCACCTGCTTCGGCAGACCAGCTCTGGGAGCGTCATGCGCGATCCGGATGAGCGGACGCAGCGCGTCATGGTTGGAGAACCGCTCGAGCCGCCGGCGGTCGCGGCCATCGACCACCGAGGCGGCGTGCAGCGACATCCCGAACGCCGAGCCCTCGAGCGGTCGCGGCGGGCGCCTGCGCGGGCTCGTCGCGGCCATCGAACCGCCCCCTCGTCACTGAGCAGAGTCGCGCTGAGAGGCAGGGAGTTGCGGCCTGTTCGCCCGTTGTAGACGCGCCGCCAGCAGGCCGGTACCGACACCGCAGGAACCAGAGGCATCTGCCACCCTCGGCATCGCGTCGGACCATCTCTGAGACAAGCAAAAGCAGCGCGTCGGTGACCCCTTCCCTGGCCTTCGACTACAATCCACCGAACACCGTGGCCCCCTGGATAATAATCGCGCTTTCCGTCGCCGCCGCGCTCGTACTCCTGCTCCTGGTGCTGCGCTGGGCGCAGCGTGGCATGGCCGCGGCTCGTGCCAACCTGACCGCGGTCGCCGCTGGCCGGACCGCACGTCGCCAGGGCGCCGCCCAAAGCTTCGGCATCCGTTCGAAGGGCGCCGGGCAGCTGCGCGGCGCCGGGTATTTGGCGCTGTTCGATGACGAGCTGGTGTTCGTCCAAGCGATCGCGAAGAACCACGTCCGCGCCAAGCTCAGTGACATCGTCGGCGTCACCACGCCGCGCTCGTTCCTGGGGAAAACCCAGGGCGTCAAGCTGCTCGCTGTCGAGTGGCGCACCGGCGACGCCAGCGACCAAGTCGCCTTGCGGGTGCCAGACCTCGACGCCTGGATCGAGGATCTGGGCGGCGTGACGGCCACGGGGGACGCCTGAGGTCGAGCCCACACTTCGTCGCCGTCGCGCTGCCGAAGTTCGAGCTCGCGATGCGCGGGTCGCTGGCGCTGACTCCCACGCTGAAACGGCTCGGGATGCCGCCAGCGGCCGCGTGATAGCGGCCGCCGAGGACGGCCGCTACAGCCAGTACACCTCGCCCCCGACCACGAGCAGGGGCGAGCCGTCGAACGCGGTGAGTTCGAACCCGCCGAAGTCTTCGTTGTAGTTGCGGCTCTCGTCGGCCAGCACCGCAAGCCCCACCTGCTCGCCCAGCAGCAGGCCCTGGATGCCGTCGGAGCGGTAGTGCACGCCCGCCGTGTCGCGCCCGATGCTGACGTTGGACGCGAGCTTGTCGAGCTCGCCGCCCACCGTGAGCGCGTCGCCGAGCCAAGGGTCGAGGGCCATGCCGTCGTCGGTGGCCTCGACGGGATTTGGGATCAGGAACGCCTCGTTGAAGTAGGCCTTGAGCACCGTGGTGCAGGCCCCGGAGATGGCGGCGTGCCCGGCCGGGTACGCGGGGTGAGAGGGCGAGCCCTCGGGGAAGGCCTGGGGCAGAAGCGCGGTGCCGTGGGCCGAGAGCAACCGCGCCACCGCGTCGCTGTCGCTGAGCTCCGCGGGCAGACCGTAGTCGGCCAGTCCTTCCATCTGCACGTGCAACCGACCGCCGTAGGCCTCGGGCCGCAGCCGACGGTGCGCCGACCACTTCTGCCACCACGCGGCCCGCAACGCGATGTTGGCGACCTTCGCCACCATGTCGAGCACCTCGGGCCCGCCGAAGCTGGTGAACCCGCCCTGGTTGCCCGGGCCGTTGTAGGGGTTGCTGGGCGCAAGCGCGGGCGCGCCATAGGACAGCAGGATGAGCGCCGCGAACAGGAACGCCTGGTACGACTGATCGAGGTGCACGTACTCGCCGAGCGCACGACCACTGTGGATGTAGCGCTGGCCAGGCAGGTACGTGATGGGGGCCGCGGGGTTGACCCCGCGCTGGATCGACAGCCACGACGGGAAGCTGGTCATGAAGTCGGCGGCGACCGGAGTGCGGTAGCGCTGCTCGATGGTCACGGGCCCGAACGGCACTGGCTTCCACAGCAGCTGCGAGATATACGGGCCCACGAGGTCGCCCGCGGTCTCGCCACGAAACAGCGTGTTGGCGGTGACGAGCCCGCCGTCCCGGGGACCCACGGTCTCGCTCAAACCGTTGAGATCGGCCACCGCCGCAGCCACGAGCGCATCGCTCCCGTAGTGGCGGAACGGCACGTCGCGGGTGAGTGCGGCCCAATAGAGCTCGCTCATCTCGGCCGCCGTCTCGAGGCTGGTGAATGTGGGCGGGGCCGCGATGCGCCCGAAGTGCCCGTCGAGCCCGGTGGTCACGTAGGCCAGGGCCGCCTGGGGATTGGCGAGGCGTCGCGTGGCCGCAGGGTCGAGCGGGATCGCGTCGAAGTCGGCCGGGTCGCCCGAGGCCATCGCGGTGCGAAACGCCGCGTAGGCGGCCGGGTCGACCTCACCCTTCGGGTCGTGGGGCAGGTACTTGTGGAAGCTGCCGCGCGCGTCGTTGTACGACTCGTCGTCGTTGGTCGGCTGATCGCCAGCGTGCTTCCACTCTTCCCGGTTGTACTTGGCCGCGTCGACTCGGCGTTTGTAGGCCTCGTTGCGGCGCTGCTTCAGGCGCTGGGGGATCAACACCTCGGCATTGGCGGAACGCGCCGTCAGAGCGAAGCGGCCACCGCCGAGCCGCCAGCGATGAAGACCGGGGCGGTGCTGGCGCCTCGCAGCACATCGCGGCGCGTGAGCGCGGGCGTTTGCGCGGTCTCGGTGGAGGTCGAGTCATTGGGATCGATGTTGGTGTCGATGTGTCGCGGTTCCATGTCGGTCTCCTCTTCCCGCGCGGCGAGAGAGCCCCCTGCTGCGCGTTTGCATCTCGTCGCGTGAACGAGGCGAACGCGACGGATAGGCCCGCATGCGGGGCACGTCAGGTTCGACACGTGTCGGCGCAGGTTGTCGCAGCGGGTGCGAGAAATCGCGAAGCGTTCCTCCGCGCCTGCGCCTAGGACGTTCGAAGCGGGTACTCGTGGGGCTGGGTGGTCGAGGGTACAGGGGAGCTGTGAGGCGCTGCGGCACGAGTGACGCGGGGCCGGGCGCTCAGCCTACCGCCGCGATCGCGGGGGCCTGCCGGCTGGGCTTGACCTCGTACATCGCCTGATCCGCCGCGGCGATGAGTTCCGCGATCGAGCCGTGCCGCCGGGGGTCGTATTCGACGGCACCCACGCTGAACGCGATACGATAGGGGCGGTCGCTCAACGCGGCGAGGTTCGCCTCGAGCCGCGCCAGCGGCGATGCCATCTCGATCTGGGGTCCGCAGGCGAGCACGCAGAACTCGTCGCCGCCCAGTCTGGCGATCACGTCCGCTTCGCGGAAGGTCTCGACCAAGCTCTCGGCGAAATCGACGAGCGCGCGGTCGCCCGCGGCGTGGCCTAACTCGTCGTTGATCGGCTTGAAGCCGTCGAGGTCGAACAGCAGCAGCGTCGCAGGGGCGCCCAGGCGTCGGCTGAGCGCGAGTGACCTGCCGGCCAGCGCTTCGAGACCGCGGCGATTCGCGATGCCCGTGAGTGGATCGGTCGTGGCCTGCTGCAGCGCACCGAACTCATCCTCGATCATCGCTGCGAGATCGCGCAGTAGTGCGACCTCCTCAGCGCCCAGCGAATGCGGCTGGCGATCGATGAGGCACAGCGTGCCTACCGCAAAGCCTCCGCCGGCGTAGACCGGGCAGCCGGCATAGAACCGAATCGAGGGATCGCCGACCACCAACGGATTGTCGGAAAAGCGCTCGTCGTCCAGCGCGTCGTCGACGACGAGCAAGGCACCTCCGGCGACCGCGTGGCCGCAGAACGAGATGTCGCGATGGGTCTGCGGTACATCGAGGCCCTGCCGCGACTTGAACCACTGGCGCTCGGCGTCGACGAGGCTCACCAGAGCAATCGGCACGTTGAACAGCCTCCGGGCGAGGCGCGTGATGCGGTCGAAGCGCTCCTCGGGCAGGGAGTCGAGGAGGTCGAGCGCTCGCAGCGCGGCGAGCCTCCGGGCCTCGTCGAGCGGTTGGGGCGGCGTCAGCATGCTGTGTTCCCATCGTAACGTCGTCGGATCCCGGTGCCCGTGCCGGAACGAACCGTCCGCGAGCCCGTATCGGGCCACGTCCATGAAGCAGCTCGGCGAGAACTTGCGGTTCGACGATCATGCGACAGACGTATGCGGATGCGCCCTTCGTGATCGATGAGGATGTTGTTCGGCTTGATATCGCGGTGCAGCAAGCCAGCATCGTGCACGGCAGCGACACCGCGACCGATCTGCACTAACACCCCGCGATGGCGCGCCACCTTCGTCGCGAGTTCCTGAGCCATTGCCCCGGTGTCGGGCCGCGAACCAACTCCATCATCAAAATCGCACCGCCCGGCACTTCGACCACGTCGTGGACGCTCACGACACTGGGATGGGTCAGGCCGTGATCGTGGGCTTCAGCACGCGTTCTGGGTCTTTCATCAACGCCGCGTTGAAGAAGCTCAGGCGAAAGTCGCCGCGCAGAGCACCGACGATGGCGAGGTTGCGTTCTGCGTGCACGTAACAGGGGTGTCCCCACTTCACCGTCTCGGTGAGTTTGGCGTCGCGGCTGATCTTCCGCAGCGCGTGAAGCCCATCGGCGCATCGACGCGTGCAGCGCGCGCCGCGACTACGTTGAAGTCTCCGTCGGCGTTGGTCGCTCCCAGCCGGCGTGACTGAGGAGGTCGTTCACGTGCCCCCTCGGGGCGGAACAAATACTCGATGCGCAGATTGATGGAGGTTGGCGGGTCTTTCCCCAGCGAGCACGTGCACGCGCTGAGCGGAGTCGATGGCCAGCTCGACTTTGAAAGGGGCTATTCCCCAGTGGTTCGGTTGACCACCCATCCGTCCACACGAGCGCCGTCAACTCCGCGATCGCGCGGTGAGAGCCCCGACCATGTGCCAGCGAGCGCGAGTTCGGACGCGTTGGCGACAGAACCTCCGACCGATCTGCTCGGTTCGGAAATTTCGTCGTTGTATTCACCTCTCGATCGTTTCATCATTCTTCACCAGGCTCGCGGAGGCGCCTCGCGTTTGTGTGAGGACGAACAGAGCCACAGATCTGGACCCGGGGGGTTACGAATGCTGAAGAAGATCGCGATTTCTGCTCTGACCTGCATGCTTCCCTTTCCCGCTTTTGCGGGCGAGCTTTCCGAAAAGGAGCACTGCCAAAACGGGGACATCAGATGCGTTCACTTCGTCCTCCAAGCGATGGACAAAGAGATGCGCAAGCTGGCCAAGGACTGCGATCACGATGCCATCTTTGCCCTGGTGTACCTGCGCACGACCGAAGCGTACGAAGACACGGCAGAGATCTTACCCTATGAAGATGTTACACGGGTTACGCGGGAGGATGCGCTGTTCGCAGACTACTATTTTCGAGCATACGACGCGTACCACGACGGCGATGGGGTCGTGCCGCCGGCTTGGCAAATCGCATTTGACGCCGCCGAGGCCGGCGCTGTGACCTCGGTGGGCAACGCGGTATTGGGCATCAATGCCCACATCCAGCGCGACTTGCCGTTTGTTCTTTACGAGCTGCATACGCAAGGGCTTGCGCCCAGCTACCACGATCACAACGTGGCCAACACGTTCCTAGCGATGGTTGAAGTCGCTGACGAAATCATCGCCCGCTTCGACCCTACCTATCCTCCGGACGTCGAGGATCCTCCGGGACCCTCGCTCACCGAAATCTGGCGGGAGGTTGCGTGGCAAAACTTTGTTCGCCTCCGCGACGCGCCCGACGATGCGGCCCGGGCTGCGGTAGCGTTCGAAATCGAGTCGACCGCGGCGGCGACGGCAGCGGGCATCGCATTCTTCACCGCGTATCCGCCAGGCACCGACAGCAGTGCCCGCGACGCCTACTGCGAAGACAACGGCTGAGCAGGAGTAGCGATCCGCGAGCGACCATCGCTCGCGAGCGAACTCCTAGGCAGGCCGGTGAACGCCGATCCTTCCCTACGCTCTCGCCCCGATGCGGACGCCACCGAGTCGGGGCGCTTTCGCGGACAACCCCTCGAAGGAGGGCCCTCGGGACCGGAACGTTTAGTTTCGACCTTCCTGGGGCCGCAGCGCGTTGGGTCAAGGAAACGCGGAAGGGTGGAGCTTCGCGTCGATCTGGGCAATCCTCGCCGGCATGTTTTGGCGTCCCCATCTGCTCGCTGCTGCCATGGCGTGCTTCGGCTGTTGCGGTTCGCCGCAGTCGCAGCCCGCACGCGCACCAGCGATGCCTGGAGGGGACGCCCATTATCCCGACGTCGAGCACACGTTCGTGTCGACCGCGAACAACGACCCCCCGCGCGCGGCGAAGGTCGGGCCGGCCGCGCCGACGACCGGCGAGTGCACGGTGACCACTCCCGAGGCCGCCCGCGAGCTCGCCGAGGCGGCCGTCGCCGATCGGCTCGATCCCAAGAAGACCTGGAAGACGTCGCCGTTGCTGCCGACGACGTGGCCGACCAAGGAGCGGGCGGTGTTGTTCTTCTTCTATCCGATGGCGGCCAACCCGCGAAGCATGAGCCACTTCCAGCTGTTCTCGGCGGCGTGGAGCGTCAAGGTGTCGCTGGTCGACGGCGCGACCTCGATCGCGCCCATCGTGAAGGCCCGCGAGCTGGGTACCGTCGAGGACAAGCGCGCGACCTCACTGGAGCGGCGCGAGCTGGACATCGCCGAGGGCGCGCTCGTGCAGCAGCTCGTCGGCACGGGTGTCGACAACACCGAGAGCCCGTACTGGGGCTACCTCAAGTACATGCACGAGCACCCGATGATCGGCAAGGACTTGCAGCGGCGTTCGCCCGCTTTCCTGGGCTGGGTACGCAAGCGCTACGGGAAGTGACGCCGTGCGTGTCCCGCGTCCCCCGAGTGCCCCCACTTGGCTGCGCGAGCGGCCGATCGCCCATCGGGGCCTCCACGATCAGGCGCGCCCCGAGAACTCGATCGCGGCGATCGAGGCAGCGGTCGCCGCCGGCTACGCAATCGAGATCGACGTGCATCGCACCTACGACGGCAAGGTCGTGGTGTTCCACGACGACGAGCTGCAGCGGATGACCGGGGCCCACGGGCGGGTCGAAGACCATCGTGCGGCCGAGCTCGTTGCACTGCGCCTCGCCGGCAGCGACGAGCACGTGCCGCTGCTGGATCAGGTGCTCGAGGCGGTCGGTGGGCGCGTGCCGCTGCTCGTCGAACTCAAGGGCCGCGGCGGCGCCGACCGACTCGCTCCGACGCTCGATCTGCTGGGTGACTACGTCGGGGAGGTCGCGGTGCAGAGTTTCGATCCGCGGTCGATGGCGTGGTTTCGCCGCGCCGCGCCGGACATCCCGCGCGGAATGCTGTGCTCGGACTTCGCCGGCGAGGCGCTGCCGGCCCACGAGAAGCTTCTGCTGCGCCACCTCCTACTCGCGCCCTGGGTCGTTCCGCACTTCGTCGGCTATGATCTGCGGTGTCTGCCGTGCTGGCCGGCCGACCTTGCGCGCAGGGTCGGTCTGCCGCTACTCGCGTGGACCGTGCGCACCGCCGAGCAGGCCGACGAGGCGCGTCGGGTCGCGGACAACCTCATCTTCGAGGGGATCCGTCCCTGAGGCCATCACCGAGCGTGCGAACCACCGACTCATTCGTGCGTGCGGCGCGGCGTCGTAGGTGTTGATCGTCGGCTCGACCGACGCCGACGTCTGCTCGACCGAAGCCGAAAGGTGGGCGCTAGCTACACCCCGCCCAGAAATGCGATCGCGTGACGTCCTGCCTCGTGAG
>CADEGN010000226.1:0-10753 GCA_902826865.1 uncultured Myxococcales bacterium
AGATCCGCCGGACCTCACGATACGCGAGCACGTAGGCGCGGACATCGGGCGTGGTTGCCGGATCAGGCGCCTCGGGAATCACCGGTAGATCGGGGTGGGCTGCGACCACGCGGGCGAGCCGCAGCGAGCGATCCGGATCGATGTTCTGCTCGGCGAGGTAACGTACAAATCGTTTGTCGGCGCCGACCAGTTCGCGCGCCCAAAAGTCCGCAAGCGCGGCCTCGATGAGCGGTCCTTCGTCAGCGATGAGCTCCGTATGCAGGGCGACGCCCGTCTCGAACGCCGAGCGCTGGAGCACTTGATGGCAAAAACCGTGGATTGTCGAGATGTGGGCGAGGTCGAAGGCACGCACGGCCTCCACAAGCCGTCGCAGATCCGTCGCACGAGTGTTGGCGGCCCGGCGAGCCCCAAGGAGTCGCACGAGGTCGGCGTCGTCGTCGCGTTGGGCGGTGGCCACCTCCAACGCGGCGCGCAATCGGCCGCGTATGCGGTCGCGTAGCTCAGCCGCCGCGGCCTCAGTGAAGGTGACGACGAGGATCTCGTCGACACCGAGGCGCTGCTCGAGGAGCAGTCGGACGAACAGGGTCGCAATCGCGTGGGTCTTTCCGGTACCGGCGCTCGCCTCGATCAGTGACGTGCCGGCCAGGGGCAACGCGAGCGGATCGAGCGCAACGATGCTCACGTTGTCCTCCGATGTTGCAGGATCGGTGCAAACACGCGCACGGCCAGGTACACGAAGCCTAACTCGCTGCCGGTGCGGCCGAACAGGTCGTAGCGCACTGCCAGCACATCATCGTCGCCGAAGGCGCGGAGGATCGCGTCGTCACTTCGCTCGGGGTGGCGTCCCTCTGAGAAGGCGCGGCGGGCCGCGGCGAGCGAAGCCTCGGGGTTGGGATCGACCGCGAATGCCTCAGCGAACGCCAGTGATGACTGCGGGAACAAGAGCAGGGGCTCCCGTTGACCGACCGCCCACAGCTCGGCGAGATCGAGTAGCAGCGGCATCGGTGCGGCGACGGGCTCAAACGCAAACACGGTCGCGGTACCTGACTCGGCGCCTCGTCCGGCCAACACGCTGCGAACCGGCCGGCCCGGCCGCGCTGCGCACAACACGAGGTGTCGGATCCAGAGGTCGAGCAGGTGCTTGGCTCGTGGACGCGAGAACGTGGTGATCGCGAGGCCGTCGCCATGCACATCGCGCAGGTGGCCTCGCACGCGTAGCGCCCCGAGGTCGAGATCGACGGACACGGTCGCGTCGGCGCTTCGACGACCGATCGCGTTCTCAGGTCGATGGCGCAGGATCGCAGCGGCAATCGCCGCCAAATCCTCGAACATGACGTCGCCGATCGTGCCGATCGGGAGCCCGCCACCGGCACGCAACAACTCGCGCGCGCGATCGGGTGGAATCTGATCGGCCTGAAGCGCGAGTAGCTCGTCGCCCAACTTCCACTGGGCGAGCTCGTCGATCTCCACCGGCTCGAGATCACTGCGCTCACGATCGCGGGAGGAGAAGTTGACGCGAAGACGCCGCTTGAGCAGCTCCTTGGCTGGGTTGTGGAAAAACCTCGTGAACAGGTCGAATTCTAGCGGTTCGCCCAGGGGTGTCGGCGGCAGCGGAGCTCGAAACAACGGCGGTCGCGAGCTGCGATCGTCGCCGGACAAGAGCGCACGAGCCCCGTCAAGATACGCGGTCGCGTAGCTGGCCAACCGCGGGTCTGGGTCGGCCCCAAAGTTGCGCGGCGAGAACGGCTGCATCGGCTGCCGCGCGACAACATGACGACGGACCGCCACCGCCGCGTTGGGGGCGCCAGGGACCACGAACGCGTCAGCGAGTGCATCGAGCAGTTCGGCGACCACCACTGAGGGCGGCAGGTCGCTGTCGTCTTGGCTGCTCTGGCCGACGTATCCGAGCAGGAGGGTCTGACGGCACGCGAGCACCGCTTCGAGAAAGGCATAGCGATCGTCGTCGCGCCCGCTGCGGTCGCCGACTCGGGGAGCCGAAGCGATCCGATCGAAGTCCGCGGGTGGCGTAGCGCGCGGAAAGTCCCGGTCCCCGAGGCCGATCACTGCGATCACACGCGCAGGGATCGCACGCATCGGAACGATGCCGCAGAAGGTAACGCCACCGGAAAGAAACCCACGCAGCGGGTGGTCGGCCTCGACGCGCGCCAGTACGGCCTCGCGCACCACGGCGAGGGGGAGCGGGGCGTCGAAGCCCGCGGCCTGTCCGGCCTCTGCGACCGCGGCAAGGGCGGAGCGTAGGCCATCGAGTTCCCACTGCGCACTTGGGCGGGGAGCGATCATGCGATCGAGGACGCTGCCGAGGTCGAGCTGCCACCTGGCCAGTGAACGCGGACGCTCGAGGTCCGTGACGATCTCAAACAAGTCGGCGCAAAAGGCCGCGATCTTGCCGAGAAGCAGCCCGCGTTCGCCTTCGATCTCGTCGTACGGGAGTACGCCGGCGAAGCTGTCGCGACCACCGCCCGGCATCGCCCAGCCCAGCAGGAGTCGCTCAAGGCCAAAACTCCAGGTTGACTGTGCGACCTTGGGTTGGCCGTGCGCGGCGCGGTGACGCGCATCGATGCCCCAGCGAATCCCGACATCGTCGAACCACTGCGCCACCGTGTCGACGTCGTCGGCAACGATGCCGAGGCGAAGCTGCACCGGCTCGAGCAGCAGCAAGTCCAAGACCTCTGAGATCTGCGCGCGTCCGCCGCCCATCCCGAGGATCCGCGTCCAGGCCTCCAGCGTGGGGCTCGAAGCCCGAGCCGAGCGATCGGTGATGGACCACGGCAGATGGGTTGGGTCATCGCGTTCACGCTCGAACACCGCCTCGACGAGTGGAGCGTAGGTGTCGACGTCGGTCATCAGCACGACGATGTCGCGGGGCGCAAGCGTGGGATCGGCGGCGAGCAAATCGAGCAGCCGGTCGTGTAGGACCTCGACTTCACGCATGCGCGAGTGACAGCTGAACGCCGCGATCGACCGGTCGTCGGGGGCGAGTACGCGCGGAGGCTCCGTACCGCGACCCAACGGATCGCTACCGCGCCAGCGGAGATCGAGGATGTCTGCCTGCAGGGTCGCGAGCATGCCGGTGCCGCTCGGGTCGCGGTACAGATCACCCGGTGCGTCGACGTAGGCGGTCTGCGATTCGAGCAGGGCCTGGAATTCGCGAGCGACCGTGCCCCAGGATGCAAGCAGCGGGTTGCCTTCTTCGGGCGGTGGTGCGCTCGGTGATCCCTCGCGGGCAGAGCGGCGCAGGCGATCGCGTGCCGAACGGATGTCGGACCACCAGGCGCGTGACGGCGATGGGATGAAGAAGTGCACATCCCGGTGGCGAGCGAGGGCGTCGAATAGACGCAAGTAGGTCGACGGCAACGAGGCGATTCCGAATACGCAGATGCGTGCAGGGAGATGGCCCAGGGCCGGTGCCGCGCCTGCGAGCGTGTTCATCGCTGCGTCGAACAAACGAGCAAAGTGCTGGTCGCCACGTGCACCCACCGTTGCGCGCCACAGCTCGGCTTGCCAGTCGTCGCCCTCGCCGCGCTCCCAGGCCAGCAGCATCTCTGGTCGCAGCACGAGGTACTGCTCGAACAACCCGGCCATTCGGACCGCGAGCTGCCAGCGTGCCAACCCACTCACGTCGTCGCGACAGTAGCGGCGCAGTTCGGCAAAGGCGGGTGTGTCGATGTGACGTTCGATCTGGGGTAGGACGAAGAACGGCAGGCGATGTCGCTCATCCGCCAGCACCGGATCAGCTTGCGGGCCAAGAACAGCCGCGAGCACACGCGCCATGAAACGGCGGGGAAACGGAAACTCCGCGCCCGCCCAAACCCCGAACCTTTCGGCCATTCGCATCGCCAGCCAGACCGACATGCCACGGCTCGGCACGACGATGGTCTCGGGAGCCAGCGGATCGACGGGGGCACCGCGGGGATCCGCGAGGACCTGGGCGATCTCATCCGCCAACACCTCGATGCGATTGCTGCGGTGGATGACGAGCATTGGTGATCGAGACGGCGCCGGGGCGCCTTGGGGTCACAGGTGGCGCACGCGGCGGACCTCGGCGCGGGCGCGTCGGAAGCCGTTTGCGACCACGGCGCGTGGCAGGCCGACGATCAGATCAACCGTCGCCGAGACCCGCTCCGAGGTCGAGTGGCCGCGGTTGTCGGGATCCCACACCCACTTGCTCGCGCCCCAAAGGGCTCGCAAAGGGAAGAGGGGGTAGAGCAAACGGAAGCGCCAGGGAAAGTAGTGGGCGACGATCGCGTGGTAGTAGAAGATCCGATCCGCGAGTTCCTTGCGATGCCAATCGGGCTTGGCGCGACGGTCGAGTCCACCGCGGACATCCACGCGCCGCCAGATAATCGGCCGGGGATCGAATACGAAGTACTCACCGGGCTTGCGCACCCGTTGATAACGGAAGAAAAACGAGTGCTCTTCGTTGATCGGTAGCCCTTCATCGAAGCCGCCGACGCGCTCGAATAGTTCCTTGCGAATCGACCCACCGCTGAACGTGAGAAAGTCGATGTTCTCCTTGCGTAGGCTGCCGAACGCGAGCGTGCGAGGGTCCTTGAAGAGGGTGTACTCGAACGCACCCCACTTCACCAGACGCGCAAGCGGGGAAGGGGGATCGCCATGCTTGCCCTGGCTCAACCGGCCAACGGCCCCCATGCACAACGGATCAGCGAAATTTTCGAGATGGGCGGCCGCCCAATCGTCGAAGATCGGCAAGTCGTCGTCATCGATGAACAACAGCACGTCGGCGCGGGCGTGGCGGATGCCCTCGTTGCGGGCGCCGGGCAGGCCCAGCGGTGGACGGGCAAGGACCCGTATGCGCGGGTCGCCGAGGGCCTCGAGCCGCGCGATGAGATCCGGATCCTCCGACTGCTCGACGATGAGGATCTCGATGTCCTTGAGCGTCTGCGCGAATAGCCGTTCGAGGAGTTCGAACAGCTCGTTGGGCCGGTGGAAGGACGGCACGATGATTGTCAGCTGTGGCTTCGCAGGGCCCATGCGCCGGGGCGAATCGTAGCAGACACATCCGCCGGTCGTCGGCCAGGGTGCCGGTCCGATGTTGGTGCCGCTGTCGTGGATTGGCAGTTCACTGCCAAGCGCGGTGCATCGCTCTGCTAAGGTCGGCCATGGCAAGAACCGCTCTGTTCGCCCGCCTTCGTCAGCTATGCGTCGCAGCGCGCCGCGATCGTCCGGTTCCAGCCCTCGAACTCCAGGGCTCGCCCGTGAGTCGCCGCGCATTCGGACGGGGCGTCCTAGCTGGTGCCGCACTCGTGAGCTCGAGCACCGGAGCGGGGTGCGGCGACGACGCTCCGAGCGGCGCTGGGAGCACGGACGGAAGCACGTCCGCAGCCACGACCGCGGGCTCGAGCAGCGTTGCCGCCGACACACAGACGAGCGCTGCCGATTCCACTGGAGCGGGCAGCGGCGGGCGCGTAGCGATCATCGGCGGCGGCATTGCGGGGTTGCACTGTGCCCACCGACTGGCGGAAGTAGGCGTGGACGTCACGGTCTACGAGGCGAGCGATCGTGCCGGCGGCCGGATGTGGACCGCCCGTGGGATGTTTCCAGGCGATCAGCTGGCTGAACTCGGCGGCGAGTTCATCGACTCGACGCACCAGACTCTGTTCGACCTCGCCGAGGAATTCGAGATTACACTCGACGATCGCGAGGCGCTGCTCGAAGGGCTGGTGCGCGACACGTGGTGGATCGCCGGTGTGGCCGTGCCCGATGCCACCGTTGTCGAACAGTTCACGCCAATCGCGCCGATGATCGCCGAAATGGTTGCGATGGCGGACGCTGATGAGACTGTGTTCGAGGAGTTGGACAACACTAGCCTTGCGCAATGGTTGGCTGACAACGTCCCGCCGTCGAGCTATGCCGAACTTCACGCGATCCTCACCGCCGCCTACCGCGGCGAGTACGGGCGCGAGCTCGACGAGCAGTCGAGCCTCAACCTCATTTACCTGATTGGTTCGGACGATCCAGACCCGTTTCGCATCTTTGGTACCTCGGACGAGCGCCACCACGCGCACCTGGGGAACGATACTTTCGTCACCAAGCTAGCGGGCGCGCTCGGTGATCGCGTGGTTACGGGTGCGCGTCTGGTGGCGGCGCGCGACGGCGAAGACGGGGCCACAGTACTGACGTTTGAGGGAACGGTGGCCGAAGAAGTCGACGCCGATCACGTCGTGTTCGCGCTGCCATTCACGCGCCTGCGCCAGATCGATCTCTCGATGCTCACGCTTTCCGAGGAGAAACGAACGATCGTCAATGAGCTCGGCTACGGCACCAATGCTAAGGTGATCGGAGCTTTTTCCGCGCGCGTGTGGCAGACGCAGCACGGCGCCGCCGGGAGCGTCACGACCGACTTGCCGCTGCAGCAAGCGTGGGACACTACGGTCGGCCAAGACGGGGCAGGGGGCCTGCTAACCAACTATCTTGGGGGCGATCAAGGCGTAGCTGCCGGTGAAGTGACGGCCGAGGAGTGGTTCACGGCGACTGTCGTCCCCGATCTCGACGGCGTATACCCCGGGGTGGGCGCGGCCTATGTCTCGCAGTCGGCGATCGGTATGCACTGGCCGACCTTCGAGCACGCCCTTGGTAGCTATGCATGCTATCGGCCCGGACAGTGGTTGTTCTACGGTCTCGAGGGCGCGCGCGAAGGCAACCTCCACTTCTGCGGCGAGCACACGTCGCTCGAGTTTCAAGGCTACATGGAGGGCGCGGCCGAGACCGGAGCGCTCGTCGCAATGGCTATCCTGGAGGATCTCGGGCTTGCGCTGTCGACGACACATCGTCGGATGTGCGATCGCAAGCTCGCGCGACCGCATCCGGCGTTGGTTGGCCGCTTGCCGGAGAGACCGCGATACGGTGATCGCCAACGTGCATTGGTGGCGCGCGCGAGACAGCTCGTGCGCTGAGGCCCACCGGGGAGCCGCGCCCGAGGCAGGTTCACAGCGCCAGATCGACCTCATGGCCGGTCGCGTCGCGGATGAGGATCCGCTGGCCGCGAGCCCTGGCTTGCCGAACTAGCTGCATCAGGCCCAACGCCTGCCCGATCACCTCGCCGGGGGTCTTGGCCGAGATCTCCTGGGCGAGCGCAACGAGCAAGAGCGCGGTCTTGCCGGGGATCTCGATCGCCATCGGCCCGGGTTCATCGGCGCTCTGGGCTGATCGCGGATCCGACGACATCACACACGTCTTTCGCAGCACCTCGCGGCACCGGCAACCCGGCGCCCTCGATCTGGTTGAAGGCCCGTTACCGCAAGGAACACGGGCGAGGTGGGGTTCGCCGCACGCGCGCTAGTCGCCCTTGATCTCACCGCGTGCGAAGATCGATGCCACGTAGGTAAGGACGTCGGTGGCTGAGATCTCATCGTAGCCGTAGTTGCGGATGAGCCGTTGCTTGACGACCTCGATCTTCTCTTGCGCTTCTTTGTCGACCACATTCGAGACCAAGCTGGTGAGCTTGATGCTGTCCTTTTGGTCTTCAAACAGCTTGAGCTCGAGCGCCTTGTACAAGCGCTCGTTGGTGCGAAAGTCGAACTGTTTGCCCTCAATCGCGAGCGCACCGATGTAGTTCATGATCTCGCGGCGGAAGTCGTCTTTGCGGCTCTCGGGGATATCGATCTTGGTTTCGATCGAACGCATCAGGCGCTCGTCTGGCTCTTCGTCCTGGCCGGTATACGGATTCTTGACCTTCTCTCGCTGCGTGTAGGCCTTGACGTTGTCGATGTAATTTCCGCACAGCCGGGAGATCGCCTCGTCGTCGGCGCTGATCGCCCGCTGGACCTCGTTCTTCACGATGTCTTCGTACTCTTGCTTAACAACCGCAAGTAGCTCGCCGTAGCGTTTGCGATCGTCCTCGCTGGTGATGAGGCTGTGGCTACGCAGGCCGGAGTCGAGCTCGTTCATCACCATGAACGGGTTAATGCTCATCTGCCCGCGATCGCTGACGAGGCAGTTGGCGATCTTGTCCTGCACGTAGCGTGCGCTGATGCCGTCCATGCCCTCACGGCCGGCCTCCTTGCGCAGCTCCTTGACCGTGTCCTGCGTGAACCCGGGCAACGTCTTGCCGTCGTAGAGCTTCAGCTTCTGGAGAAGCGCAAGCTGGTGTTTCTTCGGCTCCTCAAGCCGAGTGAGGACAGCCCACATCGCCGCCATCTCGAGCGTGTGGGGCGCGATGAAGCGACCGCGAACCTTTCTCGGGTTGTAGTCCTTGGTGTAGATCTTGATCTCTTCGGACAACTTCGTGATGTACGGGATATCGATCTTCACCGTGCGATCGCGGAGGGCCTCCATGAAGCGGTTCTCCAGCAATCGCTGGTATTCCGCCTCGTTGGTGTGGCCGATGATGACCTCGTCGATGTCTGTCTGGGCGAATTTCTTGGGCTTGATCTTCTGCTCTTGCGTGGCGCCCAACAGGTCGTAGAGGAAGGCGACGTCGAGCTTCAAGATCTCGACAAACTCGATGACGCCGCGATTCGCTACGTTGAATTCGCCGTCGAAATTGAATGCTCGCGGGTCAGAATCGCTGCCGTACTCCGCGATGCGGCGGTAGTTGATCTCCCCGGTGAGCTCGGTCGAGTCCTGGTTCTTCTCGTCCTTGGGTTGAAACGTGCCGATGCCGACGCGATCTTGTTCGCTGATCAGCAGGCGCTTGACCCGGATGTGCTTGACGACCTTGCCCCAATCGCCCTTGTAGTGCTTGAGCAGCTCGGAAAAGATGTAGCGGCAGGCCGGGTTGAGTTCGCCGCGGATGTGGGGGCGAAACCCGTCTTTCTCGAGGCCGAGGTCGGTGACGGCGCGCTCGCGCCAGTCGGGAGGGATAAGCTTGAGCGGCTCCTCGTGCATCGACGAGGGGAACAGCTCGTTGCCGGCCGTCAGATAACGCAGCTCCGACGGCAGCACCCATTCATAGGTGAACAGCGCGCCCTCAGGGGTACGGCTGTACTCCTCGATGCCCTGCTTGAGCAGTCGAACGATCGTGCTCTT
This sequence comes from uncultured Myxococcales bacterium, assembly GCA_902826865.1. GTDB lineage: Bacteria > Myxococcota_A > Polyangia > Nannocystales > Nannocystaceae > Xiheibacterium. Next base: position 9,010 of record CADEGN010000226.1, read on the forward strand.
GGCCGAGCCAACGGGACCGTGCAGCAAGAGGATGCGCTTCTCGGTCCCGTAGCGCATGGCGGCGGCCTTGAGCACGGCGACGAGACGCATGAGCGGGATATCGAGGCCGAAAATCGCGTCGCGGCCACCGTGGGCTTCGTCGTCGAAGAAGCAGTAGTGGGTGACCTTCTTCTTGTTGTCGACGTATTCCTCGCTGCCATGGCTCACGATCATGTCGTAGAGCCGTTCGTGCGCCGTGCGGGCGATGCGGGGGTTCTTGCGAACCAGCTCGAGGTAGTCCTCGAACGACCCACTCCAGTGCAGGTCTTCGTACTTCTTGTAGTCCTGGAGGGCGGCGACGCGATCGACGAGTTGGGCCATGGGCATCCTCGGAGAGGACCGACATGCTACCAGGCAGACGCGCTGCGCGACAGGGTGGCGTGGGGATAAACGGTGCGTGTGCGCGGCGGCACGCGACCACGGTTGGTGGTCCCCTGCGGGCGCCGCCCGGCTTGACACGCCCGGGCGTCGGCCGTCGACCCGCTCGGCTTGGTCGGCCCGTGCAATTCGTCGCCGAGCTAGGCGCGGCCACTGTACACGTCCGGTGGATCAGCCTGTCGACGTGGTCGACCGTGCTCGGGCAAGTCGGTCTTCGGCCAGTCGAAGTCAAGCCGCTCCGAACCCCCGCGCGACGGTTCGAGCGGGGTGCCACCGTCGTCCATGTCCTACCTTTCGCACGCCGAGGCGCACGCCTGATCATATGAATGGCAGTGCGCGAAATGCCGTGCGCCGTGGCGCCTCGCTCCCCGGCGCCGGTCCACGTGCCGCCATCGCATGGGGTTCGGGTGCGCTCGAGTCGCGGCTCTCGTCATGCGTGGATGACCACGTGGGGCCGTCGTTTCGGATCCAGCTCGACGGGCGGTGAAATTCGAGCGCCGACGATTTCCGGTCGAGCCACTCACTGGCGTATACTGTTCGGACGCGCGTCTTTCGCCCACAGACGTGCTCGAGGACCCGATGAACTTGACATGTACATCCCTTGGCCGGCGGACCCTCTCGATCTTGGCCTGGTCGCCTGGGCGCGCTGCGATGCTCGGCCTCGTCGGCGTTGTGTGGTCCGGTTGCGCCGATCCGTGCCTCGACGACGGGCTGGTGCAGTCGCGCGACGCCAACTGCCCGGCAGTATCTGCGGGGACCGACTCGGCGAGCGCGGGGTCAAGCGGAACCGTTGGTGCCGACAGCACCGCTGAGACCGCCGGCGGCAGCTGCGACAACGGGGTCCGAGACGGGGACGAGACCGACGTGGACTGCGGCGGTTCCTGCGACACAAAGTGTGGCGATGGACAGGGCTGCGGCAACGGCGGGGACTGCATGTCCGGCCTCTGTGGCGACGAGATGACGTGCCAGCCGCCGAGCTGCACCGACGGTGTGCAGAATGGCGACGAGACCGATGTGGACTGCGGCGGCTCGTGCCCAGAGAGCTGTCCCGATGGTGATGGCTGTCTCGTCGACGCCGATTGCATGTCCATGAGTTGCGATCCTCCCACGATGAAGTGCGTGCCGGGCCGCAGCTGCGACGACGGAGTCATGAACGGCGATGAGACGGACGTGGACTGCGGCGGCAGCTGCCCGGACGATTGCGACAACGGGGAAGGCTGCTTGGTCGACGAAGACTGCAAGTCGATGAGCTGCGATCCCGCCCGGATGATCTGCGTGCCGGGCACCAGCTGCGACACGCAGTGCGGCTCGTCGCAACAGGCGCTGC
>CADEGN010000226.1:10763-12427 GCA_902826865.1 uncultured Myxococcales bacterium
CGGTATTATGCGTAATTAACCGCGCGTTTACCAAACAGGTCAGCGTCGTTCATCGCTCGGCAATTGTTCTGACCTCTTATCGCAGGCATGTCAGGCGCACAGGCCCTGCCCGAGCCACCGCTGCCGCGCACGCGCGCGGCGCCGCTTTTAGCTGTCGCGTGCGGTCAGGACGGCGACGGCTGCATCTCGCACGTCTGTGACCCGGGCACCGTGACGTGCCCGCCTCCGGCCTGCGACGACGCGGTGCAAAACGGGGACGAGACCGACGTCGACTGCGGTGGCAGCTGTCCCGCCGACTGCGACGATGGTGAAGGGTGCATGGGCGACGACGATTGCATCTCCGGCGCCTGCGACGAGGGAGCGATGATCTGCACGCCACCGGCGTGTGACGACGGGGTGCGGAACGGCGACGAAACCGACGTCGATTGCGGTGGCGGCAGCTGCCCGGGCTGCGACGACGGCGAGGACTGCTTGATCGGTGCCGACTGCATATCGCTGGTCTGCGATCCAGGGACGCTGACGTGCACACCGCCCGCGTGCGACGACGGGCTGCAGAACGGTGACGAGACCGACGTGGACTGCGGCGGCAGCTGCGGCCCGACCTGCGAAACGGGCGAGGGCTGCCTCGTCGGTGGCGACTGCATCGACGAGGTCTGCGATCCCGACACCCTCACGTGCGCGCCGCCGCTGACGGTCGATGCCGCGCCCTCCTGCTCCGACTACTCAGGCGTCCCGACTCCGCTGGTTGCCACCGCCGCGGGTGGCACGGGTACCTACACCTACGCGTGGTCTCCGGCCGCCGGCCTTGATGATCCGACCAGCGCGACGCCCAACGCTTCGCCCACGGGCTTCGAGACGTACACGGTAACCGTGGACGACGGGGTTAATACGGCCTCGGACACCGCGACGGTTGTGAACGCGTCGGCGTTCGATCTGCAGAACAACTGCGCGCTGTACCAAGGCGACTTCCAGAACACCACGGCCGCCGCCACGGTCACCTATTCCCAAGGTGGGACGGTGGCGTGCGAGACCGGCAACAACGACTTCGGCCTCCACCTGTGCGAGGGCGTGGTGTTCCAGGATGTGGAGCTCTCGGGCGTGATCGGCGTTTCGGACGATGACGGCGACAATGACATCATCGGCTTGGTCTGGGGCGCGCAAAACTCGTCCGAGTTCTACTCGCTGTCGTGGAAGCGCGGCACACAGACCTTCTTCGGTTGCACCGTTCCAGCGGGCATCGTCGTAAAGCGCGTCGAGGCGGCGAATTTCGGCGCCGTCGGTGGCGCCGACGTCTACTGCGCGAACGATACGGCGGATTCCACCCTGCTGCTGGCGCCGGCGGACACCACCACGGCGGGCTGGGCCGAGGGCCAGACCTACGAGGTTACGATCAGTTACACCACGGCGGGCAGCTCCGTCACCGTGGTGCGCCAGAGCGACAGCGTAGAGATCGCTGCCTTTACCGTCACCGATACGACCTTCACCAGCGGCTTCTTCGGCTCGACGACGTTCTCGCAGATCAACGCATGTGTTGGCCCGCTCCACGCCTCGTGCCTGTGACCCCGTAGCTAGGAGCGTGACCCCGTAAGGGGTCTCGCTCCTCCGTGCCCATCCCGTCCCCGGCGCCAGGCGAGCCGGGGCGTGGCGTTGCACTGCGGACCCCC
>CADEGN010000227.1 GCA_902826865.1 uncultured Myxococcales bacterium
CGCACGCCCTCGCCGCCGGCGTCCGGCCACCTGCGCTCTGGCGATCGGTCACTTCGCGTAACAAACTCAAACTGGATCCCTTGCGAATCCGCGTATACGCGCATCGCACCGTGATCCTCGTTGTAGCGGACAAGACTTCCGTCGCTCCCGCCACCGACGGGATAGCGCTCCGGGTTTCCGCCCAGACCATTCACGAAGTACGGCAGCCCCCCAATGTCAAACCGTTCATAGTGATGGTCGTGTCCGGCGATCACCGCGCTCGCGCCCCACTCCGCGAACGGCCAGCGCATGCCGAGGCTCGGCCCGTGATCACCGGACGAGTACGGCGGATGGTGCATCAAGACGACCTTCCACGGGCCATCGGCTGCTTTCATCGCCCGCTGCAGCCACTTCGCCTGTGCCGAATCGACGCCGTTTCCGTCGGGTTCGTGCTCGTCGCTGTCGACGACGAAGATGTCGACCGGGCCCCACGAGACGGAGTAGTAGCGCTCGTTTCCCGGAAGGGAGAAGTAGTCGGTGTACGGCTGCAGATCCGGCGTGCGCCAGTCGTGATTTCCGAGTGCCGGGAAGAACCGGTTCCCCTGCGCGCCGGCGCCATACTTCCCACGATACGGCGCGATGAAGTCGGCGTAGTACTGGCCGATGTTCTCGTCGATCGTCTCGGCGGCGCCATCGTCGTAGTTGTTGTCGCCGGTGGTCGCGATGAAATCGGGAGTCCAGCCGTGTACGAGCGCAGACACATCTGCCTCGGCCGGGCCGGCCTTGCCGAAGTCTCCGATGATCGCGAAGGTTATGGCGTCAGCCGAGCGATCGACCACGATCTGCTCGGACGGTGGCGGTGTCGCCGGGAGCTCCGAGGAACCGGCATGGCAACCGATCGAACCGACGAACTTCAGAAGCAACGCACACCTCTGCAGCGCAGAAGACCGTGCCTTTCTCGACGTTCCCCCACCATCGCCCAAACCGGGCGCGGCGACGCCCCGCGTCACGGACAAACCGTGACGTCCATGTTCATCGAGCAATCGAAGTCGTCGCAGTCCGTGAAGTCGTCCATATCGTTGTCGATACCGTCGTCGCACAACTCGTTGGAATCCTCGCTCGGACATACCGTGACGTCGGGGCTCATCGTGCAGTCGAAGTCCTTGCAGTCAGTGAAGCCGTCGTCGTCGTTGTCCATCCCGTCGCTACACTCGGCGTCGGTGTTCTCCACCGGGCAAACCGTGACAGTCATGCTCATCGAGCAGTTGAAATCTGCACAATCGATGAAGTCGTTATCGTCGTTGTCCCAGCCGTCCATGCACGCCTCGTCGGTGTCCTCCGGGCCGTTGCACGAGGTCACGTCCGGCGACATCGAACAATCGAGATCGACGCAGTCGACCGCGCCATCGTCGTCGTTATCCATCCCATCCATGCACTGTGCCGGGTCGTTCTCGGTGCCACCGAGGGTCGAGCACACCGTAACATCCGGGTTCATCGAGCAGCCGAAGTCTTCGCAATCGACAAAGCCATTGGTGTCGTTGTCGATGCCATCGTCGCACAACTCATTGGTGTCCTCGTCGACTCCCCCGCCAGTCGTGCTACCGCACACGGTGACGCTCTCCGACTTCGTGCAATCGAAATCATCGCAATCGATGAACATATCGCCATCGTTGTCGACCCCGTCCATGCACGCCGCGTCGGTGTTTTCGCTGCCACTGCCGCCGGATTCAGCAGCAGCGGTGGAAGCATCGGCGGCAGTATCACCGTTGTCGCTGTTGTCCCCGTTTGTTCCGGCCGGGGAGGTGGTGGTTTCGTCCCTCGTGCCTGCATCGAGGCAAGCCGGCACGACCAAGGCGAGGCACAGGCAAGAAAACGAGAGACGCGGCATGTACGAGCTTCTAGACCAAGTGGTGGCCCCTCGACAATGGCGCTCCCAACGCGAGTTGGGCTGCGAAAAACCCGGTGTTGTGGCTCACAGCCGCCGCGAACAGGCGTCGCAGCGGTGACGAACGGGCCGTGCGGATGGTACTGAGGCCATGACGTGCGCATGCGCTTTTTCGCCGCCGCCCCAGCGCTCGTGCTCGCGTCCGCGCTCACGGGCGCCCTCGGCTGCGAGGGCCTGCGCCGCGCCGCCCTCAAGACCGTCGACCCGACGATCCAGAAACACGCCCGCTGGGACCGCGAGCGGATCGACGGCGGCTACCGCCTGGGTCCGTACGCGATCGTCACCCGGTCGTTGCAAGAGCATGCCGTCGGACAGGATCTCGGCCGACCCACAGACGGGCCCCGCCTGCCCGGCTGGCGTTACGAGCTCGTGCTCGAGGTCCGCCGTCCGGGTCACAACTACCTCGCTCGATGCACGGGTCACCGCCTGCCGACGATCGCCGCGGATTATGGCGAGATCGCCGACGTCGCCAACGATCGCGTGACGATCGAGTGCACGATCGATGGTCGGGACCACTGGAAGCTCTCCGTCGATGGCCGCCTCGACAAGAACATCGGCGGCGAGCTGCGTCGCGAAAACGCACCGGCGGGTGAAGCCCCCGGTGTGGTCGAAATCGTCATGTGGCTGGCGCGGCTGAAGCTGATCCGCCGCCACCTCAACGACCCCGTGGCGCAGGTACGCCGCGATGGGCGGGCTGTCGCTGCCATGGTCATCGCTAGACCCGAGTGGGCCTGGGTGGAAAACTCAGCCAACGCCGAAGCGCAAGGCGTTGCCCTGACCGCCCTCGCGGCGATCCACGCCCTACCCCTCGGCTTTGAGGAATGATCACCACCGATACGTGAGCAGGAGCCGGAGATCCTGCTGCACTTGAATCCCCGTCTGACCCCGTGGGGGCTCGACGCGACGGTCGCGCCAGATCAGCGTGAGGAAGAGGACATCTCGCCACAGATATGCATGCGCGGCGGCGCGATACTGCAGCTCACCGATCTGGCGGCGCAGATCGTAGCCGAGCACCTGCGGGGGATTCTCGAAGTCCGTCGAAAGGTACTGCCCAAAGTCGCCGGCAAGCATGAGGCGCTTGGACACCGCGAGCACGCCAAGCTGCACGTTGTAGGCGGTCTGCCAATTCTTGAAGACAAGCTCGCGCTTGGTGTAGTTCTCGGCCGAGAACTGCAACCGACGCCAGCGCACGACGAACTGGACGTTCGCCGCTGGATAGCGTTCTTGGGCGCGCTGGTCGTACTTGCCACCGATCGCCAGCGCGACCGCCAGGGGTGACGGCGTGTAGATGAAGGGCGTGTCCCACCGGTTGTAGTACCCGACGAAGTTCATCCAAAACTGCGCACCGGCAGAGAACGTGTAGTTGTTGTTGCTGTCGGGGAAGAACGTGCCGCCGATGTTGCCGGCGAAGCGCCCGCTGCCGCCCCCGAGGAAGGCGCGATAGAGAAACTTGTTGCGTCGATCGAGGGGGCCACCGAACTCTATCGCCGCACCGTTGCCCTGCTCAAACGCGTTGTACACGTAGAAGGCGGGATCGCTCAGCATCCGTTTGTGGACCGAGCGGACCAACTCCAGCGAAAGACCGCCGCCACCGCTGTTGATGTTGAAGTAGTGACCGCGCTTGCCGATAGGCACCTGAAACATCGCGAAGACCACGCGCGGCGTCTTCTCCATGCGTGCGGAGATGAGAAAGAACGAGTTCTGGATGAACGGCATCTCGCCCAGAGCACGCAGCTGCAGCACGTCGAAGTCGGTACTCGACTTCTTGTCTTGGATCGTGAAACCCTGGGCCACGCGAGCGACGACCGACAAGCGGAAATTGCTCCCGGGCTGACACACGGTAACCTCAGACGAGAGTTTGCAGCCGAGGTCGTCGCAGTCCGTGGTGCCGTCGTTATCGTTGTCGATACCGTCGGCACAGACGACGTTGTCACGTTCGCCGTCGGCATCGCCGCCTTTTCCGATGAGATCCGCATCGGTTTGTCCCTTACCTAGGGCCGGCAGCGGCTTCGCGCCCGAGCTCGGTCCGCCGGCGCCGCCGGGCAGATCCCACGAGCCCTTGCACGCGTCGGTCGAGCCGCAGTCAAAGTCGTCACAGTCGACGTAGCCGTCGGTGTCGTTATCAACCCAGTCGTGGCAGGTCTGCTCGCTTGACTCGGTTCCGCCGGGTTTGCACGCCGGGTCGTCCTTGCAGTCGTCGTCGCCGCAGTCGTAGACCGTGTCGCCGTCGTCGTCGTCGCCGTCGGCGCAATTGCGTTCCTCGGCGACCGCCGGCCCTGGGTCCTCGCTTGTGCTGATCAACGCCGCAGCTGCGCTGGCAAACGCGCCGCCGGAGGCATGAGCAGGGCGCGCGCTGCCGCCCAGCCAGGTCCATACGCCGATGAAGACGGAAAGAATGAGCAACGTTGGGCGTTTCACGGTCGGATTCGCAATCTGGCGGGGCGTCACGGTTGGAACTCGCAGATCTTTGGCGTGGGGCAGATCGTCACCAGCGGGTTGTTGCTGCAATCCCAGTCGTCGCAATCGGTGAAGCGATCGCCATCGTTGTCCATGCCATCCATGCAGCGAGCTTCAGCTTCGGCATGGGTGGCACCGTAGCTCTCAAGGCACACCTGCTGGATCGCGACAGCTTGGCTCAGGGCACAATCGGCGTCATCGCAGTCCACGCGACCGTCGAGGTCGTTGTCTCGCCGGTCCGAGCATTTCTCGGGCGTCTCCTCGATGATCATGCCGCAGTACGCGATGATGTCGGCGTCGTCGCTGAGTGAGCAGTCGCGATCAAGGCAATCGGTGAACCCATTGCCGTTGTTGTCCTTCTTATCGCTGCATAACTCGAGCGTGCGCTCGAGCTTGTCGGCGCAGTATTCGGCGACCGCAGGATCCACCGCCATCGAGCACGAGAAGTCGTTGCAGTCGGCGAATCCGTTGTTGTCGTTGTCTTTGCCGTCGCTGCAGCGCTCGATGGACAGCTCAAGCGTCGAGTTGCAATAGTCGACGACCTCCTCATCGGTCGCCATCGAGCACGAGAAGTCGGCGCAGTCGGGGAACCCGTCACCGTCGTCGTCCTCGCCGTTCTGGCACTCTTCGATGGTGTCTTCGTTGGGCGGCGGATTGTTCGCGCAGTACTGCACGAGATCGAGATCCATCGACATCGAGCAGCCGAAATCCGCGCAGTCGGTGAACCCATTTTCGTCGTTGTCGACGAGATCCTTGCACGCAGCGAGCGTGTCTTCAGGGCCCGCTGGCCCCCCGCACGGGATTCTGTGCAGGCATTCGAGATCATCACAATCGAGATCGCCGTCTGCATCGTTGTCGAAGCCGTCTTGGCAATCGACCTCGTTGCGCTCGCACACGGTTACAAATGGAGAACCGCGGCACTCGCTATCGTCGCAGTCGACGAAGCCGTTGCCGTTGTTGTCGAGCTTATCCCCGCAGCTCGCGTTGGTGTTCTCGCGCGCGCAGCACGTCTCGCGCACACTTCGACACACCGGATCGCCGCAATCGAACTGACCGTCATCGTCATTATCAACGTCATCGTGGCAGAGCTCGACGGAGTCTTCGACACCGTCTTCAGGGAACTCCGGGACCAGCTCCCCGCAGAAGTTGGCGAGAACGAGGCAATCGGTATCGTCACAATCGATCGCAGTGTCGCCATCGTTGTCGAGGCCATCGGCGCACGAGACGTCGTCGTTCTCGTAACCGATGATCGGTAGCTCGGGATTCGTGTAACAGCTAGCGGCGATCCCCGCGAGCAGAGCCCCGACCAGCCCACCCGTGCCTCGGGTCAGCGCAGGCACGCAGCTCGCCCTCCGCCGTACCGTCGCTCAAATGGCACGTGCACCATGCACGAACCGGAACGCGGTGTTTGGGCGCCGAACGCACCGGCCTTGGCCTTGCCTTCGAGATACCGGTCGAACTCGATACGCTGCTCCGCGGGGATCGCGCGTGAGCTGTGCCGCCACTTCGCAAACTCGAGGATCGCCTGGCGCAGTTTTTCGGGGGCGATGTTCCCAACAATCGAAGCAACCTTCGGATCGGCTGCGACCTCGGCGACGACGGCGTCGACCTTGCTCTCGTCGGCGTCGTACACCATGTGGCAGATCTTCGCGCACTCTTGGTATCGATCGTCGTGTTTCCACTTCACCGAGTGGCCGTCTTCGGTGGAAACCAGACGGTTGTACGTGCCCTCGCCGGTGGTGTCTTCCTCGACCGAGTGCAACGACGTGAGCACGAAGGGAGGGACCCCGTGGGCCCAGATCCCGCGCCGCGCCTGCTGGGCCTCGCGCTGCGCGGCGACAAGCTCTGGTTTGCCCGGGCTATCATCGACGCTCATCACGTGGGCGAGCCCGGCGCGTACGAGTGACTCCGCAAGATCGGGGCACCACGCCAACAAGCGACCGTAGGTGTCCGTCTTGCCGTCGCTCTCGCAATGCCAGGCGCCGCGGCGACCGTGATACATGGCCATCTTGGCCAACACGTACATCTCGCGGACCGACCATGTCCCCCACTGATGCACCGGACCGTGGGACTCGAGCGTGTTGAACCCGGCGAGGCGAACCTGTGCGCCGCTGTAGGTGCCGCCGAGGATGCGAAAGCTGTCGCCGTCGTTGAACGAAACCGGGACTGCATCTCCGTTGAACTCGACCCGCGTGCGAGACTGCTGCGCGGCTTGGGCCGCAGCCGACCAGCCGAGGACCGCAACGGCGAGGACGAGGAGCAGACCGACGGGGATCCTGGGCTTGCTGCGTGCGAGCATTGTTGGCGCCCCGCGGAAGTCGGCGGGCGCGCCTTCTTATCCGCCGCAGTTCGCAGTGACAAGGGCCGCCGCAGCGGAGGCGCGCGAGCGACGTGCATGCCTCCATCGACGGGTGCTCGACACGTACGGCTGATCGCTGAGGTATGCGTCGGCGTCGGTAAGCGCGCGGGGCTCGGCCCCCGTAGGGCTGGCCGCAGGGTTGGCTGAGGGGCTGGCCGCGAGGCGGCGCGACCCGGTCTTGCGCCCCGCGTCGCATGCTCGCCGCACCGCCTCGGGTCAACCCGAACCAGGGGATCTCGGACATCGCGGGTTACCAAAGCGTGTGTCAGGCGCCAGGATCCGCAGCTCCGGCCCACGCGCGCACCTGTTCGCGGCGCGCGACGCCGAGGTACACCACGAGACCGACCAACGCCGACGTAAGTGCGACCGGTAGCCGTAACCCGAGGGGATCGACGAAGGGGGACAGGAATGAGGTCCATCCCAACGCGAGGTGCACACTCCAAAGCAACGTCCCGGAGATCATCGATGCCAGCGCGGCTCGTGGACCACCGAGCACGGTTCGAATACCCATGAGCAGCGGCACCAGGAGCGACACGAGGCCGAGCTCATAGGCGCTTTCCAGGAGGGAATACGCGCTCTCACCGATGAACGCCGTGATCACCGAGGCGATCGTCACCGACACGACCGACCATCGATTGAGGACGAGCGGATCGACCTTCGGCAACCGCGGCGAGAGTAGATTCTGTGCCAGCACGCTCGCAGGCGAGAGGATCGCGCTATCGATCGTCGACAACACCGCGGACATCACAGCCAGCACGAACAGCACCGCGGGGATCGGCGAAAGAAACAAACTCGCCAGCATGGTCATCGTCGCCGTCTGCGCGTAGCCGGGCACCAGTACGTCAGCGCTCAGGCCAAGCGTCAGCGTGAACACGCCAAGCGCGAAGTAGACGACCCCGGCGATATGGCACGCCCACATCGCCGTCGTTGCCGAACGGGACGCGAAGATGCGTTGGGTGAGATCCTGGCCAGGCAAATTACCGAGCGCACCTACGGCGACCACGCCCACCCAGGTCACGAACTGGCGAGCATCGTGGGTCGGCACCAACCGTGCGCGCTCCTCGGTGGTCTCGCGTCCGAGCCGCAGCCAGCCCTCGAGGACCGACCCTTCGCCGAGTTCTGCGAGCACAGTCGCCGTCAATAGGCCCAGGCCGAGTGCGATGACACATAGTTGGACTGCGTCGGTTAGGGTCACCGACCACATGCCGCCGAGCAACGTGTAGAGCATTCCGACGATCGCAACGAGGACGATCCCGATGCTTGGGTCCAGATCGAAGACAAGCTGGAGTAGTTGCGCGAGCGCAACAAACTGCGCCGCGATCCAACCGAAATACGTGGGGATCATGAGGACGGCCGACAGCCGCTCGGTGGGTTCGTCGAAGCGGCGACGGTAGAAGTCGGGCAGCGTCAGCAGTCGCATCTCCCAGAGCGGGCGCGCGATGAGCCATCCGGCGAGAAACAGACACAGCCCGGCACCGATGGGATCGAGTGCGGCGCCGACGAGCCCGTGGGCGCGTACCGTGTCGGTCGCCGTCAGCATTGCGCCGGCGCCGAACCACGTCGCGACGATGGTCGCCCAGGCGAGGTGGAGCGGTAGGCGCCGGCCGGCGGCAGTGTTGGCGCGGCGATGCCGGTGAGGACGTGCGCACCGGCGGTGGCCAGCGCCCAGTCGCGCGCCCGCGCCCCGGCGGCGCGCAGGCCGGCGTCGCTCAGGTCGGAGGTGGCCGCGTAGCCGACGCCGCCGCCGGCCCACACCGTCACCATCGCGCCGCGGTCGTAGCTCACCTTCGGCGGCTGGACGACGCCGCGCCGCACCGACAGGTGCTCGTTGCGCTCGTCCACCAGCCGCAGGGTGCAGGCGTCGGCGGGCGGAGCGACCGCGGGGAAGCGGGCGGCGATGGCGTCGAGCGTGGGCACAGTGGGATGAGATGAAGGATCAAAGATGAAGGATCAAGGAGAACCTTTACCGGGGGCGCGCGATCGCCGCGGTCCTTCATCTTTGATCTTTCATCCTTGATCGTTTGATCGCTTGCGCCCTCCGCCCCTTGCTGCGACGATGGCGTCGATCAACGCGGAGGACGTGATGAAGCCCACGCAAAAGCTCCATGAGCTCGGCCAGAGCCTCTGGCTCGACAACATCACCCGCGGTCTGCTGACCAGCGGCACGCTCAAACGCTACATCGACGAGCTGTCGGTCACCGGCCTCACCTCCAACCCGACCATCTTCGACCAGGCGATCAAGAAGCACGACTTCTACGACGAGGCGATCCGCGCCCGCGCCAGCAGCGCGCTGAGCGACGAGGAGCTGTTCTTCGAGCTGGCGATCGACGACCTGACCAAGGCCGCCGACCTGTTCCGCGCCGAGCACGACCGCACCGACGGCGTCGACGGCTTCGTCTCGCTCGAGGTCTCCCCCACCCTCGCCTACGACACCCACAACACCATCGCCGCCGCCAAGGATCTGCACACCCGCGCCAACCGCCCCAACCTGTTCATCAAGATCCCCGGCACCAAAGAGGGGCTGCCGGCCATCGAGGAGGCGATCTTCCACGGCGTGCCGATCAACGTCACCCTGCTGTTCTCGCGCGAGCACTACCTCGACGCGGCCGAGGCCTACATGCGCGGCATCGCCCGGCGCGTCGCCGCCGGCAAGCCGGCGCACGTCGAGTCGGTCGCCTCGGTGTTCATCAGCCGCTGGGACAAGGCGGTGATGGGCAAGACGCCGGAGTCGCTGCGCGCCAAGCTCGGCATCGCCATCGCTCAGCGGACCTACAAGGCCTACCGCGACCTGCTCGACGAGCCGCGCTGGCAGAAGCTGGCGGAAGCCGGCGCCCGGCCGCAGCGGCTGCTGCTGGCCAGCACCGGCACCAAGGATCCGCAGGCCTCCGACACGCTCTACATCGGCGCGCTGGCGGCGCCCGACACGGTCAACACCATGCCGGAGGAGACGCTGCTCGCCTTCGCCGACCACGGCACGGTCGACGGCGTCATGCCGCCCGACGGCGGCACCTGCGAGCAGACCCTGGCCGAGTTCACCCGCGCCGGCGTCGACCTCAACGCCCTCGCCGCCACCCTGCAGAAGGAAGGCGCCGAGGCGTTCGTCGCCTCGTGGACCGAGCTGATCGCCTGCATCGCCGGCAAGCGCGCGGCGCTGCGCAAGGCCAGCTGACCCGCTAGCGGCCGCTCTTCACATGCCGATCCACGAACGGGCTGGGACGCCGGCGCTGCCCGGCGACCTGGTCGACGTCCCCCGTCTGATCACCGCCTACTACGCCGATCGCCCCGACCCCGGCGTCGCCACCCAGCGCGTCGCCTTCGGCACCTCCGGGCACCGCGGCTCGTCGTTCGACCGCTCGTTCAACGAGTGGCACATCCTCGCCATCACCCAGGCCATCTGCCAGTACCGCCAGTCGCAGGGCATCGACGGCCCGCTGTTCCTCGGCATGGACACCCACGCGCTGTCGGTGCCGGCCAACGCCAGCGCCCTCGAGGTGCTGGCCGCCAACGGCGTCGACGTGCGCATCGCCGCCGACGACGGCTACACGCCGACGCCGGCGATCTCGCACGCGGTGCTGACCTACAACCGCAGACGCACCAGCGGTCTCGCCGACGGCATCGTCATCACCCCGTCGCACAACCCGCCCGACGGCGGCGGCTTCAAGTACGACCCGCCCAACGGCGGCCCGGCCGACACCGGCATCACCCGCTGGATCGAGGAGCACGCCAACGCCCTGCTCGCCGAGCAGATCGCCGGGGTGAAGCGCATGCCGCTCGAGCGAGCGCGGCGGGCCGCCACCACCCGCACCCACGACTACGTCGGCGCCTACGTCGGCGACCTCGGCGCGGTGGTCGACCTCGAGGCGATCAAGCGCTCCGGCATCCGCCTCGGCGTCGATCCGCTGGGCGGCGCCGGCACCCGCTACTGGCCGGTGATCGCCGAGCGCTATGGCCTCGACCTGACCATCACCAACGACGCCATCGATCCGACCTTCCGCTTCATGACGCTCGACTGGGACGGCAGGATCCGCATGGACCCGTCCTCGCCGCACGTCATGGCGCGGCTGATCGAGCTCAAGGACCGCTTCGACATCGCCTTCGCCTGCGACACCGACCACGACCGCCACGGCGTGGTGACGCGCGGCGTCGGCCTGGTGCCGCCCAACAACTACCTCGCCGTCTGCATCGACTACCTGCTGCGCCACCGCACCGGCTGGCGGCCCGACGCCGGCATCGGCAAGACCATCGTCAGCAGCAGCATGATCGACCGCGTCGTCGCCGCCCGCGGCCGGCGGCTGTTCGAGGTGCCGGTCGGCTTCAAGTGGTTCGTCGACGGCCTGATGGACGGCAGCCTCGGCTTCGTCGGCGAGGAGAGCGCCGGCGCCGCCTTCCTGCGCCGCGACGGCGCGGTGTGGACCACCGACAAGGACGGCATCATCCCCGCCCTGCTGTCGGCCGAGATGACCGCGGTCACCGGCAAGGACCCGAGCCAGCACTACCAGGCGCTGACCCGCGAGCACGGCGAGCCGATCTACGCGCGCATGGACGCGCCGGCATCGCCGGCGCAGAAGGCGGCGCTGCAGAAGCTCTCGCCGCAGCAGGTGTCGGCCACCACGCTCGCCGGTGAGCCGATCACCAGCATGCGCACCACCGCGCCGGGCAACGACGCCGCCTTCGGCGGTCTCAAGGTGATGACCAACGGCGGCTGGTTCGCCGCCCGCCCGTCGGGCACCGAGAACATCTACAAGATCTACGCCGAGAGTTTTCGCAGCGAGCAACACCTGCGCCTCATCCAGGAAGAGGCGCAGGCCATCGTCTCGGCGGCGCTCGCCACGGTCGGCTGAGCCCGCCCCATTCGAAAGGAGGAGGGATGCGTTTCCGGAGGAGTTCGTGTTTGTTGTCGGTCGCGGCGCTGCTGCTGATGGGGGGAACCGTCGGCGCGCAGGACAGCCCCAAGGAGCTCAAGGAGCTGGACAAGCTCGAGGGCTACGACGCGATGCGCGACGAGAAGAGCGTCAAGGGCGACATGGAGAAGGTCCCCAACCAGCCGATCGAGACCATCATCGTCTGGTCGGAGGCCGCGCCGACCAGCGGCAAGGCGCCGCTGGCCGTGACCTTCACCGCCGACCCGCCGCCGGGCGTCGACAGCCCAAGCTACAGTTGGACCTTCAGCGACGGCGGCACCGCCACCGGCCAGAAGGCGACGCACACCTTCGCCAAGGCCGGCGTCCACAAGGCCACCCTCAAGGTCACCTCGCCCAAGGGCGACCTGGGCATGGACGAGCTGCGCATCAAGGTCACCCAGTAAGACCCACCGCCAAGGCGCCAAGCACCCATCTTGGCGCCTTGGCGGTTGATTCCTGCCTCACCGGCCGGTCGACTCTCAATCATCCTCGGTGGCGGCCTGGCACTTGAGCAGATCCTTGCTCGTGATCTCCCAGACCTGCTTGGACTTGCAGAGGTCGACGTCCGGCACGATGCACTCGTCGCCGTCCTCGTCGACGAGCTTCACGTCCCACGAATCGCAGGGAATGCCGTGCAGCGGGAAGGTCTCGCCCGGATCGATCACTTCGCTCTCGAGCTGGTCGGGTCCCCAC
>CADEGN010000228.1 GCA_902826865.1 uncultured Myxococcales bacterium
CCAGGATTTCGGGCGGAAGTTCAAGATCGCGTTCTCCGGGTGCGCGGCCGAGGCGTGTGGGCTAGCCCTGATGCACGACATCGGTCTCGTGGCGGTTGTGCGCGATGACAACGGCGTGGCCCAGCGTGGCTTCGAGTTCTACGTCGGCGGTGGGCTGGGGGCCGTACCGCATCGGGCGCTGTTGCTCGATGCGTTCGTGCCCGAGGCCGAGATGTTGCCGCTCGCGCAGGCGGTTTGCCGCATCTTCGCCCGCCACGGGGAGAAGGCCAATCGTGCACGCGCGCGCCTGAAGTTCCTCGTCAAGAAACTCGGCATCGATGCGTTCGGCGAGATGGTGCGCGAGGAACGGTCCAAGATCCCGCCGGAGCAGCGCTGGACGGTGTGGCTCGGCGACGTGGCTGCGCATGACGGGCCCAAGAAGCCGCCGAGCGCCGGGTTGCGCAAGGCCGGTGACCCGGCGTACGAGGCATGGCGCGCGACCAACGTCCATCCCCAACGCCAAGCCGGCTACGCGGTCGTTGCGGTGACGCTGCCGCTCGGCGACTTCACCCCCGATCAGGCCCGCGGGCTCGCCGACCTTGCGCGCGAGTACACCGGCGACACGATGCGCCTCACCGTCGAGCAGAACCTCGTCCTTCGCTGGGTCCCCGACGCCGACACCCAGGCCGTGCATCGTCGTCTGGTCGCCCTGGGCCTCGGGGAGCCGGGCGCAGGATCGATCGTTGACGTCACAGCGTGTCCCGGCACCGACACGTGCAAGCTCGGGATCTCGGCGTCGCGTGGCCTGGCAGGCGAGCTCCGCCAGCGTTTGTCCGCACGCTCAGCGGCGCACGAACAGGCGCTGGGCCATCTGCGCATCAAGGTGAGCGGCTGTTTCAATTCGTGCAGTCAGCATCACGTGGCCGATCTCGGCTTCCTCGGCGTGCAGCGCAACGTCGGCGGTCGGCGGGTGCCGCACTTCCAGGTCGTGCTCGGTGGGCAATGGCGCGAGAACGCAGGCTCATTTGGCCTGGCGATCGGCGCGGTCCCCTCCAAGCGGATCCCCGAGGTTGTCGACCGACTGACCGAACAATACGCGCGCGAGCGCGTGGGCGAGGAGAGCTTTGCGGCCTTCGTCAAGCGGACTGGGAAAGCGAAGATCCGCGATTCGCTGGCCGACTTGATGGACGTGCCCCCCTACGAGGGTGCACGCGACCTCTATCACGACTGGTCGGATCCTCGCGAATACGGGATCGGCGACATCGGCGTGGGTGAGTGCGCCGGCGAGATCGTATCGGTCGCGAAGTTTGGGCTCTCCGACGCGGAACGGGTGGTCTTTGAGGCTTCGCAGCAGCTCGAGCGCGGCGAGGCCGGGGCCGCTGCCCGGTCATCGTTGGCGGCGATGTTGCTGGCCGCGAAGGCGCTCGTGCGCGCGCAGACCTTCGATATCGGGGACGAGCCCGCGCAGATCCTCGCCGAGTTTCGCGCACGCTTCTTCGACACCCAGCTCTTCTTCGACAAGTACGCGGGCGGGAAGTTCGCCCACTACTTGTTTCGCCTCGCCGAAAAGGACCTCGCGGTCATTACCGCCGACGACGCGCACCACTACGTAGAAGAGGCGCAACTCTTCATCGAGGCCGCCTACGCCTGCGAAACCCGAATGGGAGCCGCCGGGCTCGCGCTGCCCACCTAGTCGCCAGGATACCGTCGTGGACGCCATCAATTTCGCTGCCAAGCTCCCGCTCGTGTCTGTGCCCCCGCTCGATGTCCTCATCGGCGTGTTTCATGATTGGATCCGCACGCGCGCACTGTCCGACGATGTCATGGTTGATGTCGCTGACTACGCGCACGTACACGAAGGTCCGATGTTGCTGCTGGTGTGTCACGAAGGACACTACGTGATTGATCGCGGTCGGGGTCGGCTGGGGTTGGCGTACGTGCGGCGTCGTGGCCCTTCGGCTGGCAGCGCGGTGCTAAACGCCGTGCGATCGCTTCGCCGCGTGCTTAACGTGGCGAGCCTGCTCGAGCGCGACGCAGCCGGCGCCGAGGTCGACACCAAGACGCTCGAGATCCGCGTGTTCGACCGTCTGCTCGCTGCGAATACGGGCGAGACCTGGCGCTGGCTCGAGCCGACGATCGCCGCTGCGGTCGAGACGGTATGGAGCGCCGCGCCCGGCTCGATCACCCGCGATCTCGAGGACGCCCGGCGAACCGTGGCTGCGCAGATCGAATTGCCCCCGCGCAAGCTCAGCGAACTCGTCTAGCGGGGGAGGGCCGGGCGGACGGTCGTGCCCCGTGCGCCGGCCGGGGCCAACGCCGGGCCAACGCTCGTGGCCGGTTCGAGCTCCCGCTTCGCAGCCAATGTGGCTATCGTCGCGGCCGATGACTGCGAGTCCACGGGCGCCCGCGACGGCGCGGAAAGCTGATCAGTTCGGTGGCCCGATTGGCGCCGCGATCTTGACGGTGGTGATGCCGACGGTGACGTTCTACCTGTGGGCAGCTGTTGCGCACCACGGCGGCGGTTTGTGGCTGCCGCGATCGGTTGGGGAGCTCGCGGCGATGGTTCCGGCGCCGACCATCGCGGCCAGCGCGCTGTTTTGTGGCTGGCTCGCGTTTCAGGCCGTGCTGTATGTCTGGGGGCCGGGCAAGACCATACAGGGCTGGCCCACCGAGCATGGCGAGCGCGCGGAGTATCGGATCAATGGGTTGCTCTCGTTTGCGATCACGATGGCCGTGCTCGTCATCGGGATCGCGACGGGCGTGATTTCACCTCGCGCCGTGCTTGCCCAATGGGGGCCGCTCCTCACCATTGCGACGATTTTCGCGATCGTTGCGGCCGGGGTCTGCTACGTCGCCGGCCGCCGGCGCGGGGCGCTGGAGCGCAGCACCGGGCACCCGGTGTACGACTTCTATCTCGGCACGATCCTCAATCCGCGCCTCGGACGACACGATCTCAAGTTCTTCTTTGAGTCGCGGATCGGCATGGGAACGTGGGGGGCGTTCGCGGTGCTGTTGCCGGCGGCGGAGCTTGAGGCAACCGGTACGATCTCCACCGCGATGGCTGTGGTGAGCCTGTGTCAGCTGTTCTACATCGCGGACTTCTTTGTCTTTGAGTCCACTTTGCTCTCGATGATCGACATCATCGAGGAGAATTGTGGATTCATGCTGTGGTTCGCGTTCTTGGTGTGGATGCCCTTCAACTTCACGCTCCAGCAGCAGTACATTGCCGCGGCGCGGCCCGAGCTGCCATTTGTGGCCGCGGTCGCAATCGTGGGACTGCACATCGCCGGCTACTACGTGTTTCGCACCGCCAACCTGCAGAAGCAGGGGTTTCGCCGCGACCCGACCAAGCCGGTGTGGGGCAAGCCGCCGGTGACGATGGACACCGAGCGCGGTACAAAACTGTTGCTATCGGGGTGGTGGGGTTTGGCCCGGCATGCCAACTACCTGGGCGATCTGTGCATGGCCTACGCCTGGTGCTTGGCATGCGGATTCGGCAGCATCGTGCCCTACTTCTACGCCCTGTATTTCACGCCGCTGCTGCTTGACCGCGAACGGCGCGACAACGCGATGTGCCAGCGCAAGTATGGCAAGGACTGGGATCGGTACTGTGAAAGAGTGCGGTACCGGATCATCCCGTATGTCTACTAGCGTTAGACTCCAGCTCGCGGTTGCATCCGCGGCAGGCGGTCTCGTGGTCTTGCCGCTTGCCGCAGACGGACCTTGATCCATCACGCGTCGCAGCTACGGCGCGCAGACGGTTTGCAGGTACGTATCATTCACGCCAGCGGCGGCGATGTCGTCGGTATACGCCACGACAAATCTGTCTCCAGTCCACGCGATTTGCGGGTCGGTGGCCTGGGAGGGGCGGACCGCGATGCCAATTGTTGGAGCGCAAATGTCTGCGTCACCGTCTGCAATCGCGACGAAGATGTCCGATTGGCCCATCGTCTTTTTGCTGTACGAGAATCCAAAAAGATCGCCGCCCATCGCCATGTCGAATTCCGAAACCTCGGCGGCGATCTGCGTAGGTGGGCGCAGTGCTCTGCCGTCATCCCCGAGCGTGATGAACCCAACGCGACCGTCCTCGATCCACGATAGGCCGTATCGGTCCGCCGCGCGCTCAAACCCAAGGTGGCGGATTCCCGAGCCGACCAATGGCAGGTCAACGGCGCGGATGTCGGACTCCAGCACGAACCCGGTTGTGCTGACAAGAGCCACAAGGATTCTCGACCGCGCGGTGGAGTGGTGAACGTAGGCGACGGCGAATCGAGAAGACTGCGGGTCGAAAGCCGCCACCGTGCCGGCGCTGCGCAATTGGCTTACGGTAGCAGTAGCGGTCCCAGGGACGAGTTGGCCTGTCCCGCCAAGCCGCGTCAGCCGTGGCTTGGAGCCGATTGTGTGGTGCAGCTGGCCAGCGACCCCAAAGCCGCCATTCCCAGCCGTAAGGAAGCAGGGGCCGTCATTCCCGCTAATACCGCTACCGGTCGAGAGCAGTGTCCCGGTGGGATCCAACGACCTCACGGCGCAGAAGTTGGGGCGGGTGAGGGCCGCGAAACCAGAGGGGGTGGCCACGACATCGCCGGCCACCGAGCCTGTCTGAATCTCGCGAGTCGCGAGAGTTTCGAGGTTGTGGCGATCGACGAAAAGCTCTCTAGTTCCGAAGATACCGATAACGTCGCCCGAGACCGCGATGTCCCTGTGGCCGAGCGCGCCATTGAACCGAGCGTTCGCGGGCGTGCATGCGGCAGTGCAGCCGTCGGCGCACTGCACGACTTGGCCGCAGCCGTCCTGGATTGCGCCGCAGTCGGTCGGTTGGCAGCTTTGTGGATGGCAGTCGCAAATCTGAGCTCGATCGGCGCAGCAGTCGCCAAAGTTCACGCACTCTTCGTCGCACCAGCACGCGCCCGCTGACTGACCGCCGCAGAAGTCACCGGTGGGCGATTCGCACGTGCCAGCCGCATCAGCCTTGCCCAACGGGTGGCGGTCGGATTCATCGACCTCGCGGAGCTCCTCGCCGTCGCCTTCCTCCACGCAAGCAGCACCACCACCGGCGCCGGTGAGGAGAGCGACGAAGACGAAGGCACGGAGGTGCCGTTTCGATGGCCGAGTATTCATGCCCGGTTAGGGCGGCACCCACGGATCCGGTCGCGCGCCCAGGTCGCGAATGCTCGCGTCGCCCAAGTGAGAACGTTCACGTATGTCCAGCGAGGACCGCAAGGCCGTGGCCGATTCAAGGGCCTGGCGGTTCGAAGTGGGCGTACGGGTGCTCGAAGTACCCACGGAGGATCTTCGCCATCTTCGCCGCATGCGCGCCGTCGATCACACGATGGTCGAACGTTGCGCAGATCCGCATGATCTGGGCGGCATGGATCTCGCCGTCGTCGACCACGGCGGCTCGCTCGACGGCACCCATCGCGACTAGGATCGGCACGCGGGAAAATGGGACCAGTGGCACGAACGCGCTCTCGAGCCCAAGTGAGCCGATGTTGGTCACCATGGCACCGCCGAACGGATCGCGCGGGATGCCAGCCCAACGCAAGTCGAGGTTGAGCGTGTAGTTGACGAACGCGAGCAGTCGCAGCGCGGCTCCGATGAACGCGGCCGGGATCAAGCGAAGCCCCCCGCGGCTGCGCTCGAGCGCGTCGTCCTTGCGGCGCCCGCGAACCCTGGCGGCACTCTTCTCGAACTCCTCGGCGATCTCGACCAGGGATCGTCGCTGGGGATCATCGAGCTTGAGACCCGAGAGGTCGATGGCACCGGTCTCGGGGTCCTCGATGGCGACCTGAAAGAACACGCCGACGCCTTTGCGCAGATACAGGCGATTCCAGCGCAGTACCGCGTTGGCTTCCGGCACCTGCTCGAGCACGGCACCGATGGCACGCGCCATCATGTGCGTAACGGTTAGGCGGACACCCCGCGCCGCCCGGAACTCCTCGATGTAGCGCATGCACTCGTCCATGCGCACGGTCATCATCCCGTAGATCGACGGATCGTAGGCGGTCCGCCACGTACCGAGCGAGATGTGCCGAAACAGCGTGAGGTGGGCGCGACCGGAGAGTTCGATGTTGCTCATGACGGGCTCGTGCGGGCGTCAGTCGTCGCGCGGGGTATCGTCGGTGATCTCGCCAAAAGACCGCCCGGTCGATCCTGCTTGCGCACGTGTTCTTCCCTGCCCGACAGCCTACCAGGGGGCCAAACGGCGTTGGCGATGGTTCGGGGCGGTAGCTCCCCGCTCGCGACTCCGTTTGCCCCCTGCGTTTTGTTCACGCGCCCGAGGGCATGGCGAACCGCCTCGCTTCGCGGCGCGTGCGTCGGCCGGGCGGTGGCGAAAGCGTGCGACGGTGGCGAGACTCGGGCTTCGTCGCCGATGGCGACGCTTCGGGACGGTGGTGAACGCCGCCTAGGCCGCGCCCGACCCGATGCGGCGTCGATCTCGTCGCGCGCTCGGCGTCGAACGCACGTCCGTGAGCGATCGAGTGGCGCGGGGTTGACCCACCGCTTCTAGGTGAACCCGCGCAGGATCGTGGTCGCTGCCGACGTTGCGGCGCCGAAGACCCGCCGTTCGCGCGGGCGTGTGCCCTCGCGCCGACGGCTGTGCGATGCTCGCCCGCGAGATGGGCAGCGCCGAGCCCACCCTGCCGATAACCACCGAGGGCCCGGCCCTGGATCCGTCGTGGCGCGGCACGACGATCGGTCGGTACCTCGTGCTCAGCCGCCTTGGTGCTGGCGGCGTTGGCGAAGTGTTTGAAGCCTACGATCCGCAGCTTGATCGCCGCGTCGCGCTCAAGCTCCTCCGCCGGAATCCCGACGGCCCGCCGGGTACCGCCGCCGGCGAGCAGGATTGGCGGACGTTGTTGCGCGAGGCCCAGGCGTTGGCTCGCCTCTCCGATCCGCATGTGGTCGTCGTCCACGACGTGGGCGTGTTTGAAGGGCGCACGTTCCTGGCGATGGAGCTGGTCGACGGCGTCGACCTCGAGCTGTGGCTGCGGCGCGAGCGGGCCGATTGGCGCACGATCTTGCGCGTGCTGCTCGACGCTGGCGCTGGGCTCGCGGCCGCGCACGGTGCAGGTGTTGTTCACCGCGACTTTAAGCCCGCCAATGTACTGGTGGGGCGCGACGGTCGGATCAAGGTCGGCGACTTCGGGTTGGCACGGCACCGCGACGAGGAACTCGGAACGCGCCCGCGCAGTCGCGAGGACGCCGTGCCCACGAAATCCGACGCAACCAACACGCAAACAAGCATCGCGCCCGGCACGCCGTTTTACATGGCGCCGGAGCTGTTTGCCGGTGACGAGGCGAGTGTGCGCACCGATGTGTACGCCTACTGCGTCGCGCTCTACGAGGCACTCGCCGGACACCGGCCACACCAAGGCGAGACGACGGCGGCGTTGCTTGCCGCCAAGCAAGCCCCACTGGCGCCGATTCGCGCGCGTGGGATTCCACGCGGCGTGAGCGCTGCAATCGAAACCGGACTCGCCGTGGACCCGGCGGCGCGCTGGCCAGACATGGCCACGTTGCTTGCTGCGCTGCGCCGCGCAAGTGCGCCACGGCGGTGGCGGGCCACCCTGGCGATCGCCACCGCAACGCTGGCCGTTGCCAGCTGGGGCTTCGTGCGGGTGCAGGACGTAAAATGTGACGGCGGCCAGCGTCACCTCGCGTCGACGTGGAACGCGGGCCGCAAAGACGCGATCTTGTCGCGGGGCCAAACGAGTGATCGGGCGTTCGCCCTGGCGGTGGCGAGCGATGTCGTGCGGGCGGCCGACGACGTCGCACAACGCTGGTCTCACGTACACCTCGAGCTGTGCGAGCGCAGTCGGCACGAGGAACAGTCGAACGCGGCCCTCGACGCGCGGATGGCATGCCTGGAAGAGACAAGACTCGAACTGGGGGCGGTACTCGACGCGATTGACGCGGGGGCAGATTCCGGATTCGAGCGCGCGTCGCTGGCGCTTCGCTCCGTTCAACCGCCGGAGCCGTGCGCTTCGCTACTCCCGGGCGAGTTGCCCCCGACCGAGCCAGAATTGCGAGCACGGCTCGCCGAGGCCCACGCGGAGCTCGAGTTCGGCAACCCCGCGACCGCCGAAGGAATCGCGCGCGACGTCGCCGCGGAGGCGATCCGTCTCGGTGATCGCCGCGGCTCGATCGATGCCCAGCGGATCCGCGGCTTGGCGGAGGCGGCCCTCGGTCGTAGCGCGGATGCAGAACGCACCCTCTCCGCGGCGGTCTTCGATGCCCAGGCGTTCGACGCTCGCGAGCAGCAAATCGCCATCGCGATCTCCTTGGCGATCCTCCTGACCAACGACACGGGTCGTTACGGCGAGGCCGATCGTTGGATCGCCTATGCGAACGCCGAGCTCGCCCATGGCGGGCCACTCGAACGCTTCCGCGGGCGGGTGCTCACCGTTGGCGCAGGCGTGAAAGCGGCGCGCGGTGATCTCGAGGAGGCGCTCGGCGGATATGAGCGCGCGGTCGCGTGGGAGGCGGAGCACGAGGCCGACGCGATCGATCGCGCCAACACCCTCGGATCCTACGCGATGTCCTTGGCCCACGCGGGCAGGATCGACGCCGCGATCGCTCGGGCGCAGGAGGCCATCGACCTGCGGACGGAGGTGCTGGGAGCGGATCACCCACGCGTCGGGATGGGGATGACCACACTCGGTCGGATCCTTGCCGACGCGGGTCGCCGTGACGAGGCCGCGGACATGCTCGCGCGCGCCGAGGGCATCTTGGCCGGTGCAGTCACCGACAGCGATGTGTTGCTCGCCGAGCTCGCGATCGACGTCTCAGCCAACGAACGCTTGCGCGGGCATCTCGACGAGGCGGCCGAGGCGGCCGCGGGGGCTGTGGCCCTCCTCGAGCGGCGCCAGGGTGGGGGCGGTCACACCCTGTTTGTGGCCCTCGACGAGTTGGCCAACGCTGAAGGACTGCGGGGCGATCGCGCGAGCGCACGCACCGCCCACACGCGGGCCGTGGCGCTCGGGGATCGCCTCGAGCTCCCCGCGGCGGATCGTGCCAACGTGCGCGTCAACTATGGGGCATTCCTGCGCGAGGCCGGGGAGGCAGATGCGGCGGCCGCCTATTTTGGTGAAGCCCTCGAACTGCTGGGCGACGACGCGCGCGAAGCTGAGCTGACAGCTTTGGCGTGGCTTGGTCTCGGCGAAGTCGAGCTCGTTCGCGGTCGCCGAACCGCCGCCGCGGCTGCGCTCGACCGATTGACCCCGCTGCTGGCCGGTGTGCACGACGCTGCATTGTCCGAGCGCGCGGGAAAGCTGCGAGCGGCCCTTCGCTGACGGGCGATTCGCGGTGAAACGATCTCGACCGCGGGCGGCCAATACGCTGCGGGGCGAAGGAGCGCGGGCATGCTCACAGCGGCACATTGGTTCGCAGCGGTTACGCCGGTAATCGGGGTAACCCTGCTCGGGATCGGCTGCGGCGGCGCGCGGGGCGACAACCCGTTCGCGAGCGCCGGGGGCGGCTCGGGCGACGGCATCACCGAGGGGGTCGAGCACGGCAGCGACGCAGGGCCGGCGGGCTCGGCCAGCGCTGCCGAGGGCGCGGATGGGACGGCTGCCGGTGACGACGACCCCAAGTTCGACACGCCCGATGGCGCGACCGCTGGCGGCGAAGGCGGTAGCAGCGACTGTGAGTGCGGCAACATCGAGTGGAGCTACGTGTTCATCGCCAACAGCCAAGAAGGCACGGTGTCGAAGATCAACACCCGGACGATGGAAGAGGAGGGTCGTTATCTCACCCGTGCCGATGGCAACGGTAGCCCCTCGCGCACGAGCGTGAGCGTGGATGGTAAGGCGGTGGTGGTGGCCAACCGCAACGTCGGGCTGGTGAAGATCTGGGCCCGGTCCGAGTTCTGCGCGGGTGCATCGACGTCGAGCGGCAAGAACGACGTGAAGGCGTGGGGTACCGACGACTGCGTCGCGTGGTCCACCGACTTCCCCGATATGACCATGCAGCGCCCCGTCGCATGGACGCCCGGCCAGGGCCCCTGCCACTTGGATCAGAAGATCTGGACCGTGACCGGCACCAATGGCCAATCGCCGGGCAACTGCGGGCCGGGTGGCGTTTGGATCCACCGGGTCGACGGCGAGACCGGTGTGATCGAGGACACCATCAAGCTCGAGGACGACGAGTTCCCATGTACCCTCGCGGTTTTGCCCGATGGTACCGGGATCGGTCTTGGGATCTACGGCGGAGCGGTGGACGCGGACGGGAACTTCTACACGCACGGGTTCGACAACGGCAAGTTCGCGCGGGTGGACTTCGATAGCCTCGCCGTCGAGATCTTCTCGGGCGGTGGGTACGGGATCACCGTCGATACCAGCGGCCGCCCGTGGTGGAACGGAGTGTCTCGCTTCGATTACACCACGATGACCTTCGAGAACGCGGGTGTCTCGGGCGGGTCCGGGGGGATCGCCGAGGATCTCCAGGGACGAATGTGGTACGCGAATAGTAGCAAGGGCATCGGCTGGGTCGACGTCGAAACCATGACGCCTGGCGACACGGTCGCGCTCCCGGCCGGTCCCGGTTGGACGGTCAAGGGGGTAAGCGTCGACATCGACGGCTTCATCTGGGCGATTCGCCAGGATGAGACGGTGGCGTATAAGGTCGATCCCGACACCTACGCGATCACCAGCTATAACGGTCTCAACGGCCCGTATACCTACTCAGACATGACGGGCGGCGCGATCGCGAACGTCACGTGCAACCCACCCGAGGGCTAGCAGCCGATGGGCCGCTAGCGGGTGGCGTGCGCTACGACGGCGGCGGAAACGATCTCGACCGCGGGCGGCCAATACGGTCCGGCGGAGGAGCGCGGGCATGCTCACAGCGGTACATTGGTTCGCAGCGGTTACGCCGGTGATCGGGGTAACGCTGCTCGGGATCGGCTGCGGCGGCGCGCGAGGCGACAACCCATTCGCGAGCGCCGGGGGTGGGTCGGGCGATGGCGTCACCGTGGGGGTCGAGCACGGCAGCGACGCGGACGCAGGGCCGGGGGGCTCGGCCGGCGCTGCCGAGGGCGCGGATGGGACGGCTGCCGGTGACGACGGCCCCAAGTTCGACACGCCCGACGGCGCGTCCGCTGGCGACGAAGGCGGGAGCAGCGACTGTGAGTGCGGCAATCTCGAGTGGAGTTACGTCTTCATCGCCAACAGCCAAGAAAGCACGGTGTCGAAGATCAACACCCGGACGATGGAAGAGGAGGGTCGTTATCTCACCCGTGCCGATGGCGACGGCAACCCCTCGCGCACCAGCGTGAGCGTGGATGGCAAGGCGGTGGTGGTGGCCAACCGCAACGTCGGGCTGGTGAAGATCTGGGCCCGGCCCGAGTTCTGCGCGGGTGCGTCGACGTCGAGCGGCAAGAACGATGTGAAGGCGTGGGGTGCCGACGACTGCGTCGAGTGGTTCACCGACTTCCCCGATATGACCATGCAGCGCCCCGTCGCGTGGACGCCCGGCCAGGGCCCCTGCCACTTGGATCAGAAGATCTGGACCGTGACGGGCACCAACGGCCGCTCGCCGGGCAACTGCGGGCCGGGTGGCACCTGGATCCATCGGCTCGACGGCGACACAGGTGTGGTCGAGGACACCATCAAGCTCGAGGATGACGAGTTCCCATGCACCCTCGCGGTTTTGCCCGATGGCACCGGGATCGGTGTTGGGATCTACGGTGGAGCGGTGGACGCCGACGGGAACTTCTACACGCACGGGTTCGACAACCTAAAGTTCGCGCGGGTCGACTTCGACACCCTCGACGTCGAGGTCTTTTCGGGGGGTGGGTACGGGATCACCGTCGATACCAGCGGCCGCCCGTGGTGGAACAGCTACCTGGCTCGCTTCGACTACACCACGATGACCTACGAGACCACGGGTATCACGGGCGGGGGCGGCGGGCTCGCCGAGGATCTCCAGGGACGAATGTGGTACGCGAACGAAACCAAGGGCATCAGCTGGGTCGACGTCGAAACCCTGGCGCCTGGCGACACGGTCGCGCTCCCGGCCGGTCCCGGTTGGACGGTCAAAGGGGTAAGCGTCGACATCGACGGCTTCATCTGGGCGATTCGCCAGGATGAAACAGTGGCGTACAAGGTCGATCCCGACACCTACGCGGTCACGAGCTACAACGGCCTCAACGGCCCGTACACCTACTCGGACATGACGGGCGGCGCGATCGCGAACGTCACGTGCAACCCACCCGAGGGCTAGGAGCGTGACCCCGTAAGGGGTCTCGCTCCTCCGTGCCCGTGCCCGTGCCCGTGCCCGTGCCCGTGCCCGATTTCCGGAGTGATCA
>CADEGN010000229.1 GCA_902826865.1 uncultured Myxococcales bacterium
CGGCAACCACATCGAGCGTGGCGATGCGCTCACCGATCCGAACCAAGCGTTCGCCGGCCGCGCTCACCCGTCCGCGCAGCGCGCTATAGAGCTCATGCTCGCGCTCGAGTGCGCGTTCGCTGGCCGCCAACACCCGGGCCTCGTGGCCCGCGAGCTCCTCGGTGACGAACCGCTCGGCCCCCGCGATCGTCTGTTTGCGAACCCAGTCGCCCGGGACCTTGCTCAAGTGTGCGCGTGTGACCTCGAGAAAGTAGCCAAACACGCGGTTGTGCTGGACCCTGAGGTTCGGGATCTGGGTGCGCTCGCGCTCGCGGGTTTCGACCGCCGCCAGCGCGTCGCGGCCCCCATCGCGAAGGCTGCGTTGCTCGTCGAGCAGCGCGTCCGCGCCGCTGCGGATCACCCCGCCGTCGCGGACCAAGGCGGGCGGATCGTCGACCAGGGATCCCGTGAGATCGGCCAGCACGTCGGACCCGAGGTCGTCGCCGAGATCGCAGGTGGGGGGCACGGCGCCGTCGGTGGAGCGTTGGGCCAGCTCGTCTAGCGTGGCGGCAAGGCGCGGCAAGGCGGCCAAGGACGCCCGCAACGCCCCGAGCTCGCGCGGCGTCGCGGTGCCCAGCCGTGCGCGTGCGGTCAAGCGGATGATGTCGCGCACGTCGCCGAGCTGCGACTGCACCTTCGCGCGCACGCGGGGCTCGCTGACGAGCGCGGAAATGCCGGCCTGCCGCGATGCGATCACCGCCCGGTCGCGGGTCGGCGCACCGACCCACCCGCGCAGCAATCGCGCCCCCATCGCGGTCCGCGTAGCGTCGATCGCCCACAGCAGGCTGCCCCGACGGGTGCCGCCTTGGAGCGTGCGAAACACCTCCAGGTTGCGGAGGGAGGTTTCGTCGAGCACCAGATGCGCGGCCGGCTCATGGCGACGAATGCGATGGATGAGCAGCACCTGACCCGGCTGGGTCTGCTCGGCGTAGGCCAACACCGCGGCGGCGGCGGCGAGCTCGTGCTTGTCCAACATGCGGCCCCCCTCACCCGCCAAGTCGGCCATGCGCGCCAGCGCATCGGCTTGGGGCACGACATAGGGCTCGAGACGCGGGGCCTCGGGTGCGACCGCCCCACGCAGCCAATTGTGCAGCGCGGCCGGAGCGAGTACCTCCTTGGGCGCTAGACGACAGAGCTCCGCCGACAGCACGTGGGCCGAGGCCGCGCGGACGATCACGAAGTCGGACGACGAGAGATCGAAGCACGCCAGGGCCGCGGGACCCGGGAAATCAGCCTCGGGCACCACCGCGGCGAGGTAGTTCGGTTCCTCCGAGCGCAGGTGCTCTTCATCGAGCAACGCACCGGGCGTCACCACCCGGACGACATCGCGCCGCACGATCTTGCTGCCCGGGGGCCCCCGGCGCCGGCGTGCGTCCTCCGGGTTTTCCATCTGTTCGCAGATGGCCACCTTGAACCCGCGTTCGACCAGCGTGCGCAGATAACCACCCAGGGCATGCCATGGCACACCCGCCATGGGCACCGGATCCTCGCCCTTGTCGCGGCTGGTGAGTGCGATGTCGAGGACCGGCGCCACCGTCACGGCATCTTCGAAGAAGAGCTCGTAAAAGTCGCCCATCCGGAACATCACGACCGCATCGGGATGCCGCGCCTTGATCTCCAGGTACTGGCGCATCACCGGCGTGTCCGCGGAGCTGTGGGGCGCAGGCATTCGGCCACCGGTTTCTACCAGAGGCAGCTCAGGCCGCGGGTGGTCGGCCACGAACGCACGAAAGCGGCGGACTGGCCGGGGCCAGCCGCCGCTTCGGCGGGACGTGCGAGGTCGGACTCAGAGCCGAACGACGTAAGCGATCATCTTCTCGGACTTTTCGAAGTCGGTCTTCGCGGTCAGCCCCTCTTCCCACGTCTCGAACTCGCCCATGCGGACGCGGTGCCAAATCCGGCCCTTAATCTCGTGGGCCTCGACCCGGACATCGTGACCCTTGCTGCGCAACGGCGCCGCAAATGCTTCGGCTTCCTCGGGCTTGGCAAACGCCTTCATCTGCAGGGTGAACCGTCGGGCGCCCGCCGGTACACTCGCCGAGCTTGCCCCGGCCATGACGGCGGCGTCGGCCTTGGCGACTTTCGCCGGCCCGCCGCCAGCCGCCGCGCGGGGCTTGTCACCGGCCTTCGCTTTTGGGTCCGCAGACGCTTCGTCTGCGCCAGGGGCTGCACCTGGGTCGGTTTCGGCGAGGGTCGGCATGGCGACCGGCGGTGGCACGTCGCCATCGCGCAGGCCTTGGCTGTAGCTGACCGGCTCGGCTGTCGGCGCGTCCAGCAGCGCCAAGGATCCGGATTGACTGGCCTCGGCCTCGCTCACTCCGCCAAACTCGACGCGACGGCCAACCATCACGCCAAGGGCGAACACGAAGCAGCCGACCACCGACAACCCGAAGAACAAAAAGAAGATCTGACGGTTGTCGAGGCTGAGCTCGACCTTGTCTTTCCACTTATGCATCTCGCGCATGGGCTCGTCCTCGCTGGAGTCGCGCCCACGGTGGACAAAGCCGATCGGCAGCGCAAGAAAGCGGCGAAGCGAGACGGTCGCCCACGTCACTGGACGATGCGCAGGTGCGGCGACGGCTCGCGCAGCGGCGGCAACACCGTGGGCTCCGGCAACACGCCGGTCGCCGAGATGCCTCGACGCACGATCTCGCTGGTCGCGGGGTACGTGAGCTCCTTGACGTCCTCGCGAACGACGTCGCCCGCCTGGTACACCTTGCGCGTGCGCTTGACCTTGAAGCCCCGCATTCCGCGTTGCGAAACCACTTGCGATCCGGTGCGCAAGCTCGCGTCATCCCTATAGATTGTTCGATGCGAAAGCGTCTCGACCAGTTCGCGCTCGAACGCCACTTGGTAGGGCCGTCGCGCGCCGAGCACCTCGGCGTGCACCTTGCCCTGTCGCACCACCATCT
Source organism: uncultured Myxococcales bacterium (assembly GCA_902826865.1). Lineage (GTDB taxonomy): Bacteria > Myxococcota_A > Polyangia > Nannocystales > Nannocystaceae > Xiheibacterium. The sequence goes on from CADEGN010000229.1 coordinate 2,952, forward strand.
GCAGCACCACGGGGAAGTCGTAGGGGTTGCGCAGTCGGAGGTCGACGTCGGGCCACACGACGGTCGCGTCCAGACCCATGTCGACGTAGGCGCTCGGGCGTGAGTGCGGGCGGTGCTCGACGATTTCAAGCCCCGCGAAGAACGCGGCCCCGTAGATGGTCGAGCTCACCTGGCAGATCCCGCCGCCGAGGACGTCGACCATCTCGCCGCCGGTAATGCCGCCGCCGTAGCGAAACCCATTGGCCGAGTCGCGCGGACCCACCCGATCATTGAAGGAGAACACCTCGCCGGGCATGATCACGGCGCCGGCCACCTTCGTGGCGCCGACCTTGAGGTTGAAGGTGCGATCGGCCGCGGCGGCATCGAGCTGGTACGGCGTGTCGAACGAACCCAGCACGGTGCCGATGTCGAGGTCGGCGAAGGCCGCCAGCGCATCGTCGGCCACGGGCGCCTTGGACTGTACCGGCAGCTCGAGGGCGTCGGCGCCGGACGCCAGTCCGATCGCAACCGTGGAGAGCGCGTCATGGGCCAACAGCACCGCGCCAAGGCGGGAGGGTTCGACCCGTCGGCGCTCGAGATCGATCCTCGTGGGCAGTGACGGACGTTCCACCGCAGGCGCCATCGCCAGCAGCTCCGTGAGCGCCCGGCCGTCATCGAACCGATGACCGACCGGGACGTCGAGCGCGCCCGCGCTCGCGCGGATGCGGGTGGCAAGATCGTCGAGCGGTGCGCCCGTCCGTCCGACCGCCACGACCCGGGCATCGACATCATCGAGCACCGGCACCGCGCCGAGGGCCCGGCGGGTTCGAACCAGTTCGACGTCGCCGGCACGCAGGGTCACCGGACGGTCGAGGGCGGCCTGTACGGCCCCCGACGCGACCGCCCGGCGTGCCTGGGGATCGAGGCCACCGACGGACAGGCCGGCGAGACGAACCCCGGCGACCGGCGTGGGCTCGAGCAGCGACGCGCGGTAGGTGGCACCGGCCGCCGCGAGGCTCCCGCCGAGCGCCACCGCCATCGCCGCCACCTCGGCCCGCGCGGCGAACCGAGCGAGCCGGCCCGTCGGAGCGTGACGCCGCGGGGGGTGACGGTCCGGCGCGAGGGCGGGCTGGGGCGCAGGCGGCGGCTCTGGGCGCGGCGGCGGCACCACCGTCCGCTGCCGCAACGCGATCTCGACCATGACGGACCTCGGGTCGTCCGCACGGTAGGCCGGTTCGGCACACCGACCAAGAAACGGGCAAAACCTCTGCCCACTCCCGACGCACGGGAACTCCGGGCCTGCCCAGGCGTCCCCTTCCACGTTATGAGTCTCCGGGTGTCGGATCCTCCGCCCAACCTGCATGTGCATGTGACCCGAGGCGGGCCGACCTGGGCCAAGCTCTTCTCGCTCGCGGTCATCTTCAACGCCGTTGGGGTGGTCACGGCGACGTACGTGGGCGTGCGCGTGCGGGCGATCCCGGCCACCGACGGCCTCGATCAAGGCCTGCGCGCGGCCTACTACGTGGCGATGGCCCTCGCGGCCATCTTCGACGCGCTTCTGCTCGACGAGGTGATCTTTCAGGGCGCCTTCCGCCGCACGCACCTCACCGGACGCACGCCGGTGAGCCCGCGGTCCGACGACGAGGTCGAGGGTGTCGCGGTGAGCATGCAGCGCAGCACGATCACCTTTCCGATTCTCGTGCTCGCCTCAGGACTCGCGACCAGCATCATCTTCGATCTCACGACGAACAACTTCACCGACTATTACCGCGACGTCGGGCGCTACCTCGGCGACCTTCGCCGGGGCGACGAGCCCCGCCAGATCGCCGCGATCGAAGCGCTGGCGATCCGACGCGCGCCCGAGATCGTGCCGGCGCTACGTTCGCGGGTGGCGCAAGGCGGGCGGCCGGCGGCATGGGCCGCGTGGGCGCTGGGGCGGCACACCGACGAGATGAACAAGCGTCCGCTCATACCGCCGCTGGTCGCGGGCGCGCGCAGCGACGACCCGGGCCTGCGGCGAGAGTCGGTCGTCGCGCTTGGGCGGCTGCAGCAGCGCTCGATGGCGACGGCGATTCAAGCAGAGATTACGGCCGAGCTCGACGCAAGTGTCCCGGTCGACCCGCGGCTCATCTACGGACTCGGCGTCGTCCAAGTGACGAGCTCGAAAGCCGTGCTCGAGCGCCTGCTCCATGCCGGCGACCCGTTGGCCCAGCGCCTCGCCGCGTGGGCGGTCGCGCAGCACCGCGATCAACGAGGCGGCCGAGACATGGTCCATCTGCTCGAAGATCGGCTGCCCACGGCCGACGTTCAGCTCCGCTGCGCGATCGTGCACGGACTCGCGATCATGGCCCACGAACGGTCCAACCTGGCCCTCGTCCGGACGTACGACGACGCGACGTCGGAGGAACTCGCATTCGTCTGCCCGCGGATCCGACTCCCGCTCGCCCCGCCCGACGCCATCGACAGCACCGACGTCGCCGAGTTGCTCGTGCCCGAAGATGCCTTGGCCCTGCAGATCATCGGCGCGATGGGCCAGATGCGCGCGACGACCCCTGAGATCCGCGCGACCGTCGAGCCCTGGCTAGAGGCGCGCATCACGGACCCAACTGCGACTGTCTTCGTTCAAGAAGCTGCGCGCGCCTTGCTTGGAGGCATCCGCGAGGTCCGCGACGACCGCAAGAAACCGAGCGTCGAAGAGGCCCTGGGGCGCGAGCGCGGGTGAGGGACGACAGCGGATCCGGTATGCTGGCGTCGGCGTGCAGCAGCTGGCGCAGGGCAGCGAATTCCCCGACACTGGCCTGACCGTTCCGGGCAGCCCCCGGGGGCTGCCGGTCGTCGTTGGGCCAGTGGTCGGCCAGGTCCCGCATGGCGACCAATACCGCGGTCGTCACGGCGACCGCGAGCTCATGCTCACCCTGGTCGACCCCGCCCTGTGGTCGCAGGCGGACGCCCGCGCGTGGCTTCTGCGCAACGCCGCCCGCGTGCAGCAGGTCGAGCATCGCAGCTTGCTTGCGTGTTATGGCGCCGTCGTTGGCGGACCGAGTGCGCTCATCGTCCACGCGTGGCCCGGGGGGTTCAGCGGGCGTCAGTTGCTGGCCGAGCGCAGCAACCGAGGCCGTGCGGTCGACCTCGCCACCGCCCACGTTCTCATCGGCCACGTCTGCAACGCCCTCACCGCGCTGCACGAGGTCATGGTCCATGGCTACGTCACACTCGATAGCATTTGGGTTTCGGCCAATGGTCGGGTGTTGCTCGGCGAGGCATCGATCGGGCCGCTGCTCACACGCGCGCGCCGATTCGAGCGCTGGCGCAACTCCGGGCGGCTGCCCAACGTTGCGCCAGAACAGATCGTCTCGCCGCCGCAGCTGAGTCCCGCCACCGATGTCTTCGCGGTCGCGGCCACGATGCTCGAGTTGCTCACCGGACGACCGCTTTCGTCGGCAGGTCAACCGATGCCGGCGCTCGGGCTGTGGGGACCCATCGAGATCATCGATGTCCTCGAGCGCGCGACTGCGGTCGAACCGGGCGATCGCCAGGCGGACGTGCAGACGTTCAAGGCCGAGCTCTCGGAGGCGGTGGCAGGCCTGGATTCCGTCGACCTGCGGCCGGTGGCCGAGGGGCATGCGAACTTCGCCGTGACCGCAGGGCCCGATAGCGGGGTCGGAGTCGTGATCCCGCCCCTGGCCGAGTCCGGGGGTACTCCGCCGAGCCCGCTCGCTTCGATCGCGCCGCCGCCAGCGTTCGGTACAGGAATCCCGGCTGCAACACCGCCCGGTCCGGTCGGGGTGCCGGTGCCGGTGCCAACGACGATCCCCGGCATGGGACCGATGGGTGTGATCGGTGTCCCGGTCGCGGGGCCCGACGGACGCCCGACGGTCGTATCGATGCTCGTACCGCTGACGGGCACGCCGGCGTCCACGCCGCCCATCGTCCCGCCACCGCCCCAACCACGGGCCACCGCCAAACTGCCCGACACCCAAGCGATGGCGGATCTCGAACGGGCCACCCGACGCATCGCCGACGCTGCGGATGCCGAAGCGATGGAGCTCACCGAGGACGTCAGCCAGAGCTCGACCCGGTTGGCTGGCCTCGAGCTGCCGGGGGGCGCAAGCGCATCCAACCTCCGCCTCGACGTCGATCACCTCGCCGATGCGGCCCGCCGGCTGCAGACCCTCGATGGTTCACCGGCCACCGAACTTCAGGGGGGCACGGACGAGGGCCGGCGTCACGTGGGCGGCCGCGCCCAGTTGGCCGATCTCGACGCGCGTGCGAAGGCCGCACACCCCGGTGGCACGCGGGCCCGCACCCCGGTGGCAATCGATGCGGACGATCTCGAACCCGATGCGCCGAGGTCGTACCGCCTGCTCCGTCACGGGCGCGACGACACGGACCATTCGATGACGGAGCTGGTCGAGTTCGCCCGCACGGGCAAGCTCATCGGCACAGATGTCATTGTGCACCTGGCAACTGGCCGTCGCTTACGGGTGTTCGATGTCGGCGAGTTGCGGCAGGCGCTCACCGGCAACGCGTCCGCGCCACCGCGCGCCGCTGGGGCCCCAAGCGCTCCGCCGTCGCGCCCCGCCAGCGCACCACCATCGCGCACCGCCTCGTCGTCGTCGGGCTCGCTCACGCCACCGCCGATCGCCGCGCCGGCTTCAACCCCCGCCACGGTGACCCCGTCGCCGGTGAGCCCAGCGACGGCCAGCAGAAGCTCGCAGGACCTCGCCGGGATCCCGGCGATGGAGCGCAGCCGAACGACAGCGACACCGTTCGGCGCCCGCCTCGAGCTCGATCGCCGGAGCCCTCCACCTGCACCGACGGCGCCGATGCTGCTGGCCACCTCCGGCACGTCGGGCATTCGGTGGATCCTCGTGGCGCTGGGACTCGCGGCCGTCGTCGGGCTCACGACATGGATCTTCGTGGGCGGATCCCCATGACCGGTGCACGCCTGCTCGCCGGGTTTCTCGCGCTGGCCGGATGCGCCCACGATCCCGTCGAACTCGGGCGCGCCGCTCTGGCGCGCGGAGACGAGGCCGAAGCCGTGCGGCAGTTCGACCGCGCCCTCGCTCGCGCTGATAGCGATCCGCTGGTGTGGCGCGACTTGGCCCGGGCACACCAACGCTTGGGGCACCTCGGCCCGGCGCGAGCGGCGATCGACGCGTCGATTCGGCTCGATGCCGACGAGCCTACGGTGCTGCTCTTGCGCGCCCAGATCCGGTTCGCCCAAGGGGATCGCGACGGTGCCGCCGAAGACGCACTGCGGCTGCTCGCGGCCCCGCTACCCACCCGGGCCTGGTCGGAGCTGGCCGTGCTTTTCGCTCGCCTTGGGCGCGCCGATCAGGCGCTCGCCGCCGCCCGTACGGGCGTCACCCGCAGTGGTGATGCGGCCGACGCGTACGTGAACCTCGCGGTGGTTGCGACGAGCGTGCGCCGGCCTCGGGAGGCCCGCAACGCGTTGGCTGAGGGTCGACGTCGGCACCCCCGTGACGTCGCACTGCGCGAGACGGAAGCCGCGCTGCTGGTCGCAGGCGGGCAGCTCCGCGAGGCGCGGACAGCCTACCGCGATCTCCTTCCGCTCCATCCTCGACCGGGACTGGTGCACCTCGCCCTCGCCTTGGTGGAGCACGAACTCGGCGAGCTCACGGCCGCAACCGCAGACGCCCACGCGGCCGTCGAACTCGAGGGTGAGGCGCGCGCGGACGTGCATTACACCCTGATCGTCGTGTTGCGCGACGCCGGGGACCAGCGCGCAGCCGCAGCGGCCTTGCGCGCGGCCCGTCGCCGCTTTCCGGGGGACGATGCCCTGGCCGCACTGCGGCTGGATCCACCCCCGCGATAACTCCGGATGCCCAAGTACCCGCGCCACGACGGCCTTCCCGCATTGCCGGATCGCAGGGTCGGCTGCTAGCCTCCCGACGTGCCGCCGCTTGCTTCGTGGGCCTTGTTTGCGGCGTCCCTCGTGGCGGTGGCCCCAGCGGATGCGCGGCGATGGCCGAGGTGGCCCACGGAGATCGACCGTCGTGCGGCGCCACTGCGCGTCGTTGAAGGGGACGCTCGCTGGCAGGACCACGACCGCGTCGCCGCCCTCATCAACCTCGACGCCTACACCACCGAGGTCATCTGGCCGTGGTTGGTTCACGCGCTCAGCGATCCCTCGACGGCCGTCAAACGCGAAGCGCTCCGGATGTGCTTCGAGCGCGAGGTTACGGCCTGCCTGCCAGGTGCCACGGGCCTGCTCGACCGTAGTGGCGAGCAGAGCCTGCGGGTGGCCGCGATGCGAGTGCTCGCAATCGACCCCAGCGGCGATCGACTCGACGCGCTGATCGCCGCGCTGCGCGATGACAGCGATGCGATCCGTGCCCAGGCAGCGACGATCCTCGGCTCCGCCAACGCCCAAGGCGAGGCGCGCTCGAAGGCGCGAGCGGCTTTGGCTGGCAAGCTGGGCGACCTGTCGGCCGCGGTCCGTCAAGCTGCGATCGAGGGACTCGCGATCCTCGGCGCCGCGGAGCTCACCCTCACGCTCACCCCGCTGCTCGACGATCCGGAGCCCGCGGTCCGAGCTGAAGCCGCGCGCGCGCTCGGCCTCTCCGGCGATCGCACCGCCAGCGCAGCGCTCGGCCGCAGCGCCACGGCCGCGAACGAGCCGCATGTGATCCGGGCCGCAATCGCCGCCCTCGTGCAGCTCGGCGGTCGCGAGGCCGACGCACGCCTGCTGACCTTCCTCGACGATCCTCCCGGCGGCCTAGCGCCGTCCGACGTGGCCGATCTGGTCGGTCTCCACGCCCATCCAAGCGACGAACTGCTGGCTGGTCTGCGTACGCGCCTTCGTGATCCTGGGAGCAGGCGGGCGAGCCTGCGCGCGCTTTTTTTACTCGGCGACGGGGGACTGCCGGCGATGAAGGCCGAACTTGCGGAGGGCCCGGCCCCTGAGCTGGCCCAGGAACTCGAGCGGATCGTCGCCGCGGCGCGAACACCCGTGAGCTCTGCCACCGCGGTCCGCCGCGAACTCGGCGGCCTCGGGAATTCGGGCGATGTCCCCTGGCGCGAGCTCGCGGCGATGCCCACCGTCGAAGCCTGGCCGAGGATCGCCGCACGCATGCGGCGCGGGCACCGTGGCGATCGCGCGCGCATCGATGCAGAGCTTCGCGCCGAGATGGCGGCGACGTTCGCCCGACCCTGGTTGTGGGCCGCAGCGCTGTGCGGACCGCAGCCATGCCTCGGCTCCGTCGACGCGGCCTCGACCGCACGGTTGATCGCGATGGCCCGCGATGTCGCTGCGCGCCCTTCCGATCGTTCGCTCGCCGCGCTCGCCCTCACCTCGGTGGATCCGCGCGGACCGGGGCACGCGCTGGTCGAGGAAGCACTCCCCGAACTGATCTCCGATCCCGAGCCGCGGGTGCGGGCCGCAGCCGCGGTCGTATGGACCGCCCGGGTGCGCAAGCTCGACGACCGCATGCTCGTCGATCCCGATCCCCGGGTGCGCGTCGCGGCGATCCTCGCGGCACGAAGCCGGGGGATTCGCGCGCCTGTGTGGGCGCGAATCGCCGATCTCCGCGGGCGCGATCCGAGCGCCCCGGTGCGCGCCGCGGCTCGCTTCGCCCTGGCCGTCCCGAAGGCCCCTTCGGCATCCCTGGCCTACATCGAGGGCAAACCGATTCCCAACGCATGGTCCGATCCGTCGGCGGCCGGTTGGATCGCGGTCCGCATCGACGACGAGCACCGCCTCTGGCTCCCCGTGCTGGTGCAAGACGGGATGCGTTTCGCGATCGCGCCGGGTGTCCCCGACGCCCTGCCGTCGGCGGACGAGTGAGACCGGCCGATTCGCGCGATCGCTGCATGCAGCAAATAGAGCGGTGGTAGCAAACGCTTGCGACAATTCGTTGCGAGTCACCCGTCGGCCGCTCCGCCGGACCAGGCACGCCCGCGCGGATGCGCGCAACCCCGCGAGATTGCAACGCCCCACCGGCTTGGACAAGCGCTTGCTCATGGGTGCCGTGCCATGAGCACCGCCGCCGAGTTTGCTGCCCTAACCACCCCCCACGTTCCACGCCTGTATCGTCTGGGCCTGCGTCTCACCCAGCAACCCAGCGACGCCGCAGACCTCGTCCAGGAGGCACTATGCAAGGCATGGGCGAGCTGGTCGAAGTTCGATCGCAGCGGCAACGCAGTGGCCTATGTGTCGCGGATCCTCGTCAACGCCTTCATCTCGCGCCACCGTCACAGCCGGGTGGTGCTCGCGGTCCAGTCGCGTTGTGATCTGATCCCGCACCTGTTCGATGAGAACGCGGTAGCCGCTTCGGAGTCGCCCGAGCATGCATGGCATGCGCCGCAACTCTCGGACGAGGTACTCGCGGCGCTGGAGATTCTCCCGCCGCACTACCGCTGCGTGGTCGAGCTGGTCGACCTCGGCGGCATGCCGTACCGCGACGCGGCCGACCAGCTCGACGTGCCCCTGGGCACCGTGATGAGTCGGCTGCATCGCGCGCGGAAGATCATGCGTACGTATCTGACGGGCTTCGCGCGCGATCACGGTGTCGGCGTGGCGGCGGCCGCGTGAGCACGGTCCGGCCCACGCTCTTCGCCCACCCGATCCGCGCGCGGACGCCCGCGACCCGCTCCCGCCGCGGCCCGACTTGACGCGACCGTCGTTGTGCCGGCATCGTCCTCACCACGTGCCCCCCATGACGGTGACCGTCGCGTTGCTCGCTGCCCTGTCGGCGGGCGCGTGCGAGGGGAAGGGAGCCAACGACGGCCACAAAGACCGCGGCGGTGAGCCCAGCGACTCCCCCCTCGCGCTCGCCGGCAAGACCGTCGACGGAGCGCCGTTCGACGTCGCCACCTTGCGCGGCAAGATCGTTCTGGTGAACGTCTGGGCCACATGGTGTGCTCCCTGCCGCGACGAGATGCCCGAGCTCGTGCGACTGGCCAACTCCGAAGCCCAGGGCGACCTTGCCGTCGTGGGCGTCAGCATCGACCGGCGCCCGGACCTGCTGAAGGTTCGCGCGACGATCCAACAGTTTCGGATCCCATACCCCGTCGTATTCGATCCCGATGGTGCGATCACGGGCGCGTGGCAACTTCGCGGCTATCCGACCTCGCTGCTGCTCGACCGGCACGGTCGGATCCGTTGGCGACGCGAGGGCGTGATTCGGCCCGACGATAGCGACTTGGCGGCCGCGATCGCGGCGGCCAGGGCGAGCGATTGACGCGAACAGCTCCGGATCAGGTCGGCTCGGCGACCGGAATCTGAGGACGGAGCTTCTTTTCGTCCGCCGGCGGCTTGGCAACCGAACTCGGCTTGGCGACCGTGCGCACCTCTTCCGCCGGCGGCAACGGCCGGCCTTCCA
>CADEGN010000230.1 GCA_902826865.1 uncultured Myxococcales bacterium
ACGAGATATCGCGGGAGTGTCAACGACAGAACGAGACGCTGGGGGGGCTGGCTCGGTTGAGGGCGGGGATGGCGAGTTGTGGCTCGGAATCCCGTGGGGTCGGGCGCGCGGGGAACCGAGCCAGCCGGTACGAACTCGCCGGAGGTCTGTTGCCGCGGCACGTCGCCTGGGTCATGCGAACAGAAGTTGTTGACCGTGGGGCTCTTTACGCGGCGGCGGGCGAGCGGCGAGGAGGAGTCGCGCGATCTCGTCGGCGTCTGTGATGGCGGCGACGACGCGGAGCTTGCCGCCGCAGCGACGACAGATTGAGATGTCGATGGAGAACATGCGTGCGAGGAGTCGAGCCCACGACAGACGAGATGGGGTTCGCCCACTCGCGGCCGCGTCCGCGGGGCGAGCAAGGGCGAGGCCTGCGGTGTCGAACATCGGCAACTGCCGGGGTGGAGTCGCGAGCTCGGGCTCGGGGAGCTGCGTGGGCAAGATTCTCGGACGCAGCCGGTGATGATTGGCGAACACGCCGTAGTACCGAACCTGGTGCTGGCCCGGGGGAGGGACGAGACCGACGAGACGGGCGAGAAAGCGATGGGGCTCGAGCACGACATGGGTCGCGCCCGCGCGAGTGTTGGGCTGCCAGGCCGGAAACGCTCATTTCGCGTTTCTCATGAGGGGAATGCCTGCTCGAGCATGTAGCTACCAATGAGGCGAGTCGGGCGTTTGAAGGCGAGGCGGACGCGGCCATCGGGAAGCTCGGTGAGGGCATCGTGGGCGAACGGCGGTCGCAGGAGATAGCGACACATTCGCTCGAGACGCTTGCGGTCACGGCCATCGATGAAGGTGGCGGCTTGCCGCGACATGCCGAAGGCGGAGACCTCGAGCAGGCGAGCGGGCGCAGGCGCTTCCGCGTCCGCGCGGGGTCGATTGCCCAGCGAGGGAGAGCGACGCAGCGTCGTCGTTCGGTCAGTTCGTCCTGCCAGTACCCCCGACGACGGCTGCGTACGCCCGCGTCGCGCCCGTGACGAAGGGGCTCGGCACGAGTCCGATCACGAGCGATAGGCCGGCAGTGGCGAGCATCATGAAGCTGGGACGCCCCTCGGGCTGCAACGTCGGACCCGGTAGCGTCTGTCTGGCTTGCAGATCGACGATGATGTTGACCAGCGCGAGATAGAGCGCGGCTGCGTTGATGGCCGCGACGATCACGAAGGCGGCGGCGAGCAGTGGGTGCAGCTCGAGCAGGCCGTGCGCCAGCAGGTCCTCCGCCACGAAACCAATCGTGCCCGGCAGGCTCACTGCCATGGCGAGGGCGAAGAACGCCATGGGCCTGGGTAGTGGGCGCCGTCGTAGCGAGGCCTCGAGCGCGAGCAGGGCCAGCACCCCCGCCGCCCACTGTAGAAGCGCGCCGACGCCCGAGAGGTGCTCGCCGGTGGCGAGCCCGAGCCACACGAACGACAGCAGAACGCCGCGCTCGCACAGGATGATCTCCGAGACCAGCACCGACGGATCAAAGTGGTTGGCGCGGGTGCCTGCCGACAGCAGCCACAGCGCGCAGACGAGGCTCAGCGCTGCGGCGACGACTGGCACCACGATGGCGAACTGGGGCGTCGAAGCGCCGAGGGGCAGAGCGACGCGGGCGAACACGATGAAGGCAAGCGGGGCGGACAGGGTCTCCTTGGGCTCATCGACGACCCGAACAGGCACGGTGGCCGCGACGGCGGCGGCGCAAATCAGCACGAGGATCGCCAGGCGCAGGTCGGGGTCGAGGGTGACGTGGGAGAGCTGCGCGAACGAGCTGACGTCGCCGACGACGGCCAGCAGTACGAGCGCCGTACCGAACAGCACTGCCTTGGCGATGCGGCGGCCCCACCACTGGCGCTCGCGCGAATAGATGATTGCGATGCGCAGGACCGACAGCACGACGAAGAGCAGCGGTGAGCCGGTGGCCGCGCACATCGTGAGCAGGGCCAGCTCGAGCCCACCGTAGGCGAGGCCGCGGGGCGCCCAACGCTGCTCGCGACGGCGCATGACATGGACGACCCGCAGCGCCTCGAAGATGGCGACCGGAACCACGAGCCAGAAGAACGCGTCGAACATCCACGCGGACATCATCGCGCTCCTCGAGCGTCGGTGGCCTCGATCGCGGGGTGCTTACGGTGGACGGGAGCTTCCGGCTGGGGTTCGGCGCGGCCGACGACGGGTCGTCCGTTGCGCTCGCGCAGGCGCGGTCGAGGCATGCTCACCAGGTGCGCCAGTGCGGCCAGCGGCCGCAAGAACAGGCGATCGATGAGCGCATCCATGCCAAAACGGGAGAGCGCGGCCGCGTAGAGGGCGTTGCGCACGGCCGTGGGTAACAGGCGCTCGGCGTGAAACCCCGAACGGAAACTGCCACCTCCCAGCGCGCTACGCCGGGCGTGTGCGTCCTCGAGCCACGACGGTGAGCGGAGGAACTGGGCCAGACGCAGCAGACCGTGCGCGAGCATGTGCCACATCGCGAGTTGGGTCCACCCGAACCCCGCCTCGGCGAGCATGAGGCCGGCCTGGCTGGCCGAGGCGAGCGCCAGTGCGCCCTTGGCATCGGGCCGCACACGAGACGACAGCGAAGCCGTGATCGCGGTGAGCAGGCCCACTGCGATCACGGCGCCGCGGGCGATGGGTGCGTTGGCAAGCAGCGGCTCGATGCGCAAGATGAGATATACGCCGCAGTGGATCGAGAGCGTGCCGTAGAACAACGCGCTCGACACGGTGGGGCCCTCCATCGCCCGCAGCACGTAGCCGGTGAGTGGCACCTGGGCCGACTTGCCCATCGCGGCCACGAGGAACGACAGCCCGAGGATCGTGGCGGCGAACGATCCGAGATGCACGGCATGCCCGCCGTTACCCACGCCAAGCACTGAGGCCCAGCTGGAGTCGCCGGCGTAGTGGTGCAGGCCGACCATGCCGGCCAGCAAGGCGATGTCGGCCAGGCGGTAAGTCGCAAACACGCGACCGCTGGCGACGAGCGTCTCGGATCGCTCCCAGAAGAAGGCCACCAGCAGCGCGCTCGACAGGCCGAGCAGCTCCCACCCGACGAACGCCATGTCGATGCTGCCTCCGAGCACGAACCAGAAGAAGCCGGTGGCGGCGACTCCCACCAGCACGAAGAAGCGGAGATAGCCAGGCTCGTGGTGGAGGTAGCGGCTGGAGAAGCGGGCGAGCACCGGGATCACGCAGCCGCCGAGCGCGGTCAGGCTCCCCGACAACGAGTCGACGTAGACCGAGACCTCGAGGTGATACGAGCCCACTGCGTACACCGTCCACAGCACCTCGTCGAACTCGTGCCCCGGGCGCAGCCATGTGAGGCCGGCCAGCAGTACGGCCGCGATCGCGGCCCCGGCCACGGTGAGGCCGGAGACCCAAGAGATCCACCGCGGGTGCGGCTTTACGCCGCTAATGCTCAGCAACACCAGCACGAACGACCCGGCGGCCGGCGACAGGAGGGTGATCATCGTGAGGACGTGCAGCAACGGCTGCGACGACAGTGCATGCGTGAGCCAGTCCATCAGCGTAGGGCCTGCTGCGCGTCGGCGGTGCTGCGCGTGATGAGACATGGCGTGACGTTCGCGCGGGTGTGGCTGCATGCCTCGAGGGACGATTTGACCTCGAACAGCAGATGCGGCAGCGCGGCGTAGGGCTCGAAGCCGTCGCGCATCCAGCGGAAGAAACCGCGGCCCGAGGGCGAATACGCGAATACGTGGATCCACGCGTTGACCACCATGTCTTTGACCGCTGGTAGCCGAGCGAGGACATTGGCCACCGATTCGGGCTCGGCGTCGATCAACGTGACGAGCCGAATCGGGTCGTGGATCTCCGTGGTCTGCGTCCACAGCCCCGGGCGCAGGTCGCCGTTGGCCCCGTTCGCCACGCCGAGCAGGCCGACCACGTTGTGGGGAAGCTTGGTGCCGCAACCGAAGCGCTGGGGATCCATGGTGGAGAAGAAATACTCGTGGCTGATGCCGGCGCACACGCGCAGCGGGGCGGCCATGAGTTTCGCGAGCGTGTTGTTTTCGGCGTCGTCGGTGCGCGGGTCGTAAGAGATCATGAATGTCCGGCGATCGAGAAAGAGTCCGCGCGTGAGGGAGCGACGCCCGATGATGCATGCGGCGTTGGTGGCGTGGTTGTACTCGGGTCGCGTCTCGGCGTAGTCGGCCGTGCGCGCGCGGACCCTGGCCACTGCACGCGGCAGCGGCTCGTCGAGCGGGATGTCGTCGAAGCGACGCGAGCGTTCCTTGGCGTTGCGTTCGAGCGCCGTCTCCAGTTGCGTGCGCACGCAGGCGAACTCTTCGCGCAGTGCGGGCGCGAGCGCGTCGAGGTCGAACCACCGGATGTCGTCAAGTGCGGTGTCGTGCTCGCCGGGCACGAAGCGGGTGGTGTCGGGAATCGCGATGCCCCGCGCGGCCAGCCCCTCGCGCACGGCCTTGGCGTTGGCGAAGGCGCAGAACACCCGCGCGTTCAAGCCGCCGCGGCGGCCCCCGCACGCACCGCACTGGTAGCCCGACTTGAACTGATTGTTGACCGCCATCGATCCATGCCCCACGACCAGCACCCACGGGGCGAAGCGCTCGTGCAGGCCCATTGCGCGCAGGTTGCCCTCGACGAGCGTGATCTGGTCTTCGAGCGTGAATCCCTCGGGCTCCACGTTCGGGTCGTACTCCAACGTCGTGCCCTCGAACTCGTGGGTCGGGCGCACGAACCATCCTGGGAGCAGCAGCTGCATGAGCGTTCGTGGGGCGCGAACGAGATTGCCCAGGCTGGCCAACAGCCCCCGAAGCGGTCCCAGGGAGGCATCGGCCCCGAAGCCCGCAGCAAGCATCCTGGCGCGGCGGCGGGTGCGGAGCAAGGCGGTCTCGCCGGCCGCGTTGAGCTTCTCGGTGACGCGCTTGGTGGGCTTGACCGCGGCGGGGCACGAAAACGACTCGTCGACGTCCAGCGGCGCGCGGTGCTTGAACGCCACGCCGAAGAAGCCGGGCGAGCCGAACGTCTCGGAGAGGTCCAAGCATTCCTCCACGTGACGGCGGAGCGATTCGCAGCGATCGTCGATGCAGCATACAAACTGCACCTGTGGCGCAGTCGGCCCGCTGCGGTCGACGTTCTGCGCCATGACGATGCCGCCGATGAAGCTGCGGATGTAGTCCTCTTCGAGCGCGTCTTGATAGGCGCCGAGCTCGAGGGTCCAAAGCGGCGGTGTTAATGGTTGGTCGAGGGCATCGAGTGACCGCGCGAGGGTGGTCAGCGTGGCCTTGCGCCCGAAAAGCTGGCGTGCCACGTCGCCGAGCGCGAGCGCCTCGACCACCAGCCGCACCGCCAAGTACTCGGTCAGGCTCACCGCCACGCCGGCAGGGCGCTCGCTGGCAACGTGCTCGAGGCGGTTCACCATGCCGGCGTAGCCGGGCAGGGCGAACGCGGCCTCGTGCAAGAGGTGGGGCCACCCAGTCTCGGCGTCGCCGCGCTCCTCGAGACAGGCGACGATGATCGACAGCGCCGACGCGCCGACGGGAAGCCGTGTGGCCAGGCCGCGGAGCCACGGCTCGGGCACGCCGAGGGGTGTGTTGGCGAGCCAGCGGACCGTGGCGATTAGGCCGCGATCGCGATTGGGCATGGGCCAGGTCGCTGACCCACGATCGAGGAACGCGGGGAGCAGGCGCAGCAAGAACGCGTCGACCATCTCGCCCACCTCGCTGGCCATCTCGGGTCGCACACGCGACAGCAACAGCGTGCTCGGTGCAGGCGGGGGCAGCAGGTCGACCGGGCGCAGTTCGAGTTCGGCCAGGCGCTTGCGCGCGCTGGCGACGTCCTCGGGACGGATCTGCCGATCGGCGAGCAGCTCGCGATAGCGCGACTCGGTGAGCGTCGTGCGGGCTCCCCGAATGCGAGTTGCCGCCTCGCACACCGCGTGGAAGTGGTGCGACTGCATCACTTCCATCGGGTTGGTGTGAACGAACACCGACAGCGGTCCCTGCTCGGGCAGCCACGTGGCGAGCCGCTGGATCCACTGCGCGGCGACTGCCTGCCGCGGATCGGCTGGGGGGCGGGCGTCGTCGAGGTCACCGCTCATCCGGCCCTCCGCTTGCGCCGTACCGCAAGCGCGTGGTTGCTGCGGGGCGTGTGGCCTTCGAGCCCCTGTAGCTCCAGGGTCTGAAGTTTCATCTCCTGGCTGGCGAGGTGCAGCTTCTCCAGCACCGTGTGATCCACCAAGCACGCGTCGGAGAAGTCGATGACGATCGTGCGGACGCCATCATCGACGCGATCGAGCCGCCGCTTGAGGCCCAGGTAATTCGTGAACACCGCGGCGCCGTGGACCGCGAGGGTCAAGCGATCGCCGTCTCGCGTCTCGTCGATGGGGGCACGCAGCAGGTATCGCACCGGCGCGCCGGAGGCCACGTGCAGCACGACCTTGAGCAGGATGCCCACCCCCACGCCCAGCAGAAGGTCCGTGGCGAGGGTGACGATGAACGTGGTGACGAACAATAGCAGCTGAATCGGGCCGACGGACCATGCGTTGCGGAACTCGGTGGGCGAGGCGAGTCGGAAGCCGGTGAACACGAGCATGGCCGCGAGTGCAGTCAGGGGGATCTGGTGCAGCACCGTCGGTAACGCGACGACCATGATGAGGAGGAACAGACCGTGGAAGAAGTTCGACAGCGGGCTGGTGGCGCCGCTATCGAGGTTGGCCTTGCTGCGGACGATTTCTGAGATCATCGGCAGACCACCGACCGCCGCCGCCAGGGTATTGCCGATGCCGGTGGCGAGCAGGTCGCGGTTGGCGTTGGACGTGCGCTGGACCGGGTCGAGTGAGTCGACCGCACTGACGCTGAGCAGCGACTCGATGGTGCCCACCAGCGAGAACATCGCCACGTACTTGAGGGATGTTCCGCTGCCGATGACGCTGAAGTCTGGGGTCTGGATCGCCCTCAGCAGGTTGCCGGGCAAGCTCACCAGGTACTGCGGGCCCACGGAGTATTGATGCGAGCCCAGCGAGTAGGTGTGCTCGTGGTCGAGGTCGAAGTAGAGCCCCAGCGCAGCGGCGATGAGCACCACCACCAGCGCGCCCGGCACGCGCTTGGCCCACCTGACGCGGAGCAGCGGCAGACCGAACAAGACCAGCAGCGACAACACCCCGATGGTGACGATCTCGGGGTTAGCGTTGGCGACGCTGTGTGGGAGCTCGGCGATCAGGCCCAGCGGGTCCGTGGCCTGGGGTGCCACGCCCAGCGCGGTGTGGCTCTGCTTGGAGATGATGATGACGCCGATGGCGGCGAGCATGCCGTGCACCACGGACGGGGGCATGAGGTCGCGCAGGACTCCGGCTCGTGCCAACGCCAGAACGATCTGGACGACGCCAGCCACCACGCCCACCGCGATGGCGCGGCGGTAGCCGAGTTCGGCGTCGCCGTTGCCCAGCTCCGTCACGGCGCCCAGAACGATGACGATGAGGCCGGCGGCCGGGCCCTTGATGGTGAGGCGGGCGCTACCCAGGAAGCTGACGAGGATGCCGCCGATGATCGCGCTGAGGATGCCGGCGATGGGTGGAAAGCCGCTGGCCATCGAGATGCCGAGGCACAGCGGGAGTGCGATGAGCGAGACGACGAAACCGCTGAGGACATCTTTGCGCGGGTCGGCTCCGCTGAACGGTGATTCGTAGCGAGGCATGGGTGCCTCCTGTGTGCGGTTGTGGCTGCGTGCAAGTTGCACGCGAGGCGAGCCATCGGTGCGCGCGTCCAGGGCGACTGGCTCGCCGGCTCGCTCGTCTCGAGCCGGCGACGAGGTCGCGCGGGGCGACCTACTCGCGCGATCGCAGCCGCATCGACTCGCGGCGACGATCTTCGTTTGGGCACGGGCCGCTCACGACATGGTCGGGGCCGCTCGTCTGCGCCAGGTGTCCGAGCGCCGCAGAGCCAAGCACTCCGCGCGCAGGTGCTACGCTCGTGGCGGCCCGCGGTTGTTCAGCAGGCCGCGATAGCCCCGCGCGACGCCTCGCCGGTGCTCGGCCGCAAAGGTGTGCAGGGTGACAGACCTAACCAAGTCGAGATCGGGCGCCGCGGCCAGCCAAAACGGTTCCTTGGCGGCGCGCACGCGAACGTCGTCTTCCGAATCCTCCGCGTCGATGGTCTCCGCGCGCACCGGGGACGGCTCGTTGTGCTTGGCAGGGTCACCGTGCCCGGCGAAGCCGGCGTGGAAACCGGGCTCGACGACGCCGCCGGGGACCGCCGCGACCGGCCTGGCCCATCCGCCCATGCCCAGGGCCGGGGCAACGAGGGCGAGCACCAACCATGCCCGCAGCCACGCCGCCGAGCTGCGTGTGGTTGGCCGCGAGGGCGCGCGACCGATGAAGCGGAGCAGCCAGGCCGACAACGGGAATTCCTCGACTCGAACAGCCATTATGCGCGGGGTTACGGAAGTCAACCACCCCCGAATGCACCTCAGCGCATGCCGCCGGTGTGGGGAGCAGCTTCGTGTGCCGTAAGGTAGACGCTCAGCGACTTGCCGGCTCCCAGCGGTGGTTTGCGAGCGTCCGATTCCGAACCCGGCATGCGCCATTCGTCATGCACCGGGCTCTCGTGATCGATCGCGAAGAGAGGGCGGCGAGCCGAAGCCGTCCGGTAGGGTCCGACGCGAGTCTCGGCGGTAACGGTGGCTACATCGCCTTCAGCGCTCTCTGCGATCGGTGTCGAACCCTTCGCGGACCCGCCGCGCCCAGCCTCGAGATCGTCGGTCGTGGTGATCCATCGCAGCGCGCACGGCTGCCACCGATTGCGCCCGCTCGGCGACATCGGCGCAGCATCGAGCTCAGGGCGGCCCGCAAGCGCGAGCTTGATACCACCGAGTCGACGTCGATATCGACTCCCTTCCGCGGCAAGTCCCGGCGCGCTGCCCCCCGATGTGTCGTGGACCTTCGTGTGGCGAGGTTTACGTCTACGAATCGACCGTCATCGACGGGCTCGACCGCGCTCGCACCGTCTCCACATAGAATCCCTAGCCGCGCGACCCAGACAGCTCGGCGACCGCGATGTGGCACAATCGGGTTCGCTGAGCAGCCCGATGACGCGCGAAGAGAGCCGCCTTCACATCACATTCCCCGCAGCGTGGCGGCTCGAAGGCGCGCTCCGAACGATGGGAGTTGAGGAATCCGTGGCGGTTCTCCGGGATAACTACAGCATGGGCCCGATAAACCCGGGAGATGCAGTGCAGCGCGCCGAGTGGGAGCGCGAAGAGCTGGAGGACGACCACCCCCTTGCGGCCTCTTGCGAGGTGGCGGCGTTTTGGCAGAACGTCTCGGCGTGGACTGGTCGACTCGTCGTGTGGATGAACTCGCGCTCCGTCGTCGAGTTGTGCGGGCTGCACGTGCTGTTGTGGCGGCTCCCGAGCGCGAGGCTGGACATTGTCGACGTTGCGAACATCGAGTTTTGCCCAGAAAACGCCCGAGCGTACGACGAACGCTGGGCGTTGGCGTTTGTGACAGATGCTCGGATCACCGAGAAGTCGTTGATCAATATCGCGAAGCCGGTCTCAGATATCCAGCGAGCATCGCTGCGACGGACGTGGCGTCAGCTTCGGGCCGAGAACGCTCCGCTGCGCGTCCTGACCAGCAGCGGCTTGGCGTCTGCGGAGATCACACACTTCGACGATCTTATCCGCGCCGAGATCACGCATGACTGGCGGCGATTCGCACGCGTTATCGGTCCGGTGCTGGGACCCGTATCAGAGGCGTTCTGCTTCACGCGGCTGCTGGAGCTTCTGGATGAGGACGCGGGCATCGAATGGAAAAATGAGCTAGGCCACGACGCGCCATGGTCGTTGCGGACTTGCTGGGTCCGACGACGCACATGACCGCGCGCCTGGTGCTGGGGCGCGCGGCGTAGTACGCGGGCGATCGCCTGGAAGCCCGGCGCTTGGCCGAGCTAGCCTCCACGAAGATGTCGAGGTCCTCGGTGACGCGTGGACTACCGTGCACGGCGACCGCGTGCCCGCCAATCACCACGAACTTCACGCGGTGGGAAATCAACAACGACAAGAACTCGCGCCAGTCCTTCGTCAGGGCGGCCATGAAGTGCGAAGAATCCCTCCCGCAGCGCTTCGACCGCGGCAAACCGCTCCGACGCCGCTTGACCCGAGCGCCAGCGCGCCGCGTGTGCGTCCTGCTCCTCGAGGGTGGTGACGATCAGGCTCGGCCGGCTCGCCATCGTAATCAGCCTAGAGCACCGAACGGCTTGGAGCAAGCCCCAGCCCGTTCGTTGGCGGGCGGTGACGTGGCTACATCGCCTTCAGCGCTCGCGGCGATCGGTGTCGAACCCTTCGCGGACCCGCCGCGCCCAGCCTTCGAGATCGTCGATGGTGGTGTTCAACACGGCGGCGTCCGTCGTCAGCTTCCCGAGTTCGATCTCCAGCAGTTGTTTGGCCCGCCTGATCCGCGTGCGGATCGTGCCCACCGGGACGCCGAGCATTGCCGCGATCTCGGGCGCTCCCAACGGCTCCCAGAAGTACAGCTCGAGCAACACCTGGTGTTCCACAGGAATCCGCCGCAGCCCCTCCAGCAGCAACCGCGCCTCCGCCCGGGCGGCGAGTGCCTCGGACGGACGTGGGGCCAGATCGTGGACACTCACGACGCCGAGATCGACGCGCTCGGCGTCCACGCGCTTGGTGTAGTAATGGTTGCGAAGGACGTTGAACGCGATGCCGAGGACGAAGCCGCGGAACGTGCCGTCGCCCCGAAAGCCGTCGCGCGCCTCGAGCAGACGCAAGAACGTCGCCTGGATCAGGTCATCGATCCCGCGATCGACCTTGTTGCGGAAAAATCGCGACACCACGTGGAAGTAGCGGTCGAAGAGCTCCGTACCCGCCGCTTTGTCGCCGCGCTGCCACGCCTGCAACAGCGCTTCGTCGGATAGGCGCACCTAACGAGAATACCGCGATCAGCCACCTGAGTCGGGACAAACCCCAGCGATCTCGATGGAGCTGCTCGCTCCCGGCCACTGCCCGCCGTGCAATCGATGCAGCTCGCGCGCCCGGTCGGGGCCGAGCTCCTCGGCTACCAGGCGTTCGAGCAGCATGCCGAGGCCGAGTCCGAACCGAAGGTATCGCTCTGGCGCGGACAGATCCGTGAGCCTCGGTGCAGGCGAGAAGCCCGCGCGCTCGTCGGCCAGGCGCTGGCGGTAGGCAAGCATGGCGATGGGATTGGTGACGTCGGCGACCCGCGCATGCACGATCGCAGACTTGGCGCTGCGATCGAGCCGGGCAAACTCGTCTCGACCACCGCCGAGCGCCAGGAACACTTGCAGAAGCTCGTCGTCGATGGCCTGCTGGAATCGATCCTCCACGAGCGCGAGGCTTCGCTGCTCGGCGGCGGAGATGTCGGCGGGCACGACGAAACGGGCGAACGAGCCAGAATCCGACGATTGCGGCGCCGCGGTCGTGAACTCTCGACCCAAGTAAGCCATCCGCGCCCCGCTCGGCAACTCACCGACAACCGTCCCACACTCGGCCATCCTCGTGCGCACTTCGGGAAGATCGTGGCGAGCGTTGCAGTAGGGCGATGCCTCGGTCGCGCAGCGGGCCGCATCTGCCCAGGCGTCGGGGTCGGGTTCACGCTCGCCCAAGCGAGCGACGCGCCGGCAGCCCTGCACGTGTCCAAGACTGCATGCGCGAGCCTGCTGCGCCAGGGCCAAGCCTGGTTGCCCATTCTCGTCGGCCATGGCCCCGGCTTGCATGCACGCGAAACTATCCCCGCGCGCACAAGCCGGCGCATAGGCCATCCATGCCTGCATCTGCAGTCCGCGGGCCCCCGGGGTGTCCTGCGCGAGTTCACGTTCGCCCGCCGCGCTCATCTGATCGTCCGCGACTTCCGTGCAACATTGGAGATCGCCCGCCAAGCAGGCGGACATCCGCGCGTCGTCGTTCGCTGCGCAGGGTGAATCGTCGATGCAACCCACCGCGGGATAGAACACGGTCCCCCGCGCACAGCTGTCCGCCGTGCCCTGGCAGCTGGCAGCGAACAGGCATCGTGCGTCCGCGTCGTCCGGGGCTGCGATGGCGTCGTCGAAGTAAGCGATCAGCTCGAGGCAACCCAACATGGTGTCGCCCATCCGGAGAAGTTTCCAATCCCGCGACCGCGGGCTTCGAGAGATGCTCTGACCGTCGAGCGAACACATGGGGCTGGCCAAGGGCGTGCGTACACTGACGGTCGCCGTGGTGGATAAGGCGGCCGATGCTTC
>CADEGN010000231.1 GCA_902826865.1 uncultured Myxococcales bacterium
AACCGAGGCGCCGGACTCCAGACAACCCGTCAACCGTCCGGTGTTGGGACAATGGCAAACAAGCACCTGGCCGTCGGGTAGGAGCACGTCGACGAAGAAGCGCTTACGGCGACCAAGCAGGGTGCCTTGGACGAGGCCCCCATGCGAACACGCGACGCAGTGACCATCGAGTCTCACCCGGCCCGCAATCCCCGGCGAGTCGATGGTATCTTGGGTGGGCCGTGCCGATCTCGCGCGCTCGCCCTGCGCTTGTCCTTGTCCCGTTGCTCGCCGGCGTCGCTTCAATCGCCGCCTGCACGGAGGATCCGTTCGGGACGACCGTCACCGGCAAGGCCAGTCCGCGCGCGGCAACCGTGCGCAAGGCAACAGCCCCCGCCCACGGCTTCAACGACGACATCGCCTGGCGCGGCCTCGATGAGGGCTTGCGCGAGGCGAGCGAGCTGCAACGCCCGCTGATGCTCCTTGTCCATACCAGCTGGTGCGGCCGTTGCCGCGAGCTCAAGGTCGCCTTCGCCGACGAGGAGCTCGAGAAGGCCAGTGCGCAGTTCGTCATGGTCAATGTCGATCAGGATGAAGTCCCGCGGAGCCTGCAGTTCGCGCCCGATGGCGCCTACGTCCCGCGCGTGCTCATCGTCGATCCAAAGACCGGTCAGGTCGATCCTGACCTGCGAAACGATCGACGCTCGCAGACGGTCTACTACTACACCCCCCACGACGACCTGGTCGGCACCATGAAGAAGGCGCTGTCCCGCTATGGCTCGAGCTGACGCCCGTCACCGCAACCGACTCGCCTGCGGTGGAGTCGCCGCGTTTGCCCTTGCGCTCACCGTGACGTCGAGCGTGGCGGATCCGACCGACGCCTCGGCCGCACCGGCGGGACGCCGCGCCGCGCGGGCGGGTGGCGGTGTCGAGATCATGCCGGTCGACGAGCTCAAGCCCGGCATGAAGGGCTACGCGGTCACCGTGTTCAAGGGCACCGGAACCGATCGCTTCGAGATCGAAGTGGTCGACACCATGAAGAACTACCTGCCGAAGCAGGACGCGGTCCTGTTCACTGCCACCGATCCGCGGCTCGAGCACAGCGGGATCGTCGGTGGTATGAGCGGCAGCCCGATCTATGTCGAGGGCAAGCTCGTTGGGGCCCTCTCCTATGGCTGGCGTTTCAACAAGGACCCCCTCGGCGCCCTTACGCCGATCTCCAACATGCGCGAGGTCGGGGATCTCCCCTATCGCCCCGACGTCTTGCCCCGCCCCACCGGCAAGGCGCGCGAGGGTGTGCAGGCGTGGAGCGACTCCATGCTCGGGCTCGGCACCACTCCCTTGCCGGCCCGGCGAAAACCGGTCGAGCTCGATCGCACCGCGGGCCTCGAGCAGCTCACCGCGCCGATGTCGGTGTCCGGCCTGTCGGCCAGCGGGTCCCGGGCGCTCGCCGATCTCCTCGGACTCGAACCGGTCCGGGGGGGCTCGGGTCGGACCGGCGACGACGGCGACGCCAAGGCACGCAGCTTCGCCGGCGGTGATTCAGTCTCTGTGGTGATGGTTCGCGGCGACAGCTCCGTCGCCGCCAACGGTACCGTGACGTGGGTATCACCCAAGGGCGATCGGCTTCTGGCGTTCGGGCACTCGATGTTCAACGACGGACCCACCAATGGGCCCTTCGCCGATGCGCGTGTGCACACCATCCTCGCCAGCATGGAACGCTCGGTGAAGATGTCCTCACCGCTCACGATCCAGGGCCTCATGTACCAGGATCGGCAGGCCGCCATCGCCCTGCGCACGGACGCACGCGCGCCGATGATCCCGTTGGTCACCACGATCCAAGGCCCCGATCCCGACCTCGCCCCCCGCACCTACAAGAACGAGGTCGCGGTCGGCGTCAACCTCACGCCTAACCTCGTCGGCGTGGTTCTGGGCGACGCCGTCGACGAGGCCGGCCGCGATGCCACCGAGGTGGTCGTCAAAGTTGTCCACGACATCACCCTCGATACCACCGCGGGTAGCCGCGAGCTTCACCTCGAGGAAGAGGTGTTCTTCCCCCAGGGCGTGGTCGGTCGGATGCTGGGTGGAAGCCGCGGCGTGATCACCGTCGCCGCAGCGCTCGAGAACCCCTTCGAGGTCGCTCGCATCCGCAAGATCGAAAACCGCGTGGTCATGGATTACGGCGCGCCGATCGACACGATCCAGACGATCAGGATGCGCGAATCCGAGGTCCATGCCGGTGACGTCATCCGCCTCGACGTTATCCTGCGCAGCTACAAGGGTGCCGAGCGCACCGAGGTGTTGCCGCTGCGGATCCCCGACGACGCCGGAGGCGAGGAGGTTCAGATCGAGGTGACCGGCGGCGACATGGTCCGCCCCTATCGGCCGCTCCCCGGCGACCTCGACGACTTGCTCACCACGCTCGAGCAGGGCTACCCCTCGCGGACCATGGTCGCGAGCATCTACCGCGAACGCGAGGGTCTGTCGACCAAGGAAGGGCTGCTCAACGAGCTACCCGACAGCGTACTCGAGACCCTTGCCGGACAATCCTCGACGCAGCATGCCGTGCGGTTCAAGCAACTTGCACGTCGCGTCATCCCCACCAAGAACATCATCGAGGGTCAGCACACGATCCGCATCGACGTGTTGCCGCGCAAGCGCTGAAGCGAGAACGAATGATGAATCACAGGCCATGGATCCTCGCGGCGGCCGCCGCGTTGGCACTGTCACCGAAGCCGAGCCACGCGGGCGGAACCCGCACCTGGGACGTCAGCAGCCAAGCCGAGCTCGACAAAGGCGAGGCCGACGGGGCGGCCATCGAAGCATCCGGCCGGGTCACCGTGGGCTTGTTGCCGGCCCGCGGAGAGACGGAAGGTTCGACGGCGTTCTCTTGCTTGGCCTCCCGTCGCGGCGCGCTGGTCGGCACGGCCGACGCGGCCACCATCGCGCGGATCGTTCCCGGCAAGCGCGCGGCAAAGGCGAAGGCAAAGCGCGGCAAAGGCAAGGCCAAGGGCAAAGGCAAAGGCACCGACGAAACCGCCAAGGCCGCCGACGCGCCGGACTTGCCCGAGCTCGTGATCGAGAAGGTCGCAAAGCTCGAGGGCGTGGTGGTGAGCGCGATGGTCGAGCTCCCAGGAGGCGACATCGTGGCCGCCACGTTGCCGGGCGGCAAGCTCGTGCGGGTCGACGCCAAGGGCAAGGTCACTGCCTTCGCCACTCTCGCCGTCGAGCAGATCTGGCAACTCGTGATCCACGACGGCACGCTGTTCGCCGCCACCGGACCTAAGGGCGAGCTGTGGTCGATGAGTTTGGCGGGCAAGGACGCCAAGGTCGTGCTGGATGTCGAAGAGAAGGACGTGCTCAGCGTGCTCCCAGTGGGCCGGGAGCTCGTCGTCGGCGTTTCTCCCCAGGCGCGGCTGTATCGCGTGACCAAGTCGGTCGAAGGCGAGCTCCTCCACGACTTCGACGGTGACGAGGTCCGCGCCCTGGCGTTGACGAAGACGGGGCTGGTCGCCGCCGTCAACCAGTTCGCCGATCGCAAGCTCTCCAGCCTCGATGCCCTGACCAAGACACTCGATCGCATGAGTCTGGTTGGGCAGGCACCGTCGGGCTCACTCGATTCCGACCGTCCGGTTCAAGCCGACGCGAAGCTCTACCACGTCGACCTCGGGCCCAAGCGTGACGTCGAGCGGGCCACCGAGGCGAGCTGGGAGACCTGGCTCGCGCGCGACAAGCAGTACTTCACCTCGATCGTCGCACTCGACGACGTCGGCACCGTGCTCGTCGCCTCGTCGGACGGGGCCAAGATCTATCGCGTACGTGGACCGCGAGACGCCTCGACCGTGGCCGATCTCGAGGAACGCCAAGCGACCGCGCTGTGCAAACTCCCCAAGGGCCCGGTGATCGCAACCACCGCCCACGGCGCCGCCGCGTACGAGCTCGGCGCTGCGCCGGCCAAGCAGGCCCGCTACAAGACCGACGTGCTCGACGCGACGCAACCCGCGGCCTACGGCTCGGTGCGTCTACGCGGTCGCGGCCCGCTGACCCTGCGCGCGCGCACCGGACCCACGGAAGAGCCCGACAAGCGATGGGGCGAGTGGAAGACGATCACGCTGGTGCGTGAAGGCGCATCGTTGCGCGGCGTGCTCTCGTCTTTGGCTCACCGCCGCTACCTGCAGCTCGACTTCGGCCTCGCTGCGCCCGACGCCGAGCTGCGCTCGTTCGAGGTGTTCTACGCCCCGGAGAATCTCCCGCCTCTGCTCACCGGCGTCGACATCGATCGCCCCGAACTCGGCGATGACGAGAGCGACTCGAAGATCACGATCAGCTGGAAGGTCGACGCCCGCGACGACGACGATCTCGTCTACGACGTGCGCGTACGTCCCGAGGGCGGCGGTGCCGACGAGTGGATCGATCTGTCGCCCAAGGACCAGCTGGTCACGAAGCGCGAGCTAAAGTGGGACATCGCGAGCGTGCCTGACGGGGTCTATGAGGTTGAGGTGGTGGCCAGCGACGAACCCAGCAACGGCAGCGCGCGCGCGCGAACCGACGAGCTGGTGAGTGATCCCTTCGTCGTCGATCGCCAGCGACCGAGCATCGGCAAACCGAGCGTCAGCGGCAATCGCATCCGCGCGACCGCCATCGATGCCGGAGGGAACATCCACGACGTGACCTGGTCGCTCGATGGCGGCCCCTGGCGCGCCGCAAGCGCGGAGGACGGCTTGTTCGACAGCCCCAACGAGACGTTCGAGCTCGTCATGCCGGCGGGCCTCGACAAGGGCAGCCACCGCGTGGTCTTGCGCGCCCGCGACGCCTTCGGCAACGCAGCGCAGATCGCGGTGGTTGTGAAGCGTTAGTCCCGCGGAACGCTGACTAGCCGGCCGGAATACGCGAACGCGCCGACAACCATCCCGTGCGCGCGTCCGGAAAACTGTCCGCGTACGGAACGTAGGGCTTGATGTCGAGCACGGGCGTGCCGTCCAACAGATCGATGCGGGCGACGTGTAGCACCAGCCCCTCCACGCTGAGCAACTCGACCGCCGACAAGCCGATCGGATTCGGGCGGTGCGGCGCGCGGGTCGACAGCAAGCCGCGAGATTCGGTTTCGCCCGGCGGAGTGACTTTGTTGGGGAAACCGTGGTTCAAGTGCAACCACGACAGGATCCAGATCCGGTCGAAGCCGCTGAGATCCTCGGTGACCTCGGCGCTCATCACCGCCGCGAAGAGTTCGATCCGCGCGCGTTCATCCCCACGCAGGTTAGGATCGGCGACCATGACGGCCTGGCGCGGCGTCCCGTGCCGCTCCTTGTGCGGCGAGCGGACCACGCCGATCGGCACAAGCTCGATCCGCGTGGGAAAATCGGCGTCGTCCGCGTAGTTCTTGGGTGGGATCGGGCCGACCATTGCGGATCCAATACAACACCGGCGCCGGTCGGCCTACAATCGCGGCGTGTCAGGACCGCGGTGGCTAGCGCTTGAGGTCGGCGATGCCCACGCTTGGGTCCGACTCGACGTGTTCTTGGCCGAGCAGATGCACTGGCACTCGCGCCGGTGGCTGGCCGAGCGCGTCGCGGCCGGGGCCGTGCTGGTCAACGGTCGATCGGCGAAGAAGTCACAGCGTCTGGCGGTGGGCGATCGCGTGGAGTTCACGTCGAGCGCGCCTGCGATCGACACTTCAGACATCGCGGAGCTTCCCCTGTCGATCCTCTTCGAGGACGACGATCTTGTCGTGGTCGACAAGCCGGCCCAGTTGCCGGTCCACCCGGCCTCGACCTGCGTTCAGCGCAACCTCTTGGCGCGGCTGCAGCACCGCTATCGCCACGAGTTGCCCGACGCCCACGCGCAGCCCTCGATCATCCACCGCCTCGATCGCAACACGACCGGGGTGATCGCGTTTGCTCGCCGTCGCGCCGTCGTGCCCTTCTATATGGCGCAGTTCGAGCATCGCCGCGCACGCAAGCAATACCTCGCCCTCGTCACCGGCTCCCCGCCTGACGCCGGGTGCATCGACCTTCCGCTGGTCGCCGATCCGGCGCGCCCGGTGACCGTCGCGCCGCATGGCAAGCCCGCACGCACCTCCTACCGCGTCCGTGGACGAGCCGCCGGCCACGCGCTCGTGGAGGTGGAGCCCCACACCGGCCGCAAGCACCAGATCCGCGTGCACTTGGCCGCATCGGGTTTTCCCGTCGCGTTCGACGACCTCTACGCGGAGCTCTCCTCCGCGTCGACCTGGCCGACCGGCGTCGGACCCCAACTGCACAGCTGGCGCCTCGCTCTCGATCACCGCGACGGGCGTCGGCTTGAGCTCGAGGCGCCCCCGCCAACGCAGATGCGGGAGCTATGGTGCCGTCTCAGCGGTGAAGACGATGCACGTCAGACGGGATATACCGCTGCCGGCTGATACGGTTCGGGCTCCGCGACCTCGTTCGCGAGGCGCTGGGCGGCCGCGCGTCGCAACGTGACCCAGTGCCCCGTCAGCGTGCAGCGCGGGGGGAGCACTCCGTATTCGACCTGAAACCCATGCCCCGCGCCCAACAGCGCCGCAATCGCGGCGAGGCCGTGGACGCCGTCGACATTGGCGTGAAGCACCTGTCCGCGGTGAACGAACAGTTCGGCGAGGATGCAGCCGTCGTCGAAGAACACCCGCGCGGGAACATCCGCCACGAGGGCGAGCCCGACGGCAACTTCGAGCGGACGCAACGGGGTCGCGAGGTCACAGCTGACATTCGTGCTTCCCATGCACACCTCCCAGCCTCCATCCTCGCGGACACCGACGGTGCGTGCGTGACGAATGCGTGGCGAAAAGGCGGAAATTAGCCGCGAACGGGCGTCATTTCGCGCAGATCTCGAGATCTCCGATGCGATCTCTCGTCGATGTCCGTTCGCTTGCGCGCGGGCGGCATTACCGCCTTTACGCGCGGCGGCGCGCGTCATGGACAAACGTGCTGACCGTAGTCGTCGAGCTGATAGCCGGTGTTCGTGAGCAAGAACGCCTGCCATTGAGCCGACGGATCGAACACGTCGCTTCCGTCGGAGTCACCCGCAGTCACCGTGCACAGACGGCGAAGGTCCCGATCGATCGTGCTAACGCCCCCGACGTCCCACGACGTCCCCGGGTCGAAGCCGATCTGCCCGATCACGTCGACGCTCGCGCCGTCACACACGAGCTGCACGGCGTCATCCCCGTTGAAGGTGAGCCCGAACACCTGGGTGCATCCGGGAGGATACACGGCCGGCGTAAACGCAGAGGTGCAGATGGTGTACACGCCGCGCGGCCCGATCAGGCCGCCGGTCAGCGCGGTGTTGGTCGACATCATTGAACCGTTGAAGTACTGGCGGATCTCGCAGGTCCCGGTGCTCACCGAGACGTCGGTGGGATTGTAGATCTCGAGCGCTTTGAAGAGCCCGGTCCCCTCGTGGTATTCGCTGAAGAACAGCGCGCCCGGTGCTCCGGCCGGTTGGGTCGTCATCTGCCCAGCGTCCGCGGCCGCGTACCCGTCGGTCGAACCCGCCCCGGCGTCGCAATACGTAAAGCTCGTGCCGCCGTCCCCGCTGAAGCGGAACGCGTAGTCGTAGGTGCCCACGGGCGGCAACAGGAGGTTGGCCTGGTACTCGTCATTGTTCTGATCGGGGAACCCGACGCCCACCCAACCCGGGTTGGGCGCCGCCATGGTCCAAGTCCAACTCGGATCCGTCGCTGGGTCGCTGCCGTCGGCCCCGACGCCCACCCAACCGACAACGTTCACGGCCGGGTCGTTGATCGGGTTCAGATCGGTCAGCCCGGCAATGAACAAGCGGCCGAAGACGGTCACGATCGAACCTTCGAGGGTATCGATGGTGGTGGGAAATTGCAGATTGCAGAAGTCGACGCTGTACGTCGGGGGCACGCAGCTCGGGTTTGCCACGCCCGGGGTGCCGAGGTCGACGCCGTTGTACGCGGTTTGACCCAGGCACCAGTTGGCGCCGTCGTTGTTGGCCAGCGTGCTCGTGGCGGCTGGGTCGAGCGACATCGACGTGCCAGTGGGATCCGGGAATGTCACACCGCCGTCGTAGAGCACCTCATCGACCGTCACGGTGTCGCACACCAGGCGCACGGTATCGGCCGAGTTATTGAGCGAGAAGGACCCGTTCCACACGAAGTCCGGGGTGAACCCCGGCGCAAGATCGGTAGCGAACGTCGCGTATTCCCCCGGTGCGATCTCGAGATCGGCGTCGATGTCGAAGGTGTCGACCCCTGAGCTTCCCTCGACCGCGCAGGCGCGGAGCTGGTAGGTCGTGACGCCACTCGGATTGTGGATCTCGAACCACTCCCCGAGGTCATCGCTTAGCACGCTAGGGTTCTGCATGATCTCGGTGATGACGAGATCGTCGGCCCCCGGTAGCGGAAGGTTGGTGCAGGCTGAGGTATCGAACGAACAATCAAGGGCACAGCTGACAGTGCCGCCGGTGAAGCCGAGATCGACGCATGTCATACCGCCGAGATCGACGCCGTCGCACGCCTCTGGTGCGTCGATCACGGCGTTGCCACACATGTTGCACGCGCTCGTGTCGAAGGTGCAGTCGTCGGCGCACCCCAGCGTCCCCGCGACGAAGCCCTGCGACGCGCAGGTATTGCCCCCGAGGTCGAGGCCATCGCAGAGCTCCGCCCCGCCGATCGCCCCGTCGCCGCAGGCAAAGCACGCACTGGTGTCGAGCGCGCTGCAATCGCCCGCGCAAGCGATCTCGCCGCCGTCGAATCCCTCGCCCACGCAGGTGGCCGCCCCCACGTCGGTCCCGTCGCAAACTTCGCTGCCGCCCGTCTGATCGTCGCCGCAGCAGGCGGTGTAGTCGAGCTGGCAGTTGTCCGTGCAGCCGACCGTGCCCTCGCCGAACCCGAGATCCGAGCACTGCGCGCCACCGATATTGACTCCATCGCACTGTTCGCCCCGGGTTACGAGGCCGTCGCCGCAGGAGTACATGACGCACTCACTGGTGTCGAACGTGCAGTCGTTCGCGCACGCGAGCGTGCCGTCGTCGAATTCCAGCGAAATGCAGTCGATACCGCCGAGGTCGACTCCGTCGCAGTCCTCGGTCTTCTCCAAGGTCTCGTTGCCGCAGAGATGATTGAGGCAGCCCGAGACGTCGAAGGCAGTGCAATCCTGGGCGCACGCAAGCGTGCCAGCGACAAAGCGCTGGGTCTCACAGGTCTCGCCATCCAATGCCGCGCCGTCGCAAACCTCGTCGCCCTCGAGCACTCCGTTACCGCAGCTCATTCCGGACGACTCGGATCCACTTCCGCTGGAGGAACTGGCGGTCGTGTCGGTCGTGCTTCCGCTCGCTTCGGTAGATGGCCCCGCCGTGGTGTCCGGGCTCGTCGACTCCGTGGTCGTCGTTTCCGCCGCGGTCACCTCGGCCGTTGTGTCTGCGCCGATCGACGTCGCGTCGGTTGACCCAGACGACTCGGTCGCACTCGAAACGACGCTGCCGTCGTCACCGCATGCGACGAGTAGAAAGGACGCCGTAAGCAAAGATGGGCATACCAACAGACTATCGCGGAGCATGTTGCACCTTGCCGCGCCGCGGGTGGTGGGCAGCAGGGGGGCCGCCGCGCGCGCGGATCGATGCTAGCAGCGCTGGGCCTGATCGTGCGCCCCGACGTCGGGGGCGCCGCTCAGCCGCCCTTTCCGGTCTTCTTCGTCACTTTGGTCGCCTTGGTCGCCGCCGCCTTCGCAGCGCTGCCGGCGGCCTTGGCTGCGCGCTGCACCGACGCAAACATATCGACCAGCTTACCAAGCGGGAGTTTCTTGAGCTTGTCGCCGTACTCGTGATCCTTCGCTTGCTTCTTGAGCTCGAGGATCTTCTTCACGATCGCATCGCGCCCGCCGAGCTCCTTGACCCTCTCGCCCAGCGCGAGCAGATGCAGCAGCTTGGCGTTGGACACATTTCGCAGCCTACGCTGGTGCTCGTCGCCCGACTCGCCACCTTGTGGTTCGATCAAACCGGCGAGTTTCTCAATGAGCTTCGGCTTGTCGCCGAAGCGGTCCTTTACGATCTGCAGGGGAGATTTCTTGGCCATGTCACGTCTCGGTCGTTGCGGCCATTTTGGCCCGTGTGCGGGCCGGACAGCTACGAGGTTGATAGGAAGCGCCGCGAAACGACCGCGGCCCGGTCGAAGGACCGGGCCGCGAACATCGCCGGTTTCCCAGCGGAAGGCAAGCCTTGCGGGCCGCCCGGCTCACATCTTCGACATGACGCCTTCTTGGATCTTCTTTAGATCGTCGTCGGTGGCCTTGGCGGCGACGCTCACGGCGGTCCCGCTGGCGTCGATCTTCACCGAGTCGACCACGGTCTGGGGCACGCCGACAGCACCGGCCATCCCCTTCATCTCGTCGAACTGCTTCTGCAGCGCGTCCTTCTGCTTGGTCGCGTCCTCCGCGGAGGCGAATCCGACCGACGCGGCAACCGCCAGACCGCCGGCCAGGTCGAGGCTGACCGCCGCGTCCTTGGCGCCTGCGATCGGGCCCTGGGCCGCGCTCGCCGGGACCTGACCCGCAACCCACACGTGCTTGCCGGTATCGGCGCGACCGATCACTTCCTTGAGAGTGCCGTCGAACACGGACTTGCCCTTGCCTGCGACGAGGTCACCCACGGCGGTGACCCAGTCCTTGCTGGCGAACACCACGCTGCCCTCGTTGATCACCCAACCCTGGCCGTCCTTCGCGGTGAGGACCTTCTTGCCGTCCTTCTCCTCGAGCTTCCACGGCTCTTCGCCGGACTTCTCTTTGATCTTCCCGGCGATGCAGTTGAGATTGTCGTCCTTGCCAATTCCGTCGGCGTTGACGATCGCGGCAAACTGGTTCTTGTCGGGATCTGCACCGAAGGTGACGCTCTTCCACTTGTCCGTCCCGACGTTGCATGCACTGGCAGCCTCGACGACCGCTTTGAACTCGCCCGTCTCGATCTTGTCCTTGTTGTCGCTGTATGCCTTGGACCCGACAAGGGCCTTGACGTCGATGCCGCCCACGACGGTGGCGACATCCGGGATGAGCTTGGCCGAATCAGCACCGCCGCCTTTGCAAGCAGCGACGCCCAGGAGGGCCAGCGTAAAGGTGGTGGTGGCGAACGTCCGCTTCATGGGGGTCCGTTCTAGTCGAGGGGGGTAGGCCGCGCAACTGGAAAAGCGGACCGCCCACGCGCGTTTCCTCGATCTGGGCCCCTGCAACCGCGGCAGCGCACCTCCGTCCCGCGCCGGGCATCCACCGAACGTTGCTCCCGCGCCTCCCTCGCTAGGATCGAAGGTGGTCGTGTCTGTGTAGGTAGGCGTGCATCGAATACGGTTGGCTTGATAGGTGGGCGATTCGCGCTCACGCAACACGCAAACCTCGGCCGTGCATCAACGCACGCCAGCCGGCTCTTCTCCCAGCGCCGCCCGGGGCGCTACCTTCTCGGGGCCGCCAATGCCTTGGAAACGGTTCGATTTCAAGGGTCAAGCGGTGTTCGTGCGCGTCCTGCCGGCCGGCAAACCGATCGTCCATCGCGGCCGCGTGGAACTACGGTATCGCGTCGGCACCGCGAAGTCTTACCGTGCTTCGCCAGACAATCTCGTCGACGTTGGCGGCGAGATCATCAGTGACGAAGACATGGGTGGTGGGTCGGGTCGTGAAGTGACTGGAGCCAACCAGTCGTTGCGCGAGACACCGAAGACGCCTGCCGATGACGACGCGATCATCATCTATACCGATGGCGCGTGCTCCGGAAACCCCGGACCTGCGGGGGTGGGCGTGCTGCTGCAACGTCGCGAGGAAGTGCTCGAGTTATCGGAGTTCATCGGCAGCGGCACGAACAACATCGCCGAACTCACCGCAATCCTCCGTGGCCTGCAAAACCTCCGCGTCGAGGAGCGTGAGTCGGTGATCCACCTCTACACCGACAGCGGTTGGAGCCTCGGGGTGCTCGTGGGCGGATGGAAGGCCAAGACCAACCTCGAACTCATCGGCGAGATCCAAGGACTACTCGTCAACTTCCCGCGCATCGAGCTGCTCAAGATCCGCGGCCACGCGGGGCTCGACGGCAACGAGGAAGCCGACCGACTGGCAACCATGGCCGTGCGCCGCGAGGCGTCGATGACTCGCACGCGACGACGCGGCGGCAAGTCCGCCTCGCCGGATTGACCTCTAGGAGCGTGACCCCGTAAGGGGTCACGCTCCTCCGTGCCCGTGCCCGTGCCCG
>CADEGN010000232.1 GCA_902826865.1 uncultured Myxococcales bacterium
CGGACGCGCGCCGGGACATCCAGATCACCGTGACCGGAACCTGTGTTCCGTTCGACGTGGCGCTCGTCGACTGGCTCGCATACGCGGTCGAGTGCGGCGGCTGGAACGCGGAGCCCCCCTCACGGCTGAACGGGCCGACCGAGCGCGCGGCGGAGGGACGCACGGGCGTACTGCGCTTGGTCCCGAAGGAGCAGCACACTCCCGGGTCTGACTTCTGGGATGTGCTCCACCCTGACGGTAGTGGAGGCTATTCTGAGTGGGCGATCCCGGCCGGAGCGCCGCCCAACTAGCCGGCCGCGCGGAAGGACTTGCTCATGACGTACTACGCGAGACACTGGTCGGGCGACTCCGACCACGAACTGCCCGTTGAGCGCTTCGGTGAACTTCTCGACGAACTGGCGGTCGCCGATCGCGAGCACGGAGACGTCGCCATCACGCACGAGTCCGAGTGGTGCCTTACGGTCTCCCGCTCGGGGATCGTCGTGCTCGAGAACCTCGAGGATGGCGATCCGGTACATGCGGGGCCGTTTGAACGCACAGAAGTTCTGAGACTGATGGCGGCCGTCGCACGCGGGGAGATCGAAGCGCTTGGGGCCGGGAGCTGGAAGCGGGGGTATCGGCCTACGCCCGGCCCGTAGCATCACGCACGGCCTTCAAGCGAGACCAATGCGAGTTCTTGGTTTTCCGGACGAGCAAGCGTCTCGGAACTCGGAACAAGCCGCGTGAGCACGAGCAGGAGCTGCTCACGGTCGCGCTCTGCTGCGATTCCTCGGCGAGCTCAGGGGCTGCTCGCTGCTCGCTGCTCGACGCCGCGCGTGGACTCAGACTGGTGTCTCCGACAGCGAGAATCAGGGGTTCGGAACCGGCACCGTCCCGCTCGGTGAAGACCCCTTCCTCAGCGAGCGACGGCAGACGGACAACCCCGTGAAAAGACGACGCTGAGCTTCAGGCACGGGTCGTGCTGAGCGGCGCGGACACATGCCGCCCGATCACGCCGTCGCCCTCTCCGAGCTCCCACTTCACGTCGTCCCGCTCCGCATTACGCCGAGCGCCGCCCGGAGCCTCGCGCTCGAGTTGCCGATCCCGCGGGGCTGGGAGCAGACGTACGGCCGCGCGACCGAGCTCTGCCACCTCGGCCTGCCGATCCCGCTTGCCGTCTTCCAGCTTCGGGACCCGCTCGCGCTCGATCCCGCGGGGCGACCTGCGCTCGTCGTATCAGCGACGCGTCGGCCCTTCGAGGTCGACCTCGGGGACTGGTGTCGCTTCCGGCTGGTGGCGACGCGGTGGATGGTCCTCGATGCGCCGCCCATCTGTGCCCACCTCAACAAGCTGCAGCACGGACCCGCCGTTGCCCTCGTCGAACGCCGTCGCGCCGTAGAGCTCGGCGCGACGAGGGTCCGGTTCGAGGTGCCGGCGAGCTGGGAGATGCATCGCCCGGGCCCGGGGGCGGTGACCAAGCGGCGTGTCACATGCGATGCGGCGAGCGCGACGCTCGCGCTCGGTGCACGTGCGACGCCGGTGTCCACCGCGGTGGAACGCTCGGCGGCGCTGGTCGACCACCTTGCCTGCATGGGGGTCACCCCACTTGATGCCGGGCGATTCGACGCGCCGCGGGACGACCCGCGCGCGGCGATGCACGGTTGGCGCGGCGGGGTGCTGGTCGATGCCATCGGACCGAAGCTCCGCACCGTCGAGGTGCGCGCGTGGTGCCGGCGTGTCGGCCCGTTCAAGGTCGACGGCACGCTCATGGTCGAACCCGACCTGTCACGTCCGCTTGGCTGGATACGGGCCGTTCGGACGCTCGAGATCGCGATGGCCTCCGCGCGCTGGGAGGCGATCGCGTGACGGCGCCCACCGACGACACGCTACACCGGCTGCTCGGTAGGCTCGCGTTGCGCGACCTCCCCGCTCCGCCCCGCGACCTACTGGCGACGACCCACGACCTTGCGATCGTGCACCCTGGCGAGCCTTCGTCGCCGTTCGGGCTGCTACTCCCCAAGGGGCTGCTGGCCGAGTCTCGGCCGGCGCGACAGAGGTGGGTGGACTTCCGCCCGGGGACGCTCGCGCGGTACTCGGACGCGGGCCGGGACGTGCAGGTGACCGTGACCGGAACCCGCCTGCCGTTCGACGTGGCGCTCGTCGACTGGCTCGCGTACGCAGTGAAGTGCAGCGGTTGGACCGCCGAGCCTCCCTCACGCCTGCGCGGGCCGACCGAGCGCGCCTCGGTGTGGGCGCACAGTGTCGGGCCGACCGGCGCCCGCCTGCGACGCGTCTGCGCCGAGCAGGATGCTGACCGCGTGTTCGAGGTCGTGGTCGAGGCGTCGGTCATCGAGTGGAGCGAGCGGCGGCCGGCACTCGAAGCGACGGCACTTGGCGTGGTGCTGCTCGACGCCGACGTCGGTGTTGGTGCGGAGCCCCGGCGCCGTGTCGGCGTCCGGGCGACGGGCGTGACGGTCGAGGCCCTCCACGGCGGGCACGTCAGGTCGCCCGTGGACGGTCACATTGACCTCGTGCTCCACCGAGACCGGAGCCTTCGCGGTTGGGTACACCGGCGCGCAGAGCCGCGCGGCGTCGTGACTGCTGCCTCGAGGCTCCGCGGGCTCCGAACCGAGCTGCAGCGCCGTAGCTATGACGTGCGCGGCCAGGCGCTACCCGTCCCTCTCGACCTCGAGCGCACCGAGTTTCGCCGGGCGCCGCGGCTTGCCCTGCTGCTCGACGCTCGGTCGCCGCTCGGGACCTCCGTGCAGGTGCGGTGCTGGCAAGGCGAGTCGCCGACACACGCCATCGACGTCATGCTCGTCGGGCCGCCGCCTGGCCGTGCACATCTCGACTGGATGCGGGGAATGCGGGCACTCGAGCTCGCCTTCGGCGCCGCGGTGCAGGACTGACGGTGGAGGACGAGAAGCCCACGGTGGCGGCGGACGCCGAGCCGTGTCGCGGGTTCGACAGGCTTGGCGTGGCGCTCGCCGCGATGCTGCGGGCGACGAGGGCGCTCCAACAGAGCAACGCGCGCGTCCTCGACGCAGCGGCCGAGCTCGACGTCGCATCGCAGCGGTTCCTGGCAGCGCTCACCCCCCTGGCCCCAATGTCGCGCGTCTGACCGTCGGGGGCACCGGGCGGGTCGGTGCATTGGCGCTGCAATGAGCGGAGCACTTCGGCCGACCGCGACGGGTGACGATGCCTCCCTCAGGGACCGGTCGCTCTTCCTCGTGGGCGATCCGCCTTAGCGCCGCGCTCTTCGCGGACCGACGAAAGTCACCGCGCCTACCCTCGATGCGGTCCTGTTCGGTTATATCCCCGACGCGGGCGAAGATGAGTTCGCGGGCCTGCGTACGAAGCTCGAGCGCGACTTCGAGACTCTGCATCCCGAGATCGATCTGCGCGTCGTGATCGACCCCAACGTTGACCTCTATGATCTCGCTGCCAACGGCCAACTCGCCACCTACTCCGGGAGCGGCGCCGGGTCGGCCGATGTGCTGGAACTCGACATGGTGCTGCTCGCCGATCTGGTTGCGAACGGCTGGCTCGCGCCGGCAAGGGTCGAGGTCCCGGGGCTCCTGCTCACTGCCCAGGAAGGAGAAGCTGGCGATCGTCGTGCGTGCCGAAGGGCTCGAGGGCGATGACCTGGGCGAGTTCCTGCGCCGAGAGGGAGTCCATCTCGCGGACTCGCACAGTGGCGGAAGCTGGCCGAGCAAGTGCTGCGGGGTGACCCGAAGCGGCTGCTGTCGACGTGATCGATCTGGCAGAGCGGGAACCGGTATCCGACCCCCGTCGAGGGCATCCGGGCCGCACCGGCGCGACCCATGTCGTGCTCGAGCCCCATCGCTTTCTCGCACGTCTCGTCGGCCTCGTGCCTCCGCCGCGCCAACATCAGGTGCGGTACTTCGGCGGGTTCGCCAATCATCACGCGCTGCGTCCGAGAATCTTGCCCGCGAAATTGCCCGAGCTCGCGAACCCACCCCGGCAGTTGCCGATGCTCGACACCGCTGGCCTCGCCCTTCCTCGCCCCGTCGACGCGACCGCGACCGCGCGAACGTCCCGCGACGACACCTTCGTCGATAGGCGCGAGCTCGAAAGATTCCTCGCGCTACCGCCCGACGCGCTCGCGAAAATCCGCGGCTCGCACAAGTGCGTCACGGGGGGACGGCGCGCGCAAGGGCGTCACGGGCCGCGAAAGCCGAGCACGGACCCTATGCAACGCTGGCCGGCGGCCACCTCCGGCGCGGACGTACGCTCCCGAGCTTGCCCGCAGGAGTTCCC
Source organism: uncultured Myxococcales bacterium (assembly GCA_902826865.1). GTDB lineage: Bacteria > Myxococcota_A > Polyangia > Nannocystales > Nannocystaceae > Xiheibacterium. The sequence continues at coordinate 4,261 of CADEGN010000232.1, forward strand.
GGGCCCCGCAAAACACCCACCAACCCTACCCCACTCAGCGCATCCGGAAGGATTCGAACCTCCGACTTTCGGTTCCGTAGACCGACGCTCTATCCAGCTGAGCTACGGATGCGTGGCCCTTGCGATCGCGAGGGCGGCCGGAAGCTAGCAGCACCGACCGGCGCGATCAAGGCCCTCGCGGCGCGTCTGCCTCGGCCGGCCTCGGCGCCCGCCCAGGCCCCAAACGCGCCCTTGGTACCGGATTCCAGGAAGGCGCCGCCCGAGCGCTCGGGCCACCCACGCGTTAGCCCGCAACGCCAAGCAAGAGCAGCGTGAACGCGACCGCGTTGTTGCCCATGTGCACCGCGATCGCCACCGACAGTCGACCACTGCGCTCGAGGGCGAGCGCAAAGACGACACCGAGCCAGATGTACACGAGCAAGCCGGAGAGGTTGGCGTGGATGACCGCGAAGGCGGGGCCACTCAGGGCCAACGCGGCCAGCCGGCCGCTAACGTTGCGCACGCGCGTGAAGAAGAGCCCGCGGAACAACCACTCTTCGACGATCGGGGCCAAAACGATCGCCGTGAACGCCAAGACGAAAATCGCGATCCGATCGACCCCGGTGCGGGCATCTTCCACGATCTCGAGGATCCCGGGCTGCTCGGTGGCCGGGATGCCGAGCACGTCGAGCGCAGCACTGATAACCATGCTGCCCCCGAGCGCGAGGGCCGTGCCTGCGCCGGCAATCGCCAGCGCTTCGCCCCCACCGGCCCGTCGCATGGGGACACCCGCGGGCCCGTCGATGTCCGCCTCGATCATCCGCCGGGCGAGAAATCGGTAGCCCAGCGCGGCGAGGACGGTGATGAGCGGCCCCGACAGGATCGACAATGCACGGACGTCGCCCGATGGCCACAACCCGATCGCGCGCGCGGCCATCACGCCCAGGATCGCCGCCAACAGAGCGCCAATGAAGAGCCCGAGCTCGGTGAGCGCCGCGCTCAATCGATCGCGATCCATCGCCCTCGGAGCATGCCGCGCGCCCACGGTCCCGGCAACGCAGACCGAGCCGCGCGCGCCCGCTGACTCCGGTAGACGTGCGACCTACGGCGCGCCAAGCCATGGGGTACCGCCGAGTGCCGGTTGCTGCGGCGCCCGCACCTGCCCCTCGGCCGTCCGCGCCAACCTGCAGACAGCCGGGCGCCGTCGGCCCCGCGGCGTCCGGACTTGAAAGCCCGGGGCATTGCCGCTAGCTTCCCACCTCCCCAAAAAACGCCTCAGCGCGTCCTGTCCGAGCGGCAGGCGATCCTCCTGGAACGGTGGCCGAGTGGCTGAAGGCACAGGTTTGCTAAACCTGCGTAGGGGCACAAACCTCTACCGAGGGTTCGAATCCCTCCCGTTCCGCCAGCTCCCCCACCCCATCGCTCGCTTCGTACGCGCGATAAGGGTGGCGAGCAGAAGTGCGATCACCACGCCCGCCGCATCGGCCACGACATCGAAGATGTCGGGGTTGCGCGGCCAGGGAAGCAAACCCTGAACCAGCTCGGTGACCACGCCCAGCAAGACGCCGATGATCGCCACGAGCCGTGGCCGTACCCCCGCGACCGCCCACGCCACCGCCCAGATCCAAAACAGTCCCGCGTGCACCGCCTTGTCGAGCCACGGGATCGGGATCTCGGGCGGAGGTGGCGGCGGTGACCAGAGGGCCACGAGCACAACCACGGTTTGCAGCGTCGCAAATGCCCGCGCGCTCCAGCGTCCGATCGCGTTCCAGTCGCGGCCATGTGCGAGAGCGACCGCCGGCCTTGCTCGCGACATGTTCGACGGGCATGGTAGTCGATTTCACGCCGAATCCGGGGGCGCGATGGGCCCGGCACACATGCGCACCGGCGCGGACGGCCCGTGCTAAGACGGGGGCTGCGAGATGGCGCGCGCTCCCAACAAAACACCGACGTTTCATCGCCTGTTCATCGCCAACCGCGGTGAAGTTGCAGTCCGCGTCGCGCGGGCCTGCGACGATCTCGGCATCGCGCCCGTGTTCGCCGTGTCCGAGGCCGATCGCGAAGCGCCTTGGGTCGCCGGGCGCGAGACCGTGTGTCTCGGCCCCGCCCGTGCGGCCCAGAGTTACCTCGATCCGGTGCGCGTCGTCGCAGCCGCCCGCCAAAGCGGCTGCACCGCACTGCATCCCGGCTGGGGGTTCTTGTCGGAGAACCCCCTGTTGGTCAGCCTATGTGAAACCCACGGCATCACGTTCGTCGGGCCGCCCGCCCACGTGATGCACCGAATGAGCAAGAAGACGCCGGCCAAGCGAGCGATGCGGGCCGCTGGCTTGCACGTAATCGAAGGTAGCGACGGGGTGCTCGCCGACGAAGCCCAGGCGCGTGCCGTCGCCGAGCGCATCGGGTATCCCGTGTTGCTCAAGGCCGAAAGCGGCGGCGGCGGACGGGGTATGCGGGTGGCCCGCAGCTCCGGCGAAATCGCGAGCGCGTACGGTGAAGCGCGGTCCGAGGCCCGCGCCGCTTTCGGCGACGACCGCGTATACATGGAGCGTCTGGTCGAGGGCGGACGGCACGTCGAGATCCAGATCATCGCCGACCGCTGGGGCAACGTTTGTCACCTCGGTGAGCGCGACTGCACGGTCCAACGCAATCACCAAAAACTGATCGAGGAGTCACCATCGCCCGTGCTCGACGACGGCGAGCGCCAGCGGACACTCGAGGCGGCCGTGCAGGCGGCGCGGAGCATCGGATACGTCGGCGCCGGCACCATGGAATTCTTGCTCGACGAGCAGTCTGGCAAGCTGCTGCGTTTCATGGAAATGAACTGTCGCCTGCAAGTCGAGCACTGCGTCAGTGAGATGCGCAGCTCGATCGACCTGGTCCACGAGCAGATCCGCGTCGCCGCCGGCCATCGCCTGTCGTTTAGCCAGAGCGACGTTGCATTGGCCGGTCACGCCATCGAGTGCCGGATCAACGCCGAGGACCCGAACAACGACTTTCGTCCGGCACCCGGCACGATCACGAAATGGCACGTGCCAAGTGATGCGGGCATTCGCGTCGATACCCACGTCACCGAGGGGTACACGGTGCCGCCGCACTACGACAGCCTGCTCTGCAAGCTCATCGCCCATGGCCCAGATCGCAACGCCGCGATCGATCGCATGCTCGCGGCACTCGCGGAACTGATTTGCGAAGGCGTCCCGACCACCGCGGCGATGCACTGCACAATCCTCGCTTCGGAGGCGTTCCGCAGCCATCGTTACGACACTCGCACGATTCCGGGCTGGTCGGCCGGGAAAGGAAGCTGACAATGGTCCACGTCCCGGTCGTTCCGATCGGTCATTTGCGCCGGCAGATCTGCGACGATGAAACCTTCGCTGCCAACCTCGAAGCGATCGGCATTCGCGAAGCGCTGCTGACCGAGCGCCGTGCCGAGGTTGCTGCCGGCTGGGGGTCTGAGTACGTGGCGCGCGTCCACGCCAAGGGCAAGCTCACGGCGCGCGAGCGACTGGCCCTGCTCGCCGATCCCGGCTGTCGAACCCACGAAGTCGGCACGTTCGTCAACTATCAGCTGGAGTTCGGCGAGGCGAAACAGCGCTCGCCGGGCGCCGGGGTCGTCACGGCGTTTGCCAAGATCCACGGCCGTTGGTGCATGGTCATCGCCAACGACAACACGGTGGCCTCTGGTTCCTGGTGGCCGAAGACGCCCGAAAAAATCGAGCGCGCCCAAACCATGGCGCTTCGTCTGCGCCTGCCGACGGTCTACCTGGTCGACTGCAGCGGGCTGTTTCTACCCGAGCAGTCGCGCTCGTTTCCGGGTGCGACCGGGGCCGGGCACATCTTCAAGATGAACAGCCTGCTGTCGGCCGCCGGCGTCCCGCAGCTGGCCGGCGTGTTTGGTGACTGCATTGCGGGCGGCGGTTACATGCCGATCATCAGCGACCGCGTGTACATGACCGAGCAAGCCTACATGGTGATCGCCGGCGCCGCGCTCATCAAAGGCGCGAAGAGTCAGAAGATCACGAGCCTCGACATCGGCGGCCCCGAGGTTCACGTGCACGCGTCACGTTGCGCCGATGTGCGCGTGCCCGACGATCGAACGCTCATCGAGGCACTTCGTCGCGACGTCGCACGGCTGCCGACCTCGGGCGCCGACTATTGCCGCGGCGACGGCGGGCCGATCGACCCCAGTCACCCGGTCGGCGAGCTCGGCGGGATCCTTCCGGCCGACCATCGCCAGGCCTATGACGCGACCGAGGTGCTGGCGCGCCTGTGCGATCAGTCGTTGTTCTGGGAGGTCATGCCCTCGATCGGCGAGGAGATGCTATGCGGCGTCGGCCGCATCGGCGGGCTGTGGACCGGTTTTGTGGCCAATCGCCAGGGCCTGGTCGGGGATCCGCTGCGCCCAGGCACCCGCCGACCGGCCGCGATCCTCTACCGCGGCGGGATCGCCAAGATCTCCGCGTTTTCGCGCGCGTGCAACGACGACGGCATCCCGCTGGTGTGGCTGCAGGACATTGCCGGCTTTGACATCGGGCACGAGGCCGAGCGTCAGGGTCTACTCGCATACGGTAGCAACCTCATCTACACCAACTCGACCAACACCGTGCCGATGTTCACGGTGCTGCTGCGCAAGGCGTCGGGTGCCGGTTACTACGCGATGGCCGGTTTGCCTTACGACCCCGTGGTCCAGCTTTCGACGACGCTGTCGCGCCTCTCGGTGATGGAGGGCCGGACGCTCGCCATCGCCACCTACAACACCAAACTCGACGACGACTTTGAAATCGTTGCCACCGATCCCGGCGAGCGCAAGAAAATCGAAGACGGCATGCGGGCCGTCGAGCAGCGAATCGAGCGCGACATGGACCCTTACGTTGCCGCCCGACAGATGGACACCGATGAAATCGTGGCGCTCGCTGAGCTGCGCGAGTACCTCGCCATGCTGATCGAAGCGTCCTACCAGTCGATTGGCAGCCGCCGGATCAAGAACAGCCGGATCTGGTCGATGCATGATCTGGCGCTCATTAGCGAGGGGCTACGCTGATCATGGCAACGTGGACCCCTGACGGACGGACCAAACGCCCCGAGCTAGCGGCGCGGATGGCAAACCACGGCGACGGTTGGCAACTTCTCGCGCCGACGGTCGGGTTATTTCGGCGTGGCATCGCGCCCGGTGCGATCGTTCGTGGCGGTGTGTCGCTCGGCGAACTGGATGTGCTCGGCGTCCTCCACGACGTCGTCGCCCCTGACGGCTGCGCGGGAGTCGTCGCGCCCGTGGCAGACCAGCATCGCGGCGAGGTTGCGGTTGGATTTGGCCAACCGCTCGTCCTGATCGTTGCCGCTGCTGCCCTCGCCCCAACCGGCGAAGGCGACGAGCCCGCCGCAGGCGCCGGCGAACACGCGCGCCTCGTTTTTCCAGCGCCGCTGTCGGGCCGATTCTACGCGCGCCCCGGTCCGGATCGCGCCGCGTTTGTCACCGTCGGCGCCGAGATCACCCGCGGTCAGACCATTGGGCTGCTGGAAGTGATGAAGACGTTCAACCGCCTGACCTACGGTGGCAGCGGCCTGCCCGAACGCGCACGTGTGATTGCGATCTTGGCCAAGGACGAAGACGACGTCGAGGCCGGAACTGCGCTTCTCGAGCTTGCCCCACTCTAGGCACCGTCCGGCTTCTCGCCCTACGCACACGCAGCGGCGAAGGCCAGGCGACATGATTCCGTTCGGTGACCGCGAGATTGCGTCGAGCGGGAGTCGCGTAGCTCCGCAGCCTCGGCGTGGCATCGACGCCGCGCCCCGTCCGACGCGACAGGGCGGCGCGCCGGCGTGCGCGCAACGCTCGACGGCCGACCGACCTCGGAGTACGCTGACCGGCCTCGCAGACTGGAGATCACGTTGAGCAGTGACGCCTTCTACCAACGCCTATTCGACAACAATCGCGACTGGGTGCGCCGGAAGCTGGAGCTCGGCGACGACTACTTCGCGCGCCTGGCCCAGGGTCAGGCCCCCGAGGTGCTGTACATCGGCTGTTCCGACAGCCGCGTGACCGCCGAGGAACTCATGGGTGCGGAGCCCGGGCAGATGTTCGTCCACCGCAACATCGCCAACATCGTGTCCAATAGCGATCTCAATGCCCTGAGCGTCATCGAGTTTGCCATTAGTCACCTCGGCGTCAAACACGTCATCGTGTGCGGACACTACGAATGCGGCGGTGTGCGGGCAGCGATGCAGCCCCGCGATCTCGGCCTGCTCAATCCATGGCTGCGGAACATCCGCGACGTCTATCGCATGCACCACGACGAGCTCTCGGCCATCACCGACGAGGGCGAACGCTACCGCAGGCTCATCGAGCTCAATGTCGAGGAGCAGTGCGTCAACGTGATCAAGACCGCCGCGCTCCAGCGCAGCTATTTGACCAAGGGTTACCCGGTCGTGCACGGCTGCGTGTTCGACCTGGCAACCGGGCTGCTGAAGGACCTCGACATCGACTTCGGCGCCAAGCTGGCGCACATCCGGCACGTCTACGATCTCGGGACGTCCTGAGCGGCCACCGTCGGCCGGCGTCCCCGGCCGTCATGCGACGCCCTGCGTGCCGAATAGTTGGCGCAGGCTGATGTCGAGCTGGTCCTTGGCCAGCCGGACGACGCTGCTCACTTCGCTGGTGGTGCCAAGCTGGCGTGCGATCGAGTCATGAACACGTGCGAGCAGGCGTTCGCGTGCGGCCGCGAGCCATCGACGCACGGTCGCCGGGTGCACATGGTACATGGCTCCGATCTGTTCGGTCGAAAGCCCGTCGACCACGCGATAGCGCAGGACCAAGCGCTCCTTTGGCGCCAATGCGGCGACGGCGTCAGCGAACGCGGCGCGCATGACATCGGCATAGTGTGCTTGGAGATACCAAAGCTCCGGATCACTGCCGTTCGCCAGCAACTGTGCACTTGGATCGGCAGCGCTCGCGTGCGCTGACTCGGCTCGTACTCGCTGGGCGTCGATCAAAAGCCGCGCGACCACGACGAATAGCCACGGCTGCAACTCGCCAAGACCGTGGTACTCGGCGATTCGTGGCGGGCGCCCGTCACCGACGAGCAGCTGCACGCGAATGTGCTGCCGCACCTCCGCCGCAAGTCCGGCGGGCGTGCGGCGACCGATTCGGCGATCAAGGGCGGCTCCGTAGCTGGATTCGAACGCCGCGATCGCATCGTGCGATCCGAGCGCGCATGCGGTCGCCAGATACAGATCCGCGGCTGCGACCCGTTCCAGCGTCGCGAACACATCACGGGCTGGCTCGCGCCGGACTGCTCGTCCAAGCGCCGCACAGAACGCTTCCTCGGGCACGTCGAGGTCGGGCCATGCGGTTCGCGCTTTATCGATGCATCGATCAAGCGCGGACGCGCTCTGCTGGTCGCGCTCGGGTGTCGGCTCCGTCGCCCACGCCCCTGCGAAAGCGGCCCAACGCGTCGCGGGGGTTGCCATCGCGATGGCAAGGGTACCTCATGTCACAACGCGTGCGTCGCCAGCCAATCCTCTACGGCAACGAGTTCCTTGGCGGCCCGTGGGTTCAAGCGCTGGTATTCCGACTGTGCGACTTGAGCCATCGCGCGCGCGCGGGCGCGGTCGGGCTTCGTGCTCCATAGCGCGCGCGCGAGCGCGAACTGGCAGGCGGGCCGGGCAGATGGGGGGCTCGGTACCACGATTCGATCGCATGTCGACTCGAGCATCACCCGAGCTTCGTCAGGTTGCCCTGTCTCGACCAAAGCGCTTCCGAGGTCCGCACGGATTTGAATCAGCATCGGGTGATTCGGCGGCAGCGTCGGCTCAAATGTGTCGAGCGTGAGCCGATACAGCGCCACCGCCTCATCAAATTCGTTGTTGCGTGCGAGAATCTGGGC
>CADEGN010000233.1 GCA_902826865.1 uncultured Myxococcales bacterium
GGTCTCACCGAGGCGATCGGTCGGGAACCCCTCCGCTAGCCGGAGGATCGGAAACGAAACCACGAATAGGGCGAGCATTACCGCGAGCCGGCCGGCCGCGCCGCTACGCCGCCCGAGCAGCAACAGCGGGGCACAGATTGCCGCATAGATGTTGGCGCCAACGTTGCGTGACAACGCGAGCACGCCCCAAAAACCGATCAGTAGCCCCCCCGCAGGCACCCCGAGCATGGCCCTTCGCAGGCGTCGCAGACCGGCCGTCGAGAACACCGCCATCACCAGGAGCATCCCCACGGCCAGGCCGCCGGCAGTGAACACGCTCGGTTTGAACCCGCCGCCACGCATGAGGTGCGAAAAATCGATCGCCCGATAGCCGTAGACCCAGAAGTGCAGCTGCGGCGACAACCGAATCTCAAGCAGGATCAGCGGGACGTAGAAGAGCATGCAACCCGTTAGCACCCGCATGAACGTCTCGACGTCTTGACGTTCACGCACGAGGGTGCGACCGAGCCAAAACGGGAGCAGGATGTCGATAATGTCGCGGATCGACGACGCGACCGCATCGTACTTCGTAACTGGCGGAAGGTAGTACACCGGCAGGCGCGTCACTCCGTCGTAGTCGAGGCCACCGCCGATGGCGATCGGATCCGGGTTCGTAAGGGACGTGCCAAGGTTGCCGATGAGCACGAGGATGAACCACAGGCCGACACCGCCTAACAGCTTGGCCCGACGAAGGTGATTGCGAGCAAACAACGCGAGTCCGATGAGCGCGGCGATGGCCGCGATCGCGTGCTTGTCGAACGGCGGCAACCCGGGCGGGTCGAACGCAGCGCGCTCGGGCAGGAGCAACGCCCCACCGATGATCGAAATCAGCGCGGCCCGAATCGGCTTCGTCGTGGCGAACAGCACGATCACGAGCGGAATCCACACGAGCAGCGCGAGGTAGGCCTGGGGCTTGATCTCGACGAACATCGTTCGTTCAGCCCCTCAACGGTCCACCGAGCTCGGCTCGCGACCCGACCGACACGCGGCGATGCGCTCATCCGCGCGCATCTTCGGCTCCGCGCTCGGCTCCCGCACGGCGCCATGGTACGACAACGCGCGGCGCCGCGCCGGCCGCGGCGCCGATTACTGGCATGATGCGCTGCGAATGCTACGATCCCCGTACGCACCCGAGCGGGTGTTACGTTCTGTATGGACGAGCACGGGAACGCGGGCGGTGACGAGCGGCGGAGATTCCCCCGGCTCAACGCCCCTGTCTACTTCCGCCCCGCCCATCGCCGCTTGCCGCGTCGCCGGGTCGTCGACGTCGGCGTCGGCGGCATGCGGGTCTACAGCGACGAGTCCATTGCGGTAGGGTCGCGGCTGGAAGTCGAGCTATTCTTGCCCGACGCGTCGAGCGTCACATGCCTCACCGAGGTCGTGTGGGTGCGCCCGCTCGATACCGAGGCCCCGGCGCGGTTCGATATCGGTTTGTCGTTCCTCGACGTTCCCGACGAAGCGCTGGCGCAGCTCGGTCAAGTGCTGGCATCAGAAGACCGCGGGTAACCGCGACAATACGTCGGCGAGATTGTCGCGCCAGCTCGGCATCGCGCCGACGAATGCCTCGGCACGCGCGAGGTCGAGCACGCTGTAGGCCGGTCGCTTTGCCGGACGGGGATATTCGGCGGTCGTGCATGGCGCCACCCGGCATCCCGGCGCTACCGCTTGGGCGACGGCGGTCGCCAGATCGAACCAGGTGCAGGCCTCTGCGTCCGTGACGTGGACGATACCACGCGCGCCGGCTGCGAGAAGACGACGGGTGGTGCGGACGAGGTGCTCGGCGCTGGTCGGTCGCCCGCGTTGATCGGCGACGACCTTGAGCTCGCTGCGTTCGCCGGCAAGCCGAGCAATCGTGCGTACGAAGTTGTTGCCCCAAGGCGCGTACAACCAACTCGTGCGCACAAGCAAGGAGCGCGGCCCCTCCGCCCACAACCGCCGTTCACCCTCGGCTTTGCTGCGTCCGTAGGCAGAAAGCGGGCGTTGCGGCCCGTACTCGGGGTACGGCGTGGTGGCTTCGCCATCGAACACGTAGTCGGTCGAGTAATGCACGAGCGTTGCATCGGCCTGGCGACACCGCGCCGCCAGCCATCCAACCGCAGTTCCGTTAACCGCGGTTGCGCCGGCCTCGTCGCGCTCGGCTCCGTCGACGTCCGTCCAGCCTGTGCAGTTGACGACAAGGTCACCGGGCGCGAGTGCCAACGCCGCAACGTCGGCGGCCCGCACCATGTCGAACTCGGGATAAACGACGGCCCGCATGGGGACGCCGAGGCGCTCGAGCTCGCGGACCCACGCGGTGCCGAGCATGCCATCGGCGCCGAGCACAACGGTGGTCGTCACGACCCCAAACTCGGCAAACGATCGCGCGGGATATCAGCGAGGCGGCCGAAACTCTGATCCTTGGCGGACAGGTGTGGATCAGCGATCGGCCACTCGATGGCGAGGTCAGGATCGTTCCAGGCGACACCGATCTCCGTCTCGCGGTGATAGGCCTCGGTGCACTTGTAAGCGAAGAGCGCGGTGTCGCTGACGACGCAGTAACCGTGGGCAAATCCCGCCGGAATGTAAACCTGGCGATGATTCTCGACGCTTAGCTCGGCCGCCACCCAACGTCCAAACGTCGGCGAGCCGATCCGCACGTCCACGGCCACATCCCAGACCGCACCGGCGAGCACGTAGACCAGCTTGCCCTGGCCAGAAGGATGCTGCAGGTGAAGCCCCCGCAGGATTCCGCGCCGCGAGAACGACACGTTGTCTTGGACAAATATCTCGGGCACGCCAATGTCGGTGTAACGGCGCTGGGCCCACGTCTCCAGGAAATACCCGCGGTCATCGCCGAAAACGTCTGGCTCGATGACCAACATCCCGGGCAAGGTGGTGCGAGAAACCTTCATGGCTGCCGTCCTTCTTGGGCGAGATGCAACAGATAGCGGCCGTAATCGTTCTTGGCCAGGGCCTCGCCCTGGCGGCGCAATTCGTCGGCCGTGATCCACCCGCGCGTGAACGCGATCTCCTCGGGGCAGGCGATCTGTAGGCCTTGGCGGGCCTGAATCGTCTGGATGAAGTTGGCCGCTTGCAGCAACGCCTCTGGCGTGCCGGTGTCGAGCCAAGCCACACCGCGACCGAGCAACTCGACGTGCAGCGCCTCGCGTTCGAGGTAGAGGCGGTTGAGATCAGTGATCTCGAGCTCACCGCGGGCGGACGGCTTGAGATTGGCCGCCAAGTCGCAGACATCGGCATCGTAGAAGTAGAGGCCAGTGACCGCGTAGTTGCTCTTCGGCAACTTGGGCTTCTCCTCCAGCGATAGCACCCGACCGCCGGGGCCAAACTCGGCCACACCATAGGCCTCGGGGTTCTTGACCCAATAGCCGAACACCGTCGCTCCCCGCTCGCGCCCCACCGCCTGGCCGAGCAACTCGGTCATGCTATTGCCATAGAAGATGTTGTCACCGAGGACCAGCGCACACCCCCTGCCGCCGGCGAACGCGCGGCCGATGATGAACGCCTGGGCCAGACCGTCGGGGCTCGGTTGAACCGCGTAGCGCAGCTCGATCCCCCATTGACTGCCGTCGCCGAGCAGCGCGTGGAACATCGCTTGCTCGTGCGGGGTCGTGATGACGAGCACCTTACGGATCCCGGCGAGCAGCAGAACGCTGAGCGGGTAGTAGATCATCGGCTTGTCATACACGGCCATGAGCTGCTTGCTCACGCCCTTGGTCAGCGGGTGCAGTCGCGTGCCAGACCCTCCGGCGAGGATAATGCCCCTGTCGATCATGCTGTACTCCCGAGGGAACTAGCGCTCCTCAGCGCCGCTCATAGTTGTGTTCGATCCACTGGCGATAGGCGCCGGTCCGCACCGAGTCGACCCAAGCGCGATTATCAAGATACCAGCGCACGGTCTTGCGTAGGCCGGTGGCGAATGTCTCCTTCGGACTCCAGCCAAGCTCGGTCCGAATCTTGGTCGCGTCGATGGCGTAGCGCAGGTCGTGACCGGGCCGGTCCTTCACGTAGGTGATGAGTCCCTCGAGCGGGGCCACGTCCTTGCCCGTCTCCTCGGCGAGGATCCGGCACAGATTCTTGACCACCTCGATGTTGCGGACCTCGTTGTTGCCGCCAATGTTGTAGGTCTCACCCACCCTTCCGTGTTCAACCACCGTCCAGATCGCTTCGCAATGATCCTGGACGTACAACCAATCGCGGACGTTGGTGCCCTGGCCGTAGACGGGTAGCGGCTTGCCATCGAGGGCATTGCTGATCATCAGCGGAATTAGCTTCTCGGGGAACTGGAGCGGGCCGTAGTTGTTCGAGCAGTTGGTGAGCTTCACCGGCAAACCGAACGTCCGATGATACGCCCGAACGAGGTGATCGCTCGCCGCCTTGCTCGCCGAGTACGGGCTCGACGGGTCATACCGCGTGGTCTCGGTGAACATGCCCTCGTCACCGAGCGACCCATAGACTTCATCGGTGCTGACGTGATGAAAGAGGCCCGTGCCGCCCGGCCAAATTCGGCGACAGCTTTCCAGCAGGTTGAACGTGCCCTCGATGTTGGTGCGCACGAACTCGCGCGGCCCCGCAATACTGCGGTCGACATGACTCTCGGCCGCGAAGTGGATGACCACATCGGGCTTGAACTCATCGAAGGCAGCATCGACGGCCGCGGCATCGGCGATGTCGACCCGGCGGAACACGTAGTTGTCTCGACCCGAGATCGCGGCGAGTGAACCGAGGTTGGCCGCGTACGTCAGCTTGTCGATGTTGACGAAGCGGTGCTCGGGCAGACGCGGCACGTAGTGATCGAGGAAGTTCGCACCGATGAAGCCGGCACCGCCGGTGACGAGGATGATCATGAGGCGGGTTCAACTTCCTTATACGGGGGAGCGAGCGGTGCTTGGACCGCTCGATCTGATAAAACAGCGGGCGGTGAACCGCAACGGGACGCGAACACTCCGCGCGGGAGCGGGAACACTCCGCGAGGGACCCAGGGGGGCGAGGGCGTCGCCGCCAAGCCGCGCGGGGCTCAGCGGCGCCGCGGCTCACCAGCCGCCTTCCTCCTTCTTCTCGTCGGGCTTCTTGTCTTCGGGCTTGGCCTCGGTCTTCTCTTCGGGCTTGGCGTCAGCCTTCTTTGCGTCGACCTTTTTCTCGTCGGCCTTGCCAGCGCCCTTCTTGTCCTCGGGCTTGCTATCGCAGGCCGCGAAGGCGAAGCCGATCGTGGCGGCAACCAAAGTGCTCAGGGTGAATCGATGCATGCGCTGGTCCTCCGACGCAGCGCGGGTGGGTGGCTCACGGTGCGGGGCGACGGGTCCCGTCGCGCAGGACCGCAGCCACGGCCCGCAGAAGCGTGAGCGAATCATAGGGCTTGTCGAGTAGCCCGTCGATGCCGGTCTGGCGCAGCTTGTGGTGGCGGGTTTTGTCGAGGAAACCGCTGGAGATCAGCACACGGGCCCCGGGATCGATCGCACGCAGCCGTACAAGCGCCTGCTCGCCGTCCAGCACCGGCATGTCGAGGTCCAAGATCACGAGATCGATCTCCGAACGGCGCTGCAGGTAGGCCTCCACCGCCTCGGCACCATCGCGAGCTGTGATGACCTCGAGCCCGGCCTGGGTTAAGACGCGGCGCACGGCGCTGCGGACGAGATCTTCGTCGTCGGCGACCAGCACCACCCCCTGCATCGGCCCGGGTTCGTCGAGCGTCCGGGTGGAAGCGCGCATCTGCGGTCCTTGGCGCAGGGGTAGCAGCACCGAAACCGTCGTGCCCGCCCCTTCAGCGCTTCGGACGACGATGTGGCCGCCGTGATCACGGGCGATCGCCATCGCCGTCGCGAGACCAAGGCCGGTCCCAGCGCCCCTCGGCTTCGTGGTGAAAAATGGCTCGAACGCACGGCGGCGGGTCTCGTCGTTCATGCCGACGCCGGTGTCTGAAATGCGAACGACCGCGACGTCGCCAGTTGGCAGCAGGAACGCCTCGTCGGCGGCCTCGCTGGCGGCGTCCTCACAGCGCAACCCCGAGATGCGCAACATGCCGCCGTTGGGCATCGCCGCGATCGCGTTTACACCGATGTTGGTGAACACCTGGGCCAGGCGCGCCGGATCGCCGCGGACCTGGAGGTTGCTCTCACAGTCGTATTCGATCGCGATGTTGCGCGGCAGACCCCGACCGAGCAAGCGCGTTGCATCGGAGAGGACGTGGTCGAGGCGAACGAAGTCGTTGATGCGCGGCCCGCCCCGGGCGAACGCCATCAGATCGGCCGTGAGCTCAGCAGCGCGACGGGCCGCGCTTTCAACGTCGGCCAGGACCGCGCGAGCCGTGATCTCGTCCAGCACCGGCATACTCTGCAGATGCGAGACGTTGGCCATCACCGACCCGAGCAGGTTGTTGAAGTCGTGGGCGATCCCACCGGCCAGCTCGCCTAGGGTCTGCAGCTTTTGTGCTCGAATTCGCTGATCTTCGAACCGATCGCGGATGACGAGCTGCAAGACCGTGTTGCTGCCCACGGCGATGCGGTCGCCGATCTGCAAGAATGCTTCGTCGATGCGCGTGCCATTGACGAAGGTGCCGTTGCGGCTCCCGAGATCGCGCAAGACGAAGCCCCCGTCAGCTCCCCGGGTGATGACGGCGTGTCGGCGCGAAACCCCGTCGTCGGTGATGCTCAACCCCGGGGTCGCCCGACCGATGACCAATTGGTCGCCAATCTCGACCGCTTGCCCCACCGAACGGCCGAGCAGGACGACGATCTGAGGCTCGCCGGCGGGCTTCCCGTCGACGATCCCTGTCCGTCGCATGGACAGCGTCGTCTGCTCGATGTCGCGGCGGACCACGATCGCTCGAGAAGTATAGCCCGGCGCGACGCGGCCGGGGTACCGATCGCACACCGCCCCGCGTGCGAGCGGCCCGCTTAAGCCGTCCATACGTGGGGGCCGGTGGGCCGATCGGTGGAAATCCGACGGGCGAATGTGCCCCGCGATGTGCGTCCGCGCGCAGGGCTTTCGCCCTGTCTCGTGCGGGTCCGTATCTCGCACGCCGTTGGCAGGCCGGAAAGCGTGCCGCGGCCCCGCAAGCGACCGTGTCTAACCTTCGCGAACAAGCTTGGCGTCGCACCGGGGGGCCACCGCGCCTCAGGGCAACACAAGCAGGTCGGCCCGCATGCTGCCGCCCAAGGCCGCGCGTAGTCCCAGCAGATCTTCGTCCTCGAGCGCAACACACCCGAGCGTCCAATCGCTGTTCGATCCCCCGCCGTGGATGAGCACGGCGCCTCCGAGACCGGTCGTCTGCGGGGGCAACTTGCGGGCTCGATCGGCTGCGACGATCAAATCACGCTGCTTGCGCGTGATGGTCCGGGCAGCGAACCCTGCCTCGGCGTCGCGTCGATTCGGATAGTGGATCGCGATCGCGTTGGCGAAGCTCGACCACGGCTTGTCGGACGTGCGATACCAACCCTCCGGCGTACGACCATCACCCTGGCGCTCTTTGTGTCCGCGCGGCGCGAAGCCGAGGGCCGCGCGTTCGCAAACGACCAGCTCGCCAGCGCGGTACAACATGAGCTGTCGGGCCGCCTTCATTACGACGATCACGGTGCCGCGTTGGAGCCGATGGTCGCCGACGTGCTCGCCGGCGGGCAGCCCGTCGACACGCGCCGGACACTCGTCCCCGGTGGTCACGTCGTCCGGGGGCGAGACGTCCCGCGCGGCGAGCGCAGGCGGCGGCGGGCCCAAGGGGGCCGCCGCGGGTGAAGCGGCCGGTGCGGCCGGTGGAGACACCGGTGGAGAGACCGGTGCCGCCGGTGGAGAGACCGGTGGAGCGGCCGGCTTCGTCACGGTGGGCTCCTCGGATGCCCCCGCTTCCCGCTGCGCCGTCGGGGCCGCGGCAATCGGCGGCTCGGCTACCGCAGGCGAACACCCACACGCGACAAGCAGAGCGGCGGCCCTGCCGAGGAGTCCGATGCGCATCCGTCGCTTGCCCTGCGTCGCCACCGACCAACGCCCCAACGCACGGACAGAAGGCCGCGTTCTGCAGCGTGATTCGAAAACCCGAAGTTCGCCAATGCCCAGTCGCCAGGGGTTTGTAGCAACCCCTCGACGGCACGATCGTGGCCCTCCCCGGGGGGTTTCTGCCATGCTCTGCCTTCGCGCGTGGCGGCGGAAACCGATACCCAACCGGCGACCGACGAGGTCACCCTCGAGCCTAGCGGGATCGCGCAGGGTCAATCCCCGCCTCGCCCCGCCGCGCGCACGCCGGCCCAGCCGCTGCCGCCGCGCGTCCAAACCTCGTGGACGGCCCCAAGCGATCCGACCGCGCCCGAGGCGTTGCTCAGCCGTGAACTCACCTGGCTAAACTTCGCCGACCGCGTCGTCCACGAGGCCGCAGACCCCCGAACGCCCCTGCTCGAGCGCGTGAAATTCTGCGCCATCGTCGGCATGACGCTCGACGAGTTCTTCATGAAGCGCATCGGCGGGCTCAAGCAACAGCTCGCCGCCGGCGTGACCCATCAGTCCCTCGACGGGCGCACGCCCGCCGAACAGATCTCGGCCTGCCACCAGTGTTTGCGCGAGCTCGTGGTGCACCTGCGCGCGACCTGGCGCGAGCTCTCGATCGCCCTGGCTGGCCACGGAATCGGCGTCGTCCCGTACGGTTCCCTGTCCACCGAGGAGCGACTGCAGCTGCGCGAGGACTATCACCGCAATGTGTTCCCACTGGTGACGCCGCAAGCGATGGACCCCGCCCATCCTTTCCCATTCGTCTCCAACCTGTCCCTCAACCTGCTCGTCACGCTGCACTATCCCAACGACGCGATGCCTCTGCTCGCGCGCGCCAAGGTCCCGGTCGGTGGCGGCGTCACGCGACTCATGCGCGTGGGCACGTCGATGCGGTTTTGTACCCTCGAGGAGGTGATGGCGCACAACCTCGACTTGTTGTTCCCCGGCATGGTGATCGAGGCGTGCAACAGCTTCCGCGTGACCCGCAACGCGGTCACCGAAGGCGACGAAGACCAGGCCGAGGATCTCGTGGCGCTGATCGAATCGGAGCTGCGCGAGCGCAAGTTCGCGCCGATTGTTCGCCTCGAGATCGGCAGCGACATGCCGGCGACCAACCGCCAGCTACTGGCCGAGAAGTTCGACCTCGACGAGGCAGACGTGTTCGAGCTCGACGGCATGCTCGGGCTCCGCGACTTGGGCGAAATCGCCGCGCTGGACGTGCCCGAGCTGCACGACCCGTCCCACCGGCCCGTCGATAACCCCGACCTTGGCGACGGTCGCAGCGTGTTCCACCAGATCCGCGACGCCGGCGCCCTGCTCGTCTCGCACCCCTACGAATCGTTCGCAACTTCGGTCGAACGGTTCCTCCGCGAAGCCGCCGAAGACCCTAAGGTGCGCGCGATCAAGATGACGTTGTACCGGACGTCGTCGGATTCACAGGTGGTCGAGCATCTGCTCGCCGCTGCCCGTAATGGCAAGCAGGTCGCGGTCGTGGTCGAGTTGAAGGCGCGCTTCGACGAGGCCGCGAACATCCGCTGGGCGAGTCGGCTCGAGGAGGCGGGTGTCCACGTCAGCTACGGCGTCGTGGGCCTCAAGACCCACTGCAAGGCCATTCTCGTGGTCCGCCGCGACTCCGACTGTCTGCGCCGCTACACCCATCTTGGCACCGGCAACTACCACTCGGGCAACGCCCGGTTCTATACCGACTTCGGGCTGTTCACTTGCGACGACACGATCGGTCGCGACATGACCGAGCTGTTCAACTACCTAACGACTGGCTACAAGCCGCGGCGGCGCTACGACAAGTTGCTGGTGGCGCCGAAGCTGCTCAAAGCCGCGCTGGTGGAGAAGATCGAGCGCGAGACCCGGCTGCATCAACTCGGCGGCGGCGGCCTCATCCAGATCAAGATCAACGCCCTCGAGGATCGCGAGATGATCCAGGCGCTGTACCACGCATCGATGGCGGGTGTTCGCGTCGACCTCATCGTCCGCGATACGTGCAGGTTGCGCCCGCAGATCGCGGGGTTGTCCGAGAACGTCAGGGTCATCTCAATCGTCGGCCGTTTTCTCGAGCACGCACGCATCTACTACTTCCGCAACGACGGCGACGAGGAGTACTTCATCGGTTCGGCCGATGGCATGTCGCGCAACCTCGAGAGTCGAGTCGAGGTGCTTGTGCCAGTCGAGGGGCCGCAGCTGCGTCGCGAGCTGCGGGCCGTACTCAAGCTCCAGCTAGGCGATCACCGTAGCGCCTGGGAAATGCAGTCGGACGGCAGCTATGTCCAGCGCGACGGTGGCGAGCGCGGCACGCACGAACTGATGATCGAGCGGGCGGAGCGGCGTCACCGTGAGGCCACGCGGCTCAAGCGTCGGCGACCGCGCCCGATCGCTCCAGGACGGCGCGATCCCAGGTGAGAATCCCGTCATCCGCAACGGATGAAGCCGAGCACGAACAGCCCCGTGACGAACAACGAGAGGGCCAGCGACAGGGGGAGGAACCCGGTCGAGCTGGGCTCCTCGCTGCCTTCGTCTTCGTCAGGATGGTCCATCCGCAGGCGTAACGCCCGAAGGTAGCATTTCAGCCCGCACGCGCCCCCGCAAGCCGCGCGGGCGCGCACAACTCACGCACGGCCCCCACCTCACCCGCCCAGACGCGCGGGGTCGAACGCCCCGGGTGTCCGTGCCAAGGCCGTGGGTCACATCACACCCCTGGCCTTCGGCGCCCTCGCGTCGCCCGCCGCTTGGCGGAGCACGGCCGGTTTCGTTACAGTCCGCCCCACCCAAGAGCGGTCCCATGAGCTCCAACGCAACTGGCTCCCACGCCACCACCAGCTCCGAGTCGGCTCCGCGTCGCGGTTTCTTCGCGACGTGGATCCTCGACTTCCACAACCGCACCATCCTCTTTCGCGTCGGCAACTGGTTGTTCACGACCTACGCCTTCCTCGCCGCCGCGGCGTTCGCCGTCGGGTTCGGCGGGTCGCTCTGGTACGACGCGATGGTCGGCATGGACGTGCTGCTGATCGCGAAGCTCTACCTGTTCCTGGTGGTCCCGGCGGTGCTGATCGGGCTCCGGTTGTTCAGCATCTTGCTCGAATGGCGCGAGCTGTTCCGGCGCCCGCTCGCCACGCTGATCAAGCCCGGCTACATGCTGCATGGAGGGATCGCCGGCGGCATGGTCGGGTTGTGGGCGATCCACGAGATCACGGGGGTTTCGTACCTCCGCCTGCTCGACGCCCCCGGGATGGCGCTGCCGCTCGGCGAGGCGATCGCACGGCTTGGGTGCTTCGTGTACGGCTGCTGCTGGGGTCGTCCAACGCGGAGCCGACTCGGGAGCAGATTTGGCGTCCGCTATACCAGCGAGCACAGCAAAGTCGTCCGCTGCGCGCCGCACCTGACGAACGTCAAGATCCACCCGGCCCAGCTCTACGCGCTCGTGGTCTATCTCGCGATGTTTGCGGTCTTCTACGCGCTGCTGCCGTACGCCCCATTCGACGGGTTTTACTGCGGTGCGTACTTGGTGGGCCATTCCCTCATCCGCTACAGCCTTGAGTATTTCCGCCAGGACGACCGCGGCAAGTTGTGGGGCAAGCTCACCCATACCAACTTCTACTCTGCGTGCCTGGTCGTCGTAGGTTCGCTCTTCCTCTACGTAGGTGCGACCGACGGCGCTGTGCCACACCTCGATCTGTCGATCCGGTTCGTGCACATCCTGTCCAACGGCGCGATCGCCCCGTGGATTGCCATGTATGGGGTCGTATTCGGCTTCGCCTATGGCGTGCACTACAAGAAGGTCGGCTCGTGGCTGACGAGTCCGAGCGGCGGTATGAAGCCAAACGTCGACGAGCTGAGCATGGGCGCGGTGTCGCGGATGGAGTCCGCGGCGCGCGGCCACGACCATGACCATCACTAACACCCCGTTCGACGCACGGACGTAGCTCCGCGCAGCGCGGCCTTCGGACCCGCGGGCGCGCGCGGTGGGATCGGTGAGCGGCTTTCGACGGCCGGGGTCAGCGTTCGCCAGGCACTGATGGGGATCTCCAGCTTGCAATTGGTTCTGCCAAAG
>CADEGN010000234.1 GCA_902826865.1 uncultured Myxococcales bacterium
CCTCACGAGCTGATGAGGTCGCGCCGGGCTTCGCCCGCTCGTCGTCGCGGGGCGGAAGGGTCGACGAATTGGTCGCGCTTACGATCCGAAACGCGAAGGGTTGAGCACGTGGCATTTCGCGGCGTCGCTGCCGCCGCCACGCGTAGCAGACGAGCGTCATCTGCTCTCTCGACTGCTCGCGCAGGCCACACAACGCTTGACGGCGCGAAGTACAACTCCGAAAGTCCGGGGCGACATGCTGCGCCAACTCGCACTGAACGTCCTGGCCGCGTCCGACGCCCGTGCGATGCCCCTGCCGCCACCGCCGGCACCCATCGTCAACGGCACCGATGCCGAGGAGTGCCAGTTCCACAGCACGGTTGCAGCACTTGGACTGGGCCAAAATGTGTACGTTTGTTCGGGCACGCTGATCCATCCCGAGCTCGTGCTCCTTGCCGCCCATTGCCTGCCCTTCGGGATCGATGGAATCGCGTTTGGCGAGCGCGCCGCTGCCGGCGGACCCGCAGCCGAGGTTGTCGACGTGCTCGAGTGTGTCCAGCACCCAGACTACGACCTCGACACGTCGGTCGGCGGGCACGACCTTGCCTATTGCCGACTCGCGCAACCATCCGCAGTCCGGCCTGTGCCGCTTCTCGCCGGTTGCGAGCTCGACGCTCTCCAGGTCGGCGGCGAGGTCCGCATCGTCGGATTCGGGGCGTCGTTCATCACCGAGCGAAGCCCCGGGGTGGGGTTCGGCGTCAAGCGATCGGTGGCGCAGCGCATCCATTCCATCAGCACGGACCCGGTGCACGAAGTCAACATGGTCGCGCTCGATCCACGGGTGCCGCAAGCGTTGTGCTCCGGCGACTCGGGAGGTTCGGCACTGCTTCGCATGGCGGATGGAACGTGGCGCGTCTTCGGTGCCGGCTCGCACCTGTTTTTCCCCGGCGGCGTGCGTAAGCCCGGCCCGGACGGAAACGTGTGCGGCATGGGTTCTTCGTACGCGTTCACCGACGATGCCATCGGTTGGCTCGAAGATGCGACTGGCCTGGATGTATCGCCGTGCTACGACGGCCAGGAGTTCGTTGGGGGCACCGACTGCGCCAACGCTCCAACCGACCTCGATCAAGCCGTCGGCGAGTGGACCGATCGCTGTGCAGCCGGCGGCGTAGGCGGCGGCGAACAGGTCTGCGCCCCCTTCCCCGATTCAGAGGGCTCGGACACGGGCACTGCCCCGTCGAGTTCGGGTTCTGGCGGCGGCGACGACGACAGCAGCGACGACGATGGACCCGGGCCATCGTCCACCACCGGTTCGAGTGGAGCGGCAAGTGACGAGACCGGAGGCCCGAGCGAGACCCGCGGGCCCGACGGGTGCTCGTGTGCGACGAGTCGCGGCGAAGGCTATCCGCTGTCTGCGGCGCCCTGGTTTCTGCTGTCGTGGTTGGCGGGGCGACGGCGCAAGCCACTCGCGGGCGTAGGATAGTCGCAGGCCCGCGTCCCACCCTACTTCGGCCCGGCGGCCCGACGCGGCCCTCTCCGACATGCACGGCGCCGGCGCCGACGGATCCACGACGGCAGCCCACCCGTGCTGGAAGCCGTGACCGCGGCTCACGCCGATTGCCGAGGCGTGACCCACCTCGCTAACATGCAGTGATGCTAACGCTCGCCCGCGTGCTCGCGTTGTCCACTTCGTTGTGCGCGTGCGGAGTCTTCAGCCCGAGCGATGCCGACACCGGAAGCGAGGGCGCCTCCGGCGACGACTCGAGCGGGCAGGGCGGCGACAATTCGAGCGAGGAAGGCGGCGACGATTCCCCCGCGCTTCCCGACCTGCCGTTCTGCGATCCGGTGTCTGGGTGGGAAGCCCCGTGGTCGGGGCTCGAGGACGAGATCGCCGCGATCGTCAATCAACGGAGGTCCGAAGGCGCGGACTGTGGAAGCGAGGGCACGTTTAGCGCCGTGGGTCCACTGACGATGAATCCCGCACTGCGCTGTGCTGCGCGGGTGCATAGCCGCCAGATGGTGATGATGGAGTTCTTCGACCACGTGACGCCCTGGGGCGAGGAGCCATGGGACCGCATCGAGGCCGCCGGCTACAACTACGCTGCCGCTGGCGAGAACATCGCGGCCGGCAACCCGACGGCCGCGGCCACCATGCAACAGTGGATGGACAGCGACGGCCACTGCGCCAACATCATGAGCGCGGAGTTTACCGAGATCGGCGTGGGCTACTTCCCCGGCGGCGGCCTCGGACACATGTGGACGCAGGTGTTCGGCCGACCGTAAGCACGAACTGGGAGCCTGCGGCCTCGCGGCGGCGCGCGGCAGCGAGCTGGGCGCGCGGCGCACAGCCGGATGCGTCGCGCTCAGGCGCGCGGTGCAGCGCGTCCCTCGGCGAACGCGAGTCCGGCGACGATCGCCGCCGCGAGCCCATAGGCCACCGGCTGGATCCCGCCTTGTGGCACACCGATCGCGAAGGTCGCGATCAACACCGCGTTGCCGGCCGCGATCGATGCGATCGCTGCGCGCGCGCGGAATCTGGGCCACACCAGGCCGAGGTACAGCGTCGGCACCAGCATCACGTAGCCCGAGAATGCGAAGGTTCCGATGGCGAAGATCGATGCGGGCGCGGCCAGTACCACGGCGAAGGTCGCGATCGCGAGCAGCAGGGCAAATCCGCGTGCCCACGTCACCTCGCGTTCGGGCGTGAGCGAGGGGTAGGCGCGACGCAGGACGTCGCGCCCGAGCATCGACGACAGCGTCAGGAATTGCGCGTCGAGCGTCGACATCACGGCGGCGAGGATCGCCGCGAGTCCCAAACCTTGCCACCACGGGCCCATGAAGCGCGCGATCATCAGCGGCAAGATGCGGTCGGAGGCGCGGCCCTCGAGTCCGGGGATTGCGGCCGCGCCCCACACTCCGATCAGGACCACCGGCAGCCACAACGCCAGCAACGCCGGGGGATAGAGCCGGCACGTGCGTGGCAGCGCCGCTTGGTCCTTCGCGGCAAAGATCCGCACGAGCATGTGCGGGAACGCGATCACCGTCAGCGAGATCGCCAGGGCCCACGAGCTCCAGGCCGCGGGAGCGAAGCGCGGGTGTCCCTCGACGACGAGCAGCGCCGGCACACTGCGCCCAACGGCCGCGGTTGCCGCCTGCGCGCCGCCAAGGCCGTCGGCGATCGCGAAGAAAGCGACCAGGATGAACGCCATGAACCACGCGCCCTGCACCACGTTGGTCCACATCGTCGCCCGCATGCCGCCGGCCGCGGTGTATGCCACCGTGGCCACCAGAATCGCCGCGGCCGCCAGCAGTCCAGATACCGCGCCGTCGGTGAAGGTCTCGACCGCGATACCGACCCCGATCACCGACGTGACCAAATACGGCAGCGTATAGCCAGAGAACGCCACGAACAGCACCACGCCGACTGCTGGACTGTCGAGCTTCTTCGCGTACAGCTCGGCCGGCGTGATCGCCCCCAGGCGGCGGGCCTCGTGCCACGCCGGCCGCCCCACCAGCCAGAACGTCAGCGGGATGCCGAGGGCAACGACGGCGGCGTTGTAGCCGAACACGCCGATCCCCTCGTGGTAGGCGAGGCCCGGAATGCCGAGCAGTACGAACGGTGTGACGTTGGTGCCGAACAGCGCCATGAACAGCACCAGAGTCTTGGCCGCACGCCCGCCGAGGAAGTAGTCCTCGGGATCGGCCGCGGTGCGGCGATAGGCGACGGCTCCCACGATCATGACGATCGCCAGGTACGCCCCGCAGCAGATCGCGATGGGGATCATGGGGCTCATCGCTCGCCGTCCTCGTCGGGCCACAGCGGCCTCGAGGTCATCCACAGCACGGCGAGGCCAGCGGCGAGCATCCACGCGAGCGCCACGGCCAGGTCGAACGGGAGCACGCCAAACACCACGGGCTCCGGTCCGGCGCGCGGTGGGAACACATGCATCAGGCCCAGCGCGACGACGAGCACCGCGAACGCGCGCCGGTGGCGAAGACGCCTCGTGGTCACGTCGAACGAGCATACGCCAGCGTCGTCCCAGACGCCGATCCTCGACAGGGCCCTGTCCCCGTCGAGCGACCGCCCTTGGGTCCCCGGAGGCATGCCTTGCATCGAAGGTCGGCGCCTGCGAAACTCGCGTGCGTTAGGTGGGGACACGTTGCCGTCGCCACCTTGTTCGATGGCTTGGGTTGGAGGTCATGCATGGCTTGGTCGATCCCGTTTTGGAGCGTGCTCTCATGGGCAGTCGTGGCGCCGTTGGTGGTCGCGTGCAGCGCGGCTGCACCGGCCGCCGACGGCGACAGCGGCGGATCGAGTGAATCCGGGGGCGGACCCGCACAAAGCTGCGGTGCCCCCGTGGGTGTCGACGCCTGCGCCGCCGTGAGCGTCTGCGACGTCTACACCTGCGGCGGCAAGGCCTCGATCTACAACCACGAAGGCTGCCCACGGCAGGACTGCGCGCTCGATGCCGAGTGTGATGCGGGCTGGCGTTGCTATCCGTTGGTGCTCGACACAGCCTGCGCGACGGGCAAACTCCGCTGCGCCGACGCGGCCGGCGAATGCAGCTGCGGGGAAGTGGAATCGTGCTCGGCGAATCGTCGGGCCCACTGTCTTCCGGAGTCGTTCTATCCCGCGTCCGACGATTGCGACGTCGCCCAGTTCCCGTGTGGGAGCGAGATCGGTGACTGGCACGACGCACTGCTCGCAACCGCTACGGCGCACGCGGCCGCCGGCGCCACCGAGCTCGCCGACGAAGTCGCGGGCTGTTCGGCCCGCGCGGCGCAGGCGCGCGTCTCGTGCGGCGAACCGAGATGCGCGGTGCTGTGCGCCATCGCGCCGTGCGGCCACGCCGACCTGGCCAGCTGCACAGCCGCCTGCGACGGCGCAACGTCCGCCCTGGCACCCACCCGCTTCGACACGTTACTGGACGCAGTCGCTCGCGACGCCGCCAGTGCGTGCAACTGCAGCGCGTGCGCCGACGGTGACGAAGTTTGCATGGAGATCTGGTCGTGCGCGGGCTGATCGTCGCCGGCATCTTGGCGAGCGGTTGTCGTGCAGACGCCGAGCTGCCGTGTCCGTGGGCCTGCGACGCGCCAGGGCCCACGATCGCGTGGACCAGCTACCACGGTGCCGCGCGGTTGGGCTGGAACGACGCCGAGACCACGCTGCGGCCGCGCGCGATCGCCGAGCAAGGTCTGGTGATCCGCTGGTCCTCACCCGAGCTCGATGCCGAGGACATCGATGGCATCCGTTACCCCGCCCATGTGTACGCCGCGCCGCTATGGATCGACGACTTCGCGATCGAGACCGGTCCGCGTGCGGGCGCGCGCGCGTCCGTGATTCTCACCGCCACCAGCAACGGCTGGGTCTACGCCGTCGCGGCGGGCGCCCACCGATGCGATGCGTGCTCGATCTCCGCCGGCGAGATCCTGTGGTCGACGCGGTTGGTCGACCCAGTCGCGCTCGATCGCCTCGACGGTGGGATGCCGATGGGCGTGCTATCGACGCCCGTGCTCGACGTCGAGGGCAGGCGGCTCTACGTCATCGCCATGGATCGCGAACGCGGGCACCTGGCGTTCGCCCTCGACCCGCATGCTGGCAGCGTGGTCGACGGCTGGCCCGTTGTCGTCGACGACGCTGCGCTCGCGCCGGTAAACCGCAACGGCCCGGCGAAGATGCAGCGCGCCGCGGCCGTGTCCCAGCGCGGCGCCCTGCAGCTATCGCCCGCCGGCGATCGCCTCTACGTCCCGTTCGCCACCTATCAAGGGGAGGGCGTCGGCTGGCTGGTGGCCATCGACACCGAGACCACCGCGATCGAGGCTGCGTTCTCGAGCGCGCCTTGGCGCGAGGCGAAGAGCAACGGTGGAATCTGGGGCTCGGGAGGCCCCGCCATCGACGCCGACGGGAGCGTGTGGGCCACCACCGGCAACAGTCCACCCGGCAGTGCGGACACGCCCGGCGTGTGGGGCAACTCGCTGCTCCACTTCGATCGCGACCTGCGGCTTCTGGGTAGCTACACCCCGTTCAACTACTGCCGGCTCGACGACTCCAACATGGATCTCGCGGCCAGCCCACCGGTGCTACTCCCCGCGCTGGACGGCAGTTCGACCCCACTCACCGTTGCCTTCGGCGGCAAGCAGGGCAACGCCTACCTCGTCGATCGCAGCGCACTCGCGGGCGGGGTTCCGGCACGGCCACCGTGCAGCACCGATGCCGCCGCCGATCGCTCGCGCTTGCCGCCCGGCGTGCAGCCGCAGTTCGGAACCCGCGGACCCCTGAACGTGTTCGGCCCCTACAGTGAGGAGTTCGGCCAGCTCGATCAGGCCAAGATGCGCAGCCGCCTGGCCTACGCTCGGCTCGCCGGCGCGTCGTACCTGTTCGTCTCCGGCGCCAGCAAGGCGGCCGAGGACTCGAACACCAGCGTGCCTCCATCGTTGGCGCGGCTGTCCGTCGTCACGCCGGCCGGACAGGGTGCGTACCTCGAGGTCGCCGCCCACAACGAGTCGATCGCGTTCGTGAACCCCGGATCACCGGTGGTCTCGAGCGCGTCGGGCAACGACGCCGTGGTGTGGGTCCTCGACGAGAACGCGCCGCGCGTCGCATCCCTACTCGCCCCCACGACACCGGGGCCGGTGTTGTACGCGTTCGACGCGAGCACGCTGGAGTTGCTGTGGCGCAGCGACGACGGCGCGCTGGCGCGGGGCGGAAAGTACTCGACCGCGGTCGTCGCCCACGGCGTTGCGGTGGTGGCGACGGATCGCATCGTGGCCTTCGGACTGCCCGCGGCGCGGTAGGACGGCGCGGCGGTTGCCCGTGGAGCGCCGATGAGATTCGATTAGATCTTCGCGATGGTTCGCCGATATCATTCCAGAGCCCGCTAGACCCTTGCGTGCAGGCGCGCGCGCTGTGTCACGCTGGCAGCGACAGACCATGGACATCACCCTGTTTGCGCAAACCGAGACCTGGGTCAGCTTGGCCACGCTTACGGCGATGGAAGTCGTCCTAGGAATCGACAACATCGTCTTCATCTCGATCCTTTGCGGCAAGTTGCCTGAGGCGCAGCGCGAGTCGGCGAGGCGCGCCGGCATCGGTCTGGCGCTCATCAGCCGGCTTGCGCTGCTGTTCACGATCTCGTGGATCATGCGGCTTCAGACCCCACTGTTTGCACTCGCGAGTTGGACGCCGTCGGGCCGCGACCTGATCCTGCTCGTCGGCGGGATATTTCTGATCGGCAAAGCCACCCACGAGATTTACGACAAGCTCGAGGTCCAGCATGCCGAACAAAGCGTGGCCGACGGCGGGCGCTCGCAGTTCGCGGTCATCATCGGGCAGATCATCCTGATCGACATGGTGTTCTCCTTGGATTCGGTCATCACGGCCGTGGGGATGGTCGACCATGTGTCGATCATGGTCATCGCAATGCTAGTGAGCGTGGCCGTGATGCTGGTGTTCGCGCGGCCGATCGGCGACTTCGTGAATCGTCACCCCAGCATGAAGATCCTCGCGCTTTCGTTTCTGACCCTCATCGGCGTCATGCTGGTGGCCGAGTCGTTCGGTCAGCACATCGGCAAGGGCTATATCTACGCGGCAATGGCCTTTTCCATGTTGGTCGAGCTGCTCAACATGCGGTTTCGCCAACGCCAAGCCCCGGTCCGCCTGCATCACCGTTTCGAGGACGAGCGGTCAGCGGAGCTCGATTGATGCGGGCGCGCCCTCTCCTCGCGAGCAGGGCGCCCCGCATCCCCGTCCATCGTTGACGCTCACGTGATGATTCTTACGTCCAAACGGTCGACTGGCGCAACCGGCTCGCGCACGCGCGTTCCTTTCGCACGGAGAAACGCCTGGCCGCGCCGGACCACCATGCCGTTCGAATCGCCTGCCGATCGACGCGTCACATAAAAATGCACCGCCGCCCGACGCTTGCGTTGTCTGCTCTGCTGCTAACGCTGGCGTGCATCGACCATGGCGTGGCGCAGGACCCGGATCTCAAGGAGCCGATCGTCTCGCCCCGGACCGGACCCGTGCTCCCGGATGATGAGGCCCTCGTGCGACCTCCGCCCGGGGGCCGCTCCGACTGGGTGACGGTGCGAACACACGGATGCCTGGGAACCTGCCCGCTGTATGAGGTCACCCTCAACGCTGAGGGCACCGTGAAATGGAAGGGCGATCGGTTCGTGGAGACGGTCGGCCTCGCGACGGAACACGTCGACCCCGATGACGCCGCGGCGCTGTTCGAGAAACTCCGAAGCGGCGGCCTGCGCCGACTCCCGAGGAGTCTGAACTGCAAGCAGGAGGTCAGCGATGCCCCTTGGACGATCGTTACGATCTCGTTGGACGGCGAAACGACCAGAATCCCTGACTACCACGGATGCTTCGGCGACCCCCGTCTCCCGCTGCTCAGACGCTTTGAGCGGCGGTTCGCGAAGCTGGTCGACACTCGGCGCTGGGTCGGCGAGTTTCGCGACTGCATCGACTTCGGGCCCAAGCCTGGCTCTGGCTGGACGGAGTGGGACGTGCTCCTCGCGATGCCGGACATCCGCAAGCGCGACCCTTCGGTGACCCTCCGGATTCACGCGCATGCCAGCAAGCGCGAACCACCCGGATCCAGCCTCGTCCGAGCGAAGGCGTTCCTGGCCGACTACGTCTACCTCGCTGGCGGTGACCCCGAGCATGTCGAGATTCTCGACCACGCAGCCGCGCTCGCTGAGCTTCCGCCCGATTCGAAATTCATCGGAGCCGAGGAACAGCTACAGTTCGATGTTGTCAGCCAAGATTGCCTCTCCCGCCACCGACGGCGCCGAGACTGATCTGGACGCTGCGGTGTGCAACCCTGAACCTGGGGTGCTGCGCGAGCCGACGCGCTGCGATACCCGGGGCATGGTGCCGATGGGTCGTTCGAGGCCCGCGATCGCGAGCGCCTGCCACACGTTCGGAGCACCTCCGTCGGAACGGACGGCGTTCGAGTCCATCGCGCCCCCGCAGACTGGTATCGCCGTCCTCAGGTCTCAGTGCACCTCCGGCTCGTTGACGTTCTCCGCCTTCCACTCGCCCTCGCGCGTGAGGCGGTCGACCCGCAGCCACCAGCGTCGAAATTCCTCGATGCTCCCGCGCCGACCATCATCGAGAGCTGTTGTCTGACCTTTGCGTTCGCTCGCTCGTCGTCGCGTCAGCCGTGGGATCAAGGGCGACAGCTTCGCTATCGAGCGGCCTGATCGTTGCCTCGATGCCTCCCGGCGTTGAGCCCACGAGTTGCCCCATATCGTTGGTGCGGTCAACGACTGCTCGTCGACTCGACGCCTCCGGGTGCTCCAGAAGTCAGGCGCGCAGCTCACCGCGGGCCGCGAGCATGCGCGAGCTCCAGGGCAAGCTCGTAGATGCTCTCGAGTGTTGCGCCGACGACCGCATCTCGTTCCGCGTCGTTGTCGTAGAAGCCGTGGCCGCGGGCGAGGTTGTCGACGAGGTCGAGCAGTGCGACCGCGGACAGGCCGTACGACCGCGCGATCGCGAACGTCGTGGCCGCCTCCATCTCCACGCCGACATGGCCGCGCGCTGCCCAGCGCTCGACCATGTCGTGGGTCTCGATCATCGAGTTGGCGATCGTCACGACGCTTCCGCGTCGCGCTTTCCGACCATGCGCAACGCAAGCCGCGACCGCCTCGTCGACGAGCCGGGGATCCGCTGCGAACGTGGACGCATCGCGTACATAGCCGCTCGCCACGCCGTCCTCGGCTTCCGCAGCGTCGACGACGAGGATCTCTCCGTACTCGACCGCTTCGATCAATCCACCGTAGTACCCGGTCTGGATGATCACGGGAACTCCCATCACCGCGAACGGATGCACGCTGACCGCCGTACTCGGACCGCCGTGCGCCACTGCGAATCCGAGGCGGAGCCCACGGTGGGCGCCGAGCAGGAGATTCCACGCGGCTCCCCGACACGTGTCAAGCCGCGCGGCCCAACGATCGAGCGCCGGCTGCGGTTCCCACTCACCGTGGAGGATCAAGACATCGGGGATCTCGTGCGCGCCGATCTCGAGCACGCGCAACCAGTCCTCGGCTCCGTAGTCGCCGTACAGCTTCCGAGGAGATCCGGGCTCGTTGGACATGCCCAAGCGAGATACTCTAGCAGCGATCGTATTCCGCGGGCGATCGTCGCGGCCCCTACTCCCCTGAGGATAGGTCGTTCAGTGCGGTTTTTTCGGAGGGGCCTGTGCTTGGCAAGAACGAGAGCGACTGGACCGGGGGCGTGCAAGGAGTGTAGCGACCGTTTCTGCGGATAGGCTCGGCGCTACCGACACCGGCGAATGATGAAGACGCTGGCGACTGCCACGGGGGCGAGCGCCAGCTCGATGCACCACGGTGAAAGCGTCTCGAGCCAGCCGGCCAGGTGAAAGAGCCCGCGAGTCCATCGAGCAGCGCGAAGAGCAAGAAACCGGCGATGACAAGCGGTCGTCGGCGCGCGGCCAGTCCGGTCAGGGCAAGCAGCCGCGTCGAGACATGACAGAGGATGGCGATGATCCGCTCGACAGGACCGACAAGCCACAGCGCTCCCGGGTCGGTGCTGATGGCCCCGACGCCGAGGGACGCCGTGGTGAGTACGTCGACCAGCGCGACAACAACGACCACGCAGCCCAGCAACGCAGCCTCAAACCCGCCTGCCCCGACACCGATGGCGATGGCGCGATCGCGATCGGTGGCCAGCTGCTTCCAACGCTCCCCAGCAAGGACCACGGCACCGATCTCGCACAGCGCGGACCAAGATCCCAAGTACGCGCTGCCGATCAATAAGTAGCCGCCCCTGGGCAGCGCCGACTTGAGGAATGCCAACACGGCCTCGTCGGCCAGCAATGCGACGATGAGCTTGACCACCACTGCGACAGACCACAGCCCAGCCCCGGCGCAGAACCATCGAAACCGGACGTTCGCGCAACGACGCCAGGTCTCGATCGATGCGATGCCGACCACGAGCATCAGCGCGCCGGAGATCAGCAGCGACATCGGCTCCATCGCGCCAGCTGTACGGGACGAATGTTGTGATCTGCCGTGGCGGCAGCGAAAAACAGTCGCGTAGATCCGGGGTTCCGGTTCGGAGATCGGTTCCCCGATCGCAGAGCGGCAGCAGGAGCGCAGCCAGCCGGTCTGGGTCAGCTGGTCAACCTGCGGTTTGGTCTTTCGCCGACCGCCTTCATCGACTGGTTCGCGACGCGTTCGCGGACTGATCTTCTTTGCAGAGTGACCGACCTTCCGGGAGGGCGTCGTCGGTCGGCGAAGCCGTGATGCGGACCGCTCCGTCCTCGTCCGCGCCGAGCGCCCAGACGCGCGTTGCGACCGGGTCGGCCGCGCGGCGCGCGAGGAGACGCTCGGGCGCCGACGCATTCCTCACCGCGGAGCACCACGGGCATACACTTCGCTACGCGACACGACCCGTCGACGTCGAGGGACGAGGCACGCATCGTCGGGCCCGACCGCGTTTTCCGATCCCGGTGCGGACGTCGGTTGGGCGTATGATGGCTGCATGCGCCGAGAGGGTGTGGAGATCGCGAGCATCATCCTGGCGGGCGCGGCAGCGTGCGCCACTCCGGACGCGAACCGCGAACCGCAAACCACGGGTCTATCACCATCGTCCTCCTCCGCCGCGGATCCTGGATCGAGCGCCGGAGGATCCGTCGACGCGACGACGACCTCGGACCCGACGACTGGACCGGCCGACTCGACGAGCGCCACGACCGGGCCGCCAGACTGCACCTTCTGCAACGCACCGAACCAAGCGTGCATCGACAACGTGTGCGTGACGACGTGCCACGGCCAAACGCCGGACCCCTGCGGCCCGGCCGAAGTCTGCGACGTGATCTCGGGCGAATGCCACGCCCCGGCGGCCCCGTGCACGCTCGCCGGCGCCTCGATCACGTGTGGCACCACCGCGTGTGGCCCCGGCAGCACGTGCGACGGGGCCGGTACCTGCGTTCCGATCGCCCCGTGCCGCGCGGTCGCCTGCCTCGAAGACGGCGCCGCGTGCTGGGGCACCGCGTGCGAGTGCCACCGCCAAAGCGAGTGCGCCAGCGCCCCCGACG